>NZ_CP181499.1:3706222-4022259 GCF_052186135.1 Methylocystis sp. JAN1 | reverse complement strand
CTCTTTGAGCTTCGGGCCCAGCCGGCCGGACCATTTGCAGATGGGGAAGGTCTTGTAGAGCGAGTAACGGCCGTTCTTCTTCAGCCACAATTCGAGCTGCCCTTCCTGCTTGAAGATGCGCATGAAGACCGGATCGCCCATGCCGAACTTCGGCGGCGGCGCCTGGAAGGCGTCCTCCGGCGCGGGCCGTAGGGTCGGCTCCTCGAGCCGCGCGGTCTGTTGCCCGCCGCCGGCCGCCGCGGGCGGGGCGGGCGCCTGGGCGGAAGCCGACTCTGTGGCGACCGCCTTCGCGGCGGGGGCAAGGGAGGCGAGCTTGTCGAGGTCGGCCGGGCGCGTGGGCGGCAGTGGCGCGCTGACGTAAACCGGCGCGGGAGCGGCTCCCGTCTGCGGCGCCTCCATCGGGGCCTGCGGCGCGGACGGCCATTGCGGAAACCAGGACGCGCCGGTCGCCGGAGGTTGCACGGGGTGTTGCGGGACGGCCGGCGGTTGTGCGGCTTGCGGCTGCGCCGTCTCGAGCGGGGCCGGCTGCGCGGGCGTTTCCAGCGCGGCGAGATCGCGCGGGCGAATGGGAGGCAGGGGCGCGATGGTCTCGGCGGCGCGGAGTTCGGCAGGCCGCGCGGGGGGGACGGGCGCGACGGGCGGAAAGGAGACGAGTCCCTCGACCCCGGTCTGCCGCTCGAGCGACGGCTCCAATTCGGGGATCGGCGGGTGTTCGCCGTCGGCGACTCCCTGCGCGGTCTGCGCCTGCGTCGCGGGCGGCGCGGCCGCGACAGGCGCCGCCGGCGGGACGATCGGCGCGGCGGGCGCAGCTTGCCCGACCGTCGGAGGGGAGGGGGCGGGCGCCTGGACCGGCGGCGGCGCGGCGCGGCGAAGGCCGGGAAGGATCGATCCGCCGGCCGGATGCAGCGACTTCAGAAGGGCGGCCTTGCCGGCGCCGCCGCGTCCGCCCGCCGCGGGGAGGAAACGCAGCGCCGCGACGCCCATTGCGAGCGCGCCCAAAGCGACGGCGGCCAGGAGGAGATAGGTGGAACGCGGCTTCATAAGCTTTGCGGCTCAATCCTACAGGCGCCGCGGCCGGCGGACAATCATCCTCAATGACCGTCGAAGGCGACAAGCGTGCGAACGGGCACGCCCAGCGCCTCGATCTTCGTCGCGCCGCCGAGATCGGGAAGATCGATCACGAAACAGGCCGCGACGACGTGGGCGCCCATCTTCTGCAGCAGCCGGATCGCGCCTTCCGCCGTGCCGCCGGTGGCGATGAGGTCGTCGACGAGGATCACCTTCTCGCCTCGCGCGACGGCGTCCACATGCATCTCCATTTCGTCGGTCCCGTATTCGAGATCGTAGGAAATCGACACAGTCTCGTGCGGCAATTTGCCTTTTTTGCGGATCGGGATGAAGCCCGCCGAGAGCTGATGGGCGACGGCGCCGCCGAGGATGAAGCCGCGCGCCTCCATGCCGGCGACCTTTTCGATCTTCGCCCCCGCCCAGGGCTGCACCAATTCGTCGACGGCCTTGCGGAAGGCCTTCGCGTCGCCGAGCAGCGTGGTGATGTCGCGAAAGAGAATGCCCTTTTTCGGATAATCCGGGATCGTGCGGATGGCGGCGCGTAGCGGCATAATGGACCTCTGGTCGCAGATTGCGTATTGCTCAACCATAAGCTGAGTTCGCGCTGGCGCGCGCAGCGAAGCTGCATACACTCAAGCAGGCTTCGTTCCAAGAATACGGCCAGATGTGTGCGCTCGCGGCCTTATTTTTCGCGCTTCTCGTCGCCGCCAAGGCGCATCGCGATCCCCGCCGCCGCGGCTGCGCGCAACGCTTCGTTAGGGCTGCGCGGCCGTTTAAATTTCCGTAACCGCCTTCCCTAAGCTTTTCGCAATCGCGCGGCGCGGAAATTTCCGAATGAAAACGATTTTCCTTTTCCCGCTCCTGCGCCTCCTGGCCTTTACGGCGATACTCTCCTCCTTTCTCGCCGTCGAGGACGCCGCCTCTTCTCTCGCCGACGAGGCGCCGCCGACGCCGCGCGGCCGGCGTTATCAAGGCGGCTTTGGTCCCCTTCTCATGCTGACCTGCTGTTCAGCCGCGACATCACCGCGTCGAGCTTCTTCAGCAATTCGGGGTCTCGCGCGTCCGGCGCCGTGAGGATGGCGTTGTCCAGCGCGCGATCGGAGCCGATGGGGCAGGGCTCGTGTTCGGCCGGGAAATCCTTGAGCACGCGCGCCACGAGCCGCGCCGCCCGGGCCGAGTTGCGGCGCACGATCTCGATCACCGACGCCACGTCCACATGGTCGTGCTCGGGATGCCAGCAGTCGAAATCGGTGACCATGGCGATGGTCGCGTAGGAAATTTCCGCCTCGCGCGCGAGCTTGGCTTCGGGCATGGCGGTCATGCCGATGAGATCGAAGCCCGCCGCCTTGTAATGCAGCGACTCGGCGTAGGTCGAGAATTGCGGGCCTTCCATGCAGACATAGGTTCCGCCGACCGCGATTTCGATTCCCTCGTCTCGCGCGGCTTTCGCGATTCGCGCCGAGAGCCTCGGGGCGATGGGATGCGCCATGGAGACATGCGCCACGCAGCCGTCGCCGAAAAAGGAGGACTGGCGCGCGAAAGTGCGGTCGACGAACTGGTCGACCAGCACGAAGAGCCCCGGAAAGAACTGCGATTTGAAGGAGCCGCAGGCGGAGACCGAGATGATGTCGGTGACGCCGGCCCGCTTCATCGCGTCGATGTTGGCGCGGTAGTTGATGGTGGAGGGCGAAAGCCGGTGGCCGCGCCCGTGACGGGGCAGGAACACCGCCCGCGCGCCGCCGATCTCGCCGAAAACCAGTTCGTCCGAGGGATCGCCCCAGGGCGTCGAAACGCGCTCGCGCCGGATGTTTTCCGCGCCGGGAAGGTCGTAGACGCCCGAACCTCCGATGACGCCGACAATCGCCCTCGCCATGCCCCTCTCCAATCGCGCTTCGGCGCGCGGTCGGCGCCGGGCGGAGAACTTATCGCGGGCTACGCGGGAAGCAAAGCGACGGCGCGCGCGGGGCGGTCGGCGTCAACCCGGCGCCGATCTTTCCGGCCTTGTCAAAACGCCGCAGGCGAACCGGGCGATATTTCACGAAACCCGCGGCGCGATCATGCGCGGATGAAGGCTTTAGCGACAAATCTGGGCGCCCGACAGGGTTGCGCCGCAAAATCCGCTGTGTTAGGGACCCATCGCCTCGGGACTGGGGCGTTGCCGCTCTAAGTTCCTTGCCCCTGCAGCATCCGTCGCTTCGAAGCCGACAGCCCGCCGCGCCAGCGCCTAATCGCGTCGCGGGGCCGCTTTGAGCGATGCGAATTTGACGAGCGATCCAAGTGGCTCAAGACGGAGTTTCGCTTTCCGGCGTCGCGGGACGTTACGCCTCCGCCCTTTACGAACTGGCGTCGGAAAAGAACGCCGCCGACGAGGTCGCCGCCGCTCTGGCCGCGTTCCAGAGCCTCATCAATGAAAGCGCCGATCTGAAGCGCCTGGTGAAGAGCCCGGTGTTCACGGCGCAGGAGCAGGTCAAGGCGCTCGACGCCGTTCTCAAAAAAGCGGGCGTTTCGGGCGTCGCCGCGAATTTCATTCGCCTCGTCGCCTCCAAGCGCCGCCTTTTCGTTCTTCCCGATATGATCGCCGCCTATCAGGGGCTGCACGACAAGGCCAAGGGCCTCGTGCGCGCCGACGTCACCGTCGCCGCTCCGCTGAAGCCCGATCATGAATCGGCGCTCCGCCAGGCGCTCGCCGCGGTCACTGGCGGCAAGTCGGTCAGCCTCAACGTTCGCACCGATCCGTCGATCATCGGCGGCATCGTCGTCAAACTCGGTTCGCGCATGGTCGACGCTTCCGTTCGCACCAAGCTCAACTCAATCCGCACACGCATGAAAGAGGTCGGCTGATGGATATCCGCGCCGCTGAAATTTCCGCGATCCTCAAGAACGAGATCGCCAACTTCGGCAATGAGGCCGAGGTCACCGAGGTCGGCCAGGTCCTGTCCGTCGGCGACGGCATCGCCCGCGTCTATGGCCTCGACAATGTCCAGGCCGGCGAGACGGTCGAGTTCGAGAACGGCGTCCGCGGCATGGCGCTGAACCTCGAAAGCGACAATGTCGGCATCGTTATTTTCGGCTCCGACCGCGACATCAAGGAAGGCCAGACGGTCAAGCGCACGGGCGCCATCGTCGACGTTCCGGTCGGCAAGGAGCTTCTCGGCCGCGTCGTCGACGCGCTCGGCAATCCGATCGACGGCAAGGGTCCGATCAAGGCGACCCAGCGCGCCCGCGTCGACGTGAAGGCCCCCGGCATCATTCCGCGCAAGTCGGTGCACGAGCCGATGGCGACCGGCCTCAAGGCCGTCGACGCGCTCATCCCGATCGGCCGCGGCCAGCGCGAGCTGATCATCGGCGACCGTCAGACCGGCAAGACCGCGATCGCGCTCGACACGATCCTGAACCAGAAGCCGCTGAACGCCGAAGGCGCCCCGGAAAGCCAGAAGCTTTATTGCGTCTATGTCGCCGTCGGCCAGAAGCGCTCGACCGTCGCGCAGTTCGTGAAGGTGCTGGAAGAGCGCGGCGCGCTCGAATATTCAATCATCGTCGCGGCCACCGCTTCGGACCCGGCCCCGATGCAGTTCCTGGCGCCCTTCGCCGGCTGCGCCATGGGCGAATATTTCCGCGACAACGGCATGCACGCCGTCATCATCTATGACGATCTGTCCAAGCAGGCCGTCGCCTATCGCCAGATGTCGCTGCTGCTGCGCCGTCCGCCGGGCCGCGAAGCCTATCCGGGCGACGTCTTCTACCTGCATTCGCGCCTTCTCGAGCGCGCCGCCAAGCTCAATGACGATCGCGGCGCCGGTTCGCTGACGGCCCTGCCGGTCATCGAGACGCAGGCCAACGACGTGTCGGCCTATATTCCGACGAACGTGATTTCGATCACCGACGGCCAGATCTTCCTCGAGACCGATCTCTTCTATCAGGGCATCCGCCCGGCGGTGAATGTCGGCCTCTCCGTGTCGCGCGTCGGCTCGTCCGCGCAGACCAAGGCGACGAAGAAGGTCGCGGGCAAGATCAAGGGCGAGCTCGCCCAGTATCGAGAAATGGCGGCCTTCGCCCAGTTCGGCTCGGACCTCGACGCCGTGACGCAGCGTCTCCTGAACCGCGGCGCGCGCCTCACCGAGCTCCTGAAGCAGCCGCAGTTCTCGCCGCTGAAGATGGAAGAGCAGACCTGCGTGATCTATGCCGGCGTCAACGGCTATCTCGATCCGCTGCCGGTCAACCGCGTGAAGGCTTTCGAGGACGGTCTCTTGGCGCTGCTGCGCTCGCAGCACGCCGACATTCTCGAGAGCATCCGTTCGACCAAGGATCTTCCGGGCGAAACGGAAGCGAAGCTCAAGAGCGTCGTCGAGACCTTCGCGAAGTCTTTCGCGTGATTTTTCCCCTCTCTCCGCGCGCGGGGAGAGGGTCAGGGTGAGGGGCGAGGGGCATCCGCATTATTGCGGCTTTGACCCTCTCCCTAGCCCTCTCCCCGCAGGCGGGGCGAGGGGACTCCAACCGAGACAAGAAGCACGCTCATGCCCTCGTTGAAGGATCTTCGAAACCGGATTTCTTCCGTCAAGGCGACGCAGAAGATCACCAAGGCCATGCAGATGGTCGCGGCGGCCAAGCTGCGCCGCGCGCAGACGGCGGCCGAGGCCGCGCGTCCCTACGCCGAGCGCATGGAATCCGTGCTCGCCAATCTCGCCGCCGGCGTCGCCACCGGCGGTCCGCAGCTCCTTTCCGGCAATGGCAAGGACGACGTGCATCTCCTCGTCGTCGCCACGGCTGAGCGCGGCCTCTGCGGCGCGTTCAACTCCTCGATCGTTCGCCTCGCCCGCGATCATGTCCAGCGCCTTCAGGGCCAGGGCAAGACGGTCAAGATTCTCTGCGTCGGCAAGAAGGGCTACGACCAGCTTCGCCGTCAGTTCGAGAAGGAGATCATCGAGCTGATCGAGCTGCGCGGCCTGAAAACCATCGGCTTCGAGAACGCCGACGAGATCGGGAGGAAGATCATCGCGCTCTTCGAGGCCGGCGAGTTCGACGTCGCCACGCTGTTCTTCTCGAAGTTCAAGTCGGTGATCTCGCAGATCCCGACCGCGCAGCAGCTCATCCCGGCGCAAATCGCCGCCAATGAGAACGCCCCCGCGCAGGAAGGCGCGCAGCCCGCCTACGAATATGAGCCCGGCCAGGACGAGATTCTCTCCGACCTTCTGCCGCGCAACATCTCGGTGCAGGTTTTCCGCGCGCTGCTCGAAAACGCCGCCTCGGAGCAGGGCGCGCGGATGAGCGCGATGGACAACGCCACGCGCAACGCCGGCGACATGATCAAGAAGCAGACGACCCTCTACAACCGGTCGCGCCAGGCGATGATCACCAAGGAACTCATCGAAATCATCTCGGGCGCCGAAGCGCTCTGATCGCTAAAATAGACGAGGACGTAAAATGGCCGCCAACAAGCCCACGGGCCGCATCACCCAAGTCATCGGCGCCGTCGTCGACGTGAAGTTCGACGGCCACCTGCCCGAGATTCTCAACGCGCTCGAGACGACGAACCAGGGCTCCCGCCTCGTTCTCGAAGTCGCGCAGCATCTCGGCGAGAACTCCGTGCGCACCATCGCCATGGACACGTCCGAGGGTCTGACCCGCGGTCAGGAAGTCGTCGACACCGGCGCGCCGATTTCGGTTCCGGTGGGCGACGAATGCCTCGGCCGCATCATGAACGTCATCGGCGAGCCGGTCGACGAAGTCGGCCCGATCGTCACCGCCGCCAAGCGCGCCATCCACCAGCCGGCCCCCTCCTATTCGGAGCAGGCGACCGAGGCGCAGATCCTCGAGACGGGCATCAAGGTCGTCGATCTGCTCGCGCCTTACGCCAAGGGCGGCAAGATCGGGCTGTTCGGCGGCGCGGGCGTCGGCAAGACCGTGCTCATCATGGAGCTCATCAACAACGTCGCCAAGGCGCATGGCGGTTACTCCGTCTTCGCCGGCGTCGGCGAGCGCACCCGCGAGGGCAACGACCTCTATCACGAGATGATCGAGGGCAACGTGAACAAGAAGCCCGTCAACGGCTCGACCGCCGGTTCGAAGGCCGCGCTGGTTTACGGCCAGATGAACGAGCCGCCGGGCGCCCGCGCCCGCGTCGCGCTGACCGGCCTCACCGTCGCCGAGCATTTCCGCGACCAGGGCCAGGACGTGCTCTTCTTCGTCGACAACATCTTCCGCTTCACCCAGGCGGGCTCGGAAGTGTCGGCGCTTCTCGGCCGCATTCCATCGGCGGTGGGTTATCAGCCGACGCTCGCCACCGATATGGGCGCGCTGCAGGAGCGCATCACCACCACCACCAAGGGCTCGATCACCTCGGTGCAGGCCATTTACGTCCCGGCCGACGACCTGACCGACCCCGCGCCGGCCACGTCCTTCGCTCACTTGGACGCCACGACCGTTCTGTCCCGCTCCATCGCCGAGAAGGGCATTTATCCGGCTGTCGACCCGCTCGATTCGACCTCGCGCATGCTTTCCCCGGCGATCGTCGGCGAGGAGCATTACGAGGTGGCCCGCAAGGTCCAGTCGACCCTGCAGCGCTACAAGTCGCTTCAGGACATCATCGCGATCCTGGGCATGGACGAGCTTTCCGAGGAGGACAAGCTGGTCGTCGCCCGCGCCCGCAAGATCGAGCGCTTCCTGTCGCAGCCCTTCCACGTCGCAGAGGTCTTCACCGGCTCGCCGGGCAAGCTCGTCGCGCTCGCCGACACGATCAAGGGCTTCAAGGGCCTCGTGAACGGCGACTACGATCACCTCCCGGAGGCCGCCTTCTACATGGTCGGCTCCATCGAAGAGGCGATCGAGAAGGCCGCCAAGCTCGCCAAGGAAGCGGCGTAGGAATTTGGATTGCGGGCCTGCGGGCCCGCAGTCATAGCGCGAAGACTCGCATCGTCGTCAGGCGAGCCCGAGGGCTCGCGGTCCAAACATCGGGACAGCCATGGCCGCTTTTCACTTCGAACTCGTTTCTCCCGAGAAGCTCCTGTTTTCGGGCGATGTCGAATCCGTCGTCGCGCCGGGCGCCGAGGGCCAGTTCACGGTCCTCAAGGATCACGCCCCGGTGATGACGACGCTGAAGTCGGGCGTCGTCACGGTCGCGGGCGGCGACGGCAAGGTCGAAAAGCTTTTCGTCCGGGGCGGTTTCGCCGACGTGAACGCGGCGGGTTTCACGATCCTGGCCGAACTCGCGGTTTCGCTCGCCGACATCGACGTCGCCAAGCTCGACGCCGACATCAGGAACGCCAAGGAAGACCTGGCGGACGCCAAGACTGACAGCGCGCGTCAGACGGCGGGCGCCAAGCTTGCGCAGCTTGAAGAAATGCGCGCTTCCCTGGACTGAGCCCCTCGCGATCGTCCTTCGTTTTCGGAGAGCGCCGCGTCCGCCGACGCGGCGCTCTCTTTTTTTGCGAAACGAACTTTAAGAAGCCGCTCGCATCTGCTTGCCTGGATCACGCGGCGTTCAGTGCGTCTCGCAGCTAACGTGACCGGGTCGAAGGTTGGAGCGCCCTTCTTGCGCAAGACCTGTGTCCGCTTTTCCGCGAGCCGTGCGCTACCCTTCCTGTCCGGGCGAAAGGGAATGCTCCTCGAACTCCGCCTCGATCATGTCGCCGTGCCGTTCTTCCGGCGCAAGTTCGGAACGATCCGCGGCGACCTCCCGGATGGCGTCGCCGATCTCCGGATTCCGGGAGATGAGCGTCTGCAAGTCATAGGCGTCCAGAATCAGGAGCTTGGTCGGCTGGACGGCGCGCACGTTCGCGGTCCTTAGCGTCTTGTGGAGCACGGCGATCTCGCCGAAAAACTGGCCGACGCCAAGACGGACGGTTTCCGCCGGCAGCTCGACTTCGACCTCGCCCTCCGCCACGAAATACATGGATTGAGCCATGTCGCCCCGCCGCACGACGAGGGTGCCCGCGGGAACCGATTGGGCGCTGAGATAGCGCATGATCTCCGCGATGGCGGTCGCGTCGAGCGAGCGAAAGAGCGGCACGCTCGCCACCATGCTCCAGGTTACGACGAATTCACGACGGTGGATTTCCTCCGCGAAGGCCGTCGCGACGATGCCGACCGGCAGGCCAAGCATCACATAGCCCGTCACCATGGTGATGGAGGCGATCACCCGCCCCGCCAGCGTCAGCGGCGTCACGTCGCCATAGCCGACGGTGGTGATGGTGACGATGGCCCACCACATGGCGGCGGGAATGGAGCCGAAATTTTCGGGCTGCGCGTCATGTTCCGCGATATGGATGGCGCTCGCCGAAAAGAGCACGGCGCCGAAAAGCAGAATGCCGGTCGCCATGAGCGCCTTGCGCTCCGCCTCCATCACCGCGACGAGGGTGCGGATGCCGGCGGAATAGCGCGCGAGCTTGAAGAAGCGCAGCAACCGCAGGATGAGGAAAACGCGCAAATCGGCCGCGAAAAAGAACGAGATATAGACCGGCAGGATGGTCAGCAGATCCACGATCGCCGAGCCCGACGCCATGAAAGCGAGCCGCGCGCGCAGCGGGCTGCGGTCGGAATAGGGCGTGTAATCCGGCGCGGACCAGAGCCTCAGCAGATATTCGATCGTGAACAGGCCGACGGCCAGATATTCGACGCCCAGGAAGAGCGGATGGAACTTACGGTCGTATTCCGGAACGGATTCCAGGATGACCGAAAGGACCGAGAGGGCGACGAGCGCGATCAGCGCGCGATGGACGAATCGGGTCAGGCGGTCATGCGCGCCGCCGTCGAGAACGACATGGACGCGGCGGCGCAGCCGGCGATACCAGTTGCGCCGGTCGCCTGTCGTCACTGGGCGGCCTTGCTGCGAAGCGCGTCCTCCACGGAGGCGAGCGCCTGGCTGATCGCGGCGGCGTTGGGTCCGCCCGCCTGGGCGAGGTCGGCTCGGCCGCCGCCGCCCTTGCCGCCCAGCGCCGCGCTTGCGACGCGCACGAAGTCGACCGCGCTGTATTTCGCCGTCAAATCGTCGGTGACGCCGACGACAACCCCCGCCTTGCCGTCGGGCGACGCGCTTGCGATCACGACGACGCCCGAACCGATGCTCTTCTTGGCGTCGTCGACGAGCGATTTCAGGTCTTTCGCGTCGATCCCCTCGACCGCGCGCGTGAGCAGCTTCACCCCGCCAATGTCGCGGGCCTCCGGGCCGCCGCCATCGCCCCCGCCGCCCAGGGCCAGTTTGCGCTTGGCTTCGGCAAGCTCGCGCTCGAGCTTCTTGCGCTCGTCGATTAGCTGGGAGAGGCGGCCCGGCGCGTCTTCGACCGACGCGCGCATCAAGGCGGCGATGTCCTGAAGCGCGCGCGCCTGCGACGAAAGATAGGCGCGCGCCCCCTCGGCGGTGCGCGCTTCGATGCGACGCACCCCGGAGGCGACCGCGCCTTCGGAGACAATCGCGATCAGACCGATGTCGCCGGTGCGCGACACATGCGTGCCGCCGCAGAGCTCCACGGAAAAGGCGTGACGGGCGTCGGGGTCGGGGCGGCCCATGGCGACGACGCGCACCTCGTCGCCATATTTCTCGCCGAAGAGCGCGCGGGCGCCGGACTGTATCGCTTCATCCTGGGCCATCACCCGCGTATCGACCGGCGCGTTGTCCTGGACGATTTCATTGGCGAGGGTTTCCACGCGCGCGAGCTCCTCCTGGGTGAGGGGCTTCGGGTGGGTAAAGTCGAAACGCAGGCGCTCGGGCGCGACGAGAGAGCCCTTCTGGGCCACGTGGTCGCCCAGCACCTGCCGCAGCGCCTCGTGCAGAATATGGGTCGCGGAATGGTTGGCGCGAACGGCCTTGCGGCGCGCATGGTCGACCTCGAGCTCCAGCGCGAGGCCGGGCGCGATTTCGCCTTCCTCGACGACGCCCTCATGCACGATGAGGTCGCCCGGTTTCTTCAGCGTGTTCTCGACGCGGAAGCGGACGCCCTTGCTCTTGAAGACGCCGACGTCGCCAAGCTGGCCGCCCGATTCCCCGTAGAAGGGCGTCTGGTTGAGGATGACCGCGCCGCGCTGGCCCGCTTTCAGGATGAACGCCTCGGCGCCGTCGTGAACGAGCGCGGTGACGACGCCTTCGCTCTTCTCCGTGTCATATCCGAGAAACTCCGTCGCGCCGAGGCGCTCCTTGAGCGCGAACCACAGCGTCTCCGTCGCGGTTTCGCCAGAGCCCGCCCAGGCCTTGCGGGCTTCGGCGCGCTGCCGCTCCATCGCGGCGTTGAACGCTTCCTTGTCGACGGCGATGCCGCGGGGACGCAGCGCGTCCTCGGTGAGGTCGAGCGGGAAGCCGTAGGTGTCGTAGAGCTTGAAAGCGGTTTCGCCGGAGAATTTGGCGCCGTCCGCGAGCCCGGCGGTTTCCTCGTCGAGAATGGCGAGGCCGCGGGCGAGCGTCGCACGGAAGCGCGTCTCCTCGGTCCTCAGCGTATCGACGATCAGCGCCTGCGCGCGGACGAGCTCCGGATAGACCTGGCCCATTTCGGCGACGAGCGTGGGCACGAGCCGCCACATCAGCGGCTCCCGGGCGCCGAGGATCTGGGCGTGGCGCATGGCGCGGCGCATGATGCGGCGCAGGACGTAGCCGCGGCCTTCATTGGATGGGGTCACGCCGTCTGCGACGAGGAAGGACGAGGCGCGCAGATGGTCCGCAATGACGCGGTGGCTCGCCGCCTGCGATCCCGAATAGGCGGCGCCCGTGAGGTCGGCCACGGCGCCGATCAGGGCGCGGAAGAGGTCGATGTCGTAATTGGAGGTCACGCCCTGCATAATCGCCGCGATTCGCTCGAGGCCCATGCCGGTGTCGATCGAGGGGCGCGGCAGCGGGGCGCGCTGGCCCGGCGCGACCTGCTCATATTGCATGAAGACGAGATTCCAGAATTCGAGGAAGCGGTCGCCGTCCTCGTCGGGGCTGCCGGGCGGGCCGCCAGCGAGCGCTTCGCCCTGGTCGTAGAAGATTTCCGAACAGGGACCGCAGGGACCGGTGTCGCCCATGCTCCAGAAATTGTCGGAGGTGGCGATGCGGATGATGCGGCTGTCGTGGAGGCCCGCGATCTTTTTCCAAAGGTCGTAGGCCTCGTCGTCGTCATGATAGACCGTGACGAGCAGGCGGTCGACGGGAAGCTGGAATTCCTTGGCGATCAGGCCCCAGGCGAGTTCGATCGCTCCTTCCTTGAAATAGTCTCCGAAGGAGAAGTTCCCCAGCATTTCGAAGAAGGTGTGGTGGCGGGCCGTGTAGCCGACATTGTCGAGGTCGTTGTGCTTGCCGCCGGCGCGCACGCATTTCTGCGCCGAGGCGGCGCGGGCCTGGCGACGCGTCTCAACGCCCGTGAAGACGTTCTTGAATTGGACCATGCCCGCATTGGTGAACATGAGGGTTGGGTCGTTATGGGGAACGAGCGGAGACGACGCGACCTTCTCGTGGCCGTTGCGCACGAAATAATCGAGGAAGGCGGAGCGTATCTGGTTGACGCTGCTCATTTTGCGTCTCTCTGGAGGCGTGATCGGGATTTCACCGATCATATGGTGAAAAGGGGCGCCGGGCGAAAGCGGGCGCGCGAACTGGGCCCGGGAGTGTCGCCGGTTGCGCGCGATATGCCAGTCCGCAGCCGTTTCGGCAATGAAAAAGGCCCGGAAATCGGGCCTTGCTCGATTCGAGCCAATCGATTTGCGGCAGGCGCCCGCCTATTCGTCGCCGTCCCCGGCGCCGCCGGCGTCGAGAATTTTCTCTGCGATAAGCCCGGCGTTTTCACGAATCGCCTGCTCGATGCGTGCGGCGGCCTCGGGGTTCTGGCGCAAAAACCCTTTGGCGTTTTCGCGGCCTTGGCCGAGGCGCTGGCTGTCATAGGAGAACCACGCGCCGGATTTCTCGACGACGCCGGCTTTCACGCCAAGATCGATCAGCTCGCCGGCCTTGGAGACGCCTTCGCCATACATGATGTCGAATTCAACCTGCTTGAAAGGCGGGGCGACCTTGTTCTTGACTACCTTCACGCGGGTCTGGTTGCCGATGGTCTCGTCGCGCTCCTTGATCGCGCCGACGCGGCGAATGTCGAGACGCACGGAAGCGTAGAATTTCAGCGCATTGCCGCCCGTCGTGGTTTCCGGCGAGCCATACATCACGCCGATCTTCATGCGGATCTGGTTGATGAAGATGACGAGGGTGTTGGAGCGGGAGATGGAGGCGGTGAGCTTGCGCAGCGCCTGGCTCATCAGGCGCGCCTGCAGGCCGGGCTGCACCTCCCCCATCTCGCCCTCGATTTCCGCGCGCGGCGTGAGCGCGGCGACCGAATCGACCACGAGCACGTCGACCGCGCCGGATCGCACAAGCGTATCCGTGATTTCGAGCGCCTGTTCGCCGGTGTCGGGCTGGGAGATCAGCAATTCGTCCAGGTTGACGCCGAGCTTGCGGGCATAGACTGGGTCGAGCGCATGTTCGGCGTCGACGAAGGCGCAGACGCCGCCCGCCTTCTGCGCCTCGGCGATGACATGGAGCGTCAGCGTGGTCTTGCCCGACGATTCGGGGCCGTAGATCTCGACGATTCGGCCACGCGGCAGCCCGCCGACGCCGAGCGCGATGTCGAGGCCGAGCGAGCCGGTCGAGATGGTCTCGATCTCGACGGCCTTCTGATTCTTGCCGAGCCGCATGATCGAGCCCTTGCCGAAGGCGCGTTCGATCTGCGACAGGGCGGCGTCAAGCGCCTTGGTCTTGTCCACGGACGTTCCTTCCACGAGGCGGAGATTGGCTTGGCTCACGGCTGGAATCCCTTCTGGCATGATTTCAAGGGCCGGGGCAACGGCTGACGATCATTATGCGTGATTTGCATTGTGCATGATTTGTTCTCAATGCCAAGTTCTTTTTTCGTTCCCGCTCAAACGCCGGATGGCGCTGCCTTTAGGCGGGAGCCGCCTGAACTCAACCGACGCGTTGCGTCGCCCGGAGCGCTCCCGCTCTCCGTCACAGGCTTCCGCATCGCATATGCAGCGGAACGCTGACCGGAGAAACCGGCGGGCTCGCCTTCCATGCATGCGCGACTTGCATCCCGATCCGCGCGAGGGGATCGCGGCCGTGACGCGCGCGATATTTCCGCACGGCCGACCATGTGCTCAGGAAGTTCATGAGTTCCTCGCAGGAAGCGGCGATCGGGGAATGGAACAAAGGCGCCGGGCGCTCCTCGAAGGGGAAGGGAAGCGCCGCATAGCCGCTGAAATAATAGCGGGCGTTCTCGCCCCAGAAGGGTCCGAGGATGTCGTTCTTCAGCGTCTCCAGCGCCGCGTCCAGAGGCGCCGAGCCTGTCAAGGGCCAGTCATAGGTCCAGACCGCGATGATCCCGTCCGGTTTCAGGGCCTCGCGGGCGCGGGCGTAAAAGGCCGGCAAGTCGAACCAGTGGACGGAGCAGGCGCAGGCGATGAGGTCGACCCGGCCCGCGAGGCCGAGATCGGCTTCGGCGGCGGCGAGACGGTAGTCGATGTTGGCGCGCTTCGGCGCCATTGCGAGCTGGCGAGGGTCCGGGTCGGTCGCGACGACGCGCTCGAAACAGCCGGCGAGGCCGACAGCGGCCTGCCCGCTGCCTGTTCCGCAATCCCAAGCCAGCCCGCGCGAGGGCGCGGCTCGCGCCAGCCACTCATAGAGCGCGGTCGGATATTGCGGCCGGAAGGCGCGGTAGCCTTCAGCGTCCTGACCGAAATAGAACGACGGAGCCCCGTTCACCTTCGCGTCCCCTGGATCGCCCGGCGTTTTGGGCCGAATTGCCCAAACGCGGGCGGCGCGATCAATTCCAAAGGTTAAGAGCGCGCTTTTAGGCGAAAAGCCGGCCTCCGCTTTTTCGCAGCGCGCTCCGGCGGGGGACGCGAGTCGACGCCGCCGCCGCCGGCGCGCGGAGACTTAAGAATCCGCGCGCCGGCGTCAATGGAAATGTCACGCCGCCTCACATGGCCGAGTTTCACATGGCCGAGTTTCACATGGCCGATTCCGACATCGCCATGTCGAAGACGAGCGCCTCGGCGCCCGCGCGTCCTTCGAGCCGCAGCTCGGCCGCATCGCTCACGGCGGCGCCGTCGCCTGTCGCCAGGCTTTCGCCATTCATCGAGATCTCGCCGCGCGCGACCTGCACCCAGGCGGCGCGGCCGGGAGAAAGCGCATGCGTCACGCTCTCGCCGGGCGCGAGCAGGGTCGCGTAGAGATCGACGTCGCGATGGATGACGATCGCGCCCTCCCGGCCGTCGCGGGAGGCGATGAGGCGCAGGCGTCCGCGCTTCTCCTGCGGCTCGAAACGCTTCTGCTCATAGCCCGGCGCAAGGCCCTCGCGCTCCGGCAGAATCCAGATCTGCAGGAAATGCACCGGGTCCGTGTCCGAGGCGTTGTATTCGCTGTGGCGGACCCCCGTTCCGGCGCTCATGCGCTGCACGTCCCCCGGTCTGATGATCGAGCCCGTGCCGAGACTGTCCTTATGCGCCAGCGCGCCGTCGAGCACATAGGAGATGATCTCCATGTCGCGATGCGGGTGGGTGGGAAAGCCGCCGCCCGGAGCCACGCGATCCTCGTTGATCACCCGCAAGGGGCCGAAGCCCATATGAGCGGGATCGAAATAGTGGCCGAAGGAAAAGCTGTGCCGGCTGTCGAGCCAGCCAAAATTGGCCGCGCCGCGCGCGTCGGCCCGTCTGATCGTCATCTGCATGCCCGACCTCTTGTGTGGAGCCTCGTGTGCGCCTGAGATGATTGGCGAGGCGTTCAATTGCAATCACCCGAACGGGCGCTCATTGTATCCAAAAACAAGACAATCACTCCCGTGCGACCATCGTATGGCCGTAGCCGATCCGATAAATCGCCCCGTTCTGGTCGTCGGTCACGAGCAGCGCGCCGTCCGGGCCCTGCGCCACGTCGACCGGGCGGCCGAGATAAGGCAGGGCTCCCTTGTTCCAGCCCTCCGCGAAAGCTTCGCTGACGCCGCCTCTGCCGCCGGGGCCGGGCCGCGTGAACATCACGCGCGCGCCGACCGGCTCCCTGCGGGTGACCGAGCCGTGCTGCGCCGAGAAGACGCCGCCCCGATATTTCTTCGGAAAGGCCGTCCCCGTGTAGAAGACCATGCCGAGATCGGCGGCGTGCGCGGTTTCCTCGACCTCCGGAAAGATCGCGTCGGCCGGGGGCGTCTCGCCGGCATAGTCGGGCGTGCGGGCGTGGCCGCCGCCGTACCAGGGGAAGCCGAAATGCAGGCCCGCCCGATCCGCGCGATTAAGTTCGCCGGGCGGCGTGTCGTCGCCCATTTCGTTCGACTGATTGTCGGTGAACCACAGCGACCCGTCGGCGGGATTGAAATCCATGCCCAGCGAGTTTCGGAGGCCGCGTGCGTAAACCTCGCGCTCGGAGCCGTCGAGATTCATGCGCAGAATGCCGCCGACGCCGGTTCGATCGTAGAGCGCGAGCTTGCCCCGCGGCGTCACGTCATAGGGCTGGCCGAGAGAGACATAGAGCTTTTCGTCCTGCCCGACCCGGCAAACGCGCAACGTATGGCCGTTGCTTTCCTCGGATCGGGGAACGAGCTCGCCCTGATTCACCACCATGACGACGCGCGGGCGGCGCCATTGCGTCTCGGCATGGGGAATCGCGACGATGCGGTTGCGTTCGGCGACATAGAGCGTTCCGTCCGGCGAGAAGCAGAGCCCGTGCGGCAGATCGAGCTTGAGCCCGAGCCGCATCGCTTTCACGCTTTCGGCGCGGCCGTGTCCGGGGATGAGCGCATAGATCCGATTTTCCGCGCCTGTGCCGACAAAAATCGCGTCCCCATTGGGGCCGACGGCGATGGTCCTTGCGCCGGGGACGCGCGCGTAGAGCGAGATCGAAAAGCCTTCCGGCAGGCGAACGCCGCGCAGAATGTCTTCGAGCTCCGCCGTTCGGCCGCCGCCCGCCGGCGCGCTGGCGAACTGTCCGAAGCAGAAGCCGCCGGCGAGCGCGAGAGCGGAAATGAGCCAGCGCCCCATCGGCCTCCTCCACTGGAACCGGACGGGCTGCGAAGATGCGCCGCCCGGGCGGCGGTTAAATCCGCGCGCGGCGGGCTTTGTTCCCAACTCAGCGACTCCGGCTCCGTCGCGCGCCAATGTGCTCTCGCGCAAAGCAATCGCTTCGGTGAAGGTGCGTCATGTCCCCGGTGGCGGCTGTCGCGCTGGAGCTCGGGGACATTGAGGAGGCTGGCGGCGATGCCGGCGCCGCGCGTGTGCGCGCATGGATCGTCTCTCGAGGGAAAGGGCGATAAGGTTGGACGTGGCAAGGAAAATTTGCAGCGAAGAATGAGTCGTGAAATCTCGAATGTTCGTTCCTCTTTTCGTCGCGACGCGCGCCGCGCATGCGCGCGAAACACCCGGCGCTCGCCAGGGCGGCAGGGTGAAGGCCGCAGCGACTTCGGGCGGCGTGCGGCCGACGAAAAGACGGGCGAAGACTGGCGCTGCGCAAGCGACCATTGCCGCCAGGCCCATGCCGTCGTCCGCGGCGCCATCCGAATAATCTTTCCCGGAGTTGAAAAAATGTTCCGTATCTCGCTCGCCGTTCTGGCGTCGCTCGCGTCGGGTTTTCTTCCCGGCGAAGCCATCGCGAAGGAGGCCGCGCCGGCGGCCAGGGTCTATGAAGGCAGCGTCGGTTCGTCGCCGATCGTCCTGTCCCTCGAGCGGTCGGAGGACTCGGTCTCGGGCAATTATTTCTATCGCGCCAGGCGGTTCGATATCGATCTCGGCGGCGACGTGAAAAAGGGCGTGATCCATCTCGAGTCGGGCGTCACCGGAGACAAGCTCAGCCTCAAGCCCGACGGCTCGGGATATGCGGGCAGCCTGACCACGGCGAAGGGCAAGACCCTGCCGGTGCAGTTGCGCGCCGTCGGGCCGGAGGCGGCGGTCGACGTCCCCGCCGACGCCGGCGAGGGGATCGATCTCTACGAGAAGATGCGCCTCTCCGGCCTGACGCTGAAGCCGCAAAAACTCGAAACCGTCGCAGGGAGGAATCTGCGCTGGTATGTCGAGCCGACGACCGGCGCCCGCCTGTTCCGCGTCGAAAGCGGCTATGCCGCGCCCGTCATGGAGACGATGAACAAGGCGCTTGCGCAGATTCAATGGGCCAATGTGTCGGAATATTTTGGCTGCCCGAGTTCCGACGGCGGTTCCGGGCTCGAAAACGTCAGCGTCGACAAGCCCTATCTTTCCGACGCCTATGTGAGCTTCGCCATCGAGGAGTCCTGGAGTTGCGCCGGCGCGGCGCATCCCGACGCCGGAATGGAGGCGCATAGCTTCGACGCGCGGACGGGCAAGGAGATCGAACTGGACGACCTGCTGAAATTCGGCAAGGGGCCCGTCCCTCAAAAGGACTCCGACGCCTGGCTGGACTATCGCTCCAAGACTTTCGCGCCGGCGCTGGTGACTTTACTCAAACGACTCTATCCGAAGGAAATGAAGGCGCCCAGGAGCGACGACGACTGCAACTATTCCGACGCCGAGGTCTGGAGCTTTCCGGCCTGGCGCCTCACGGAGAAAGGCCTCTATGTCGGCGCTTCCTTCGCGCGCGCCATGCGGGTTTGCGACAATCCGGAATGGTCGATCATTCCCTATGCCGCCCTGAACGAAAGCGCGCGGCGACGCTAGGCGCGCGCCCGGCCGACGCTCACCGAACCTCGAACGCCTCGTCGACCGGCACGCCCAGCGCCGTCACGAGGCGGTTCGTCTCAGACGCCATGCCGATGACGGCGAGAAGCTCGGCATATTCGGCCTCCGTCATGCCCTTGGCCCGCGCGCCGGCCGTGTGCGAATGGATGCAATAGGGGCAGCCATGCGCGACGGAGACGGCGATATAGATCATCTCCTTCACTTTCGGATCCAGCGCGCCCGGCGCCATCACCGCCTTGACGCTCTCCCAGGTGCGTTTCAGCGTCGCGGGATCATGCGCCAGCGCGCGCCAGAAATTATTGACGAAATCGCTGCCGCGCGTCGCGCGTATGTCGGCGAAGACTGCTTGAGCTTCCGGCGAAAGCTCGTCGTCGTTCAACAGGCGGACGGTGGTCATGATCGAGACTCCGGATCGCGGGTCAGCGCTGCTCCCATTCCGGCGCGCCGCGAAAGCGCTCGGCCAGATGGTCGATGAGGAGGCGGGTTTTGGCCGCAAGATAGCGGTTCGGCGCATAGAGAGCGTAAACGCCCAGCTCCGTCGGCGGATAATCGGGCAGAAGGGTGACAAGCCGCCCGGCCGCGACATCCTCGGCGAAGAGGAAGGAAGGCAGTTTTGCGACGCCCTGTCCCGCAAGCGCGGCGGCCCGCAGCGTCTCGCCGATATTGGAAGTCAGGCGCGGCGCGACCGGCACGGCGATTTCCCGGCCTTCCCGCCGTAGCCGCCATTTCGGCGCCGCCGCCGCATGGCCGTAGACGAGGCAGCGATGCCGGACAAGATCCTCGGGTTTTCCGGGAACGCCATGCGTCGCAAGATATTCGGGCGACGCGACGAGCGCGCGCCTTGCGAAGGCGAGCTTGCGCGCGATGAGGCTGGAATCCGCCAGCTCCGCGATGCGGATCGTGACGTCGAAGCCTTCCTCGATCGGGTCGACGAAACGATCGTTGACGGTAAACTGCACGTCGACATTGGGATAGAGCGTCATGAAATCGGCGACCGCCGGAGCGAGATAGGCGGCCCCGAAGGAAACCGGCGCGTTGATTCTAAGCAGGCCGCGCGGCTCGGCGTGCAGGCGCGAAACCTCCGCCTCCGTCTCCGCCACGGCGCCGAGGATCTCGACGCAGCGTTCGTAATAGGCGAGCCCGGCTTCGGTCGGCCGGATGCTGCGCGTGGTGCGGTCGAGCAGGCGCGTGTCGAGCGTCCGCTCCAGCTCCATCACCGCCTTGCTCACAGCCGAGCGCGTCAGGCCCAGCCGCCGCCCCGCTTCGGAAAGGCCGCCATGCGCGACGACCTTCGCGAAAATGTTCATGGCGGAGAGCTTGTCCATCCTCAATTCCAAAACGGAAGCCGCGTGTCCCCTATCTATGGCGTTGCGGAGATGTCGCCAGGCTATACGGCCGAGCCGCCGCGGCGGACGCTACAAGCCAAGCTCCGAAAGTCCGGGATGGTCGGCCGGTCGCGGGCCCTGCGGCCAGCGATATTTGCGCTCGCCCTCCCGGATCGGCAGATCGTTGATGCTGGCGTAGCGCAACCGCATCAGGCCATTCTCGTCGAACTCCCAATTCTCGTTGCCATAGGAGCGGAACCACTCGCCCGCGTCGTCGCGCCATTCATAGGCGAAGCGCACGGCGATGCGGGCGTCCGCGAAGGTCCAGAGCTCCTTGATGAGTCGGTAGTCGAGTTCGCGCGCCCATTTGCGCTTGAGAAAGTCGACGATCTGCGCCCGTCCGGTTGGAAATTCCGCGCGATTGCGCCAGCGGGAGTCGATCGTGTAGGCGAGCGAGACGCGTTCGGGATCGCGCATATTCCAGGCGTCTTCCGCCATGCGGACCTTCTGGATCGCCGTCTCGCGCGTGAAGGGCGGCAAAGGCGGGCGGGGGGCGTCGGTCATATCGTTTCCTCCTTGTCGTTCTTGCGAAAGGGCAGGGCGGCTTCCTGTTCGACGATCGTCTCCTCCAGCGCGACCCGCTCGCGCCGGCAATAATCGCCGATGGCCGCGTGAAAGCCCGCATCCGCGAAATCATGCGCGGACCAGGTGACGACCGGGCGATAGCCGCGCGCGAGCTTGTGCTCGCCCTGCGCGCCCGCTTCGACGCGCCTGTAGCCGCGCCGGATCGCATAGTCGATCGCCTGATAATAGCAGACCTCGAAATGCAGGAAGGGCCGCTCGATCAGCGCGCCCCAGTTGCGGCCGTAGATCGCGTCGTCGCCCAGAAAATTGATGGCCCCGGCGACATAATCCGCGCCCTGCTTCACCATGACGAGCAGAATGCGCTCCGGCGTCGCCGCGCCGATGAGATCGAAGAAAGCGCGGGTGAGGTAAGGCCGTCCCCATTTGCGCGCGCCCGTGTCCATGTAGAAGGCGAAAAAGGCGTCCCAATGATGGGGTCTTATCTCCGCGCCGACGAGGCGCTCGATCGAGAGGCCGCCGGCAAGCGCCTCGCGCCTCTCGCGCTTCACGCTCTTGCGCTTGCGCGAGGAGAGGTCGTTCAGGAAATCGTCGAAGCTCGCATAGCCGTTATTGAGAAAGTGAAACTGTTCCCCGGCGCGCAGCGCGAAGCCCGCGTCGCGCAAAGCCTCCGCCTCGCGGCGCGTCGGATAGGTGACGTGAATGGAGGAGGCCCGCGCGGCCTTGCGCAGGCCGCGCAGCGCCCCGATCAGGGCGGCGCGCGCGCCCTCGGGCGCGTCAGGCGCGACGAGCAGGCGGCGCCCCGTCACCGGCGTGAACGGCGCCGCCACCTGCACCTTCGGATAATAGGCGCCGCCCGCGCGCTCATAGGCCTGCGCCCAGCCCTGGTCGAAGACATATTCGCCGAGGCTGTGCGTCTTGAGATAGGCGGGCGCGCAGGCGACGAGGCGGCCGGCCGCTTCCACCAGCAGGTGAGCCGGCGACCAGCCCGTTCGAGGGCCGACCGAACCCGAGCGCTCCAGCGCGCTCAGGAAAGCGTGCGCGACAAACGGATTGAAGCGCTCGCCGTCTTCCTCGGCGAGCGTCGGCGGGTTGGCGCAGGCGTCCCATAGGGCCGCATCGACCTTGTCGAGCGACTGAACGAAGCGCGCCGTGAATTCTGGAGCCATGACCGCCGCAATTTGTGAGCACCTAGTAAATAGGAAAAGCCCTGCACAGCGCCAGCACTTCCTGGCGCGCCTGCTGAATTGCCTGCATATCGGACGGATTGCGCGCAATGCGGGCGATCCAGTCGCCGATCCGTTCAAATTCGGGAACGCCGAAGCCCCGCGTCGTTCCGGCGTTGCTCGAAAGCCGCAGGCCCGAAGGCGCCTCCGGCGGGCGCGGATCGAAGGGGATCATGTTCTTGTTCGTCGCGAGCCCCGCCTTCTCCAGCGCCCTGGCGGCGACGTCGCCGGTCACGCCGGTTGAAGCGAGATCGACGAGCGCCAGCCCCATATCCGTGCCGCTCGTCACGATGCGCAATCCGCGATTTGCAAGCGCCGCAGCCAGCGCGCGCGCATTTGCAAGCACGGCTTCGTTATAGGCGCGAAAATCCGGCCGCAGCGCTTCGCCCAGACACGCCGCCTTGCCGGCGACGGCGTGCAGCATCACCGAGCCCTGCACGCCGGGAAATATGCCGGCGTTGATGCGCGAAGAAAGCGCCTCGTCGTTCCACAGAACCATGCCGCCCCGCGCGCCGCGCAACGATTTATAGGTCGTCGTCGTCACGACATGGGCGTGCGGAAAGGGATGCGGATAAAGCCCCGTCGCAACAAGCCCCGCGAAATGCGCCATGTCGACGAGAAGATAGGCGCCGACTTCATCCGCGATCGCGCGCAGTCCCGCAAAGTCGATCGCGCGCGGATAGGCTGAGCCGCCGGCGACGATCACTCTGGGGCGCGACGCCTGCGCAAGGTCGCGCAGCTCGTCGAGATCGATTCGCTCGCTCTCGCGATTCACGCCGTAATGCGCGATCCTGTAATCGCGCCCGGTGAGCGTCGCGGGATGGCCATGGCTGATATGCCCGCCCGCCGCGACATTCATGGAGAGGATGGGGTCGCCGAGTTTCAGCAGGCCCAGAAACACGCCGGCGTTGGCGTTTGAGCCCGAATGCGGCTGAACATTCGCGAAGCGGCAATTGAACAGCTTCTTCGCGCGCTCGATGGCGAGCGTCTCGACGGCGTCGGCGAATTCCGCGCCGCCATAATAGCGCGCATAGGCCGCGCCCTCGACGGTCTTGTTGGTGAGCACGGAGCCCTGCGCCGCGAGCACGCAGGCCGAGACGATGTTTTCCGAAGCGATCAGCTCGATCCCGTCGCGCTGGCGGGCGAGCTCGCCATTGACGGCGGCGGCAAGCTCGGGATCGGCGTCGAGGCCGGCGGCGAAATAATCGTGAGGCGGGAGGGGCATCGGGGGCTCCGTCTTGGCGGTTGGCGTCGTGTCTCCCATTTCCGGCGCTTCGACAAGCGCGGGCATGATGGGAGTGTGCGCCCCCGCACGCCCCCCGCTGTGAGTCTCCGTTAACTTCCCGCCAACCAGAAAACGGAGGCGGAGATGTCCCGCGATTTCGATCTCGAAGGCGCCATTGTGCAGATCCTCGCGATGACCATGGCGACGGGCTTTTATGGGGCGATGATTTTCGCGCTTTACAAGATCGCCGCGGGTGCGTGAGCGACTCTCACCCTCTCATTGAGGGATCCTCGCGGGGAGGGATTACGGGTGGGGGCGACGCAGTCGGACCAGCTCGAAAGCGAAGATTCAATTCCCCATCCCGCGCGCCCGCCTTACCTTGCTCCGCATGAGCGAAGCGACACCCTACCGCCGCGTCCCCGGCTCCTACGGCCCGCGGCGTGATTTCCGCATCACCGTGGGGCTGCGCGAGGGGTGGGATCCCGAGGGGCGCGTCTATGACGTCTCGGAGGCCGTGCGCACGGCGCGGCGCTGGATGCGGCGGCGGGTGGAGGCGGGCAAGCCGGCGCTTTCCGGCATGGCGGCGCGCGCCGAGGTCACTTACGCCTGGCCCAGGCCGGACGGGACGGTAGGCTCGGATCGCGAGCCGGTCGCGATCTTCACCGGCGAGGCGGTGCACGCCTATCTCGGCTCGCTCTCCGACGCGGAGATCGAGGCCATGCTCGACGAACTGGCGATCGAGCTCGGCCAGGCGCTTGGGCAGGAGCGCATCTATGTCGCCTTTTGCGACCGCACCTGGATTTTGAGCTGCGAGCCGGACGCTTCTTGAAAGCCGCCCGTCCGCCCCCGATATGCGGCGAGCCGGGGCGAAAATCTCCGGTTTCGCCCCCGCTCCTTGCGAATTCCGATGTTAATGTGTATAACATTTACATCGGCCGCCGGGAGACCAGGGCCGAGCGCCAAATGGAGCCAAACATGAGCTGCGATCGGAATGCCCGAATGTCCTCTTCCCCCTGGGGACACCATGGCTGGGGACGCCACGGCGGATGCGCGCATTGGAGGCCGTTCGAAGTCGCGGCCGTCGTCATCGGCTTCTTCATCTTCTGGCCGATCGGGCTGGCGCTGCTGCTCCTGAAGCTGTGGGGCAGGAGCTTCGGCTATGAGGGCGATCTGTTCTCCTTCGCCGCCGAGCAGGGCGCGAAGGTCAAAAGCGCTTTCGGCGACGCGGCGCGCGAGAGCGGGCGCGGCTGGGCGGGACCGTCCTTCATGCGCTCGACCGGCAATGTCGCCTTCGACGAATGGCGGGAGGGCGAACTCGCCCGCCTCGAAGAGGAGCGCCGCAAGCTCGCCGAGGCCGAGCGCGAATTCGCCGAGCACATCGCGGAGCTGCGTCGCGCCAAGGACAAGGACGAGTTCGAAAGCTTCATGCGGGCCCGCAAGGGCAATGCGTGAATGAGGCGCTGAAAGCGTCCTCCCCAGCGGCCGGCCGGGCGCCGGCCGCATTTCTTTATGAAACCCGGCGGATACGGCCGAAGAATATTCCGTAATTAACTAAACTTTTCGACCTCCGGTTAACGGACCCTTTGTCATCCTGCGCGGCATGTTCGGCCGCGCCATATATTTCCCGCTTCTGCTCGCGGCGATGCTCGCGAGCTGTTCCGCGCCGTTCAAGCCCCAGCGCCCGGCCTGGCGCGCGCAGGCCGAAAACGCCTGCATCGCGCAAAAGCGCGTGCGTCCCTCCGAATGGATCGCGCTGGCGAATGAGGTCGAGGGGCCCGGCATTTGCGGGCTCACAAGGCCCTTCAAGGTGGCGGCGCTGCAAAGCGGCGCCGTGGCGTTCAACTCAACCGCGACGCTCGACTGCCCCATGGTCGCCGAACTCGAATCCTGGGTCGCCGACACGGTGCAGCCCGCCGCGCAGGCGCGCTTCGGCCAACGCGTCGTGCGCATCGATTCGATGGGCTCCTACGCCTGCCGGGGCATGAACAATCAGCGCGGCGCGCAGCTCTCCGAGCACTCTTTCGGCAATGCGCTCGACATTGGCGGATTCGTGCTGGAGGACGGAAGGCAGATCACGCTCGTTCGCGACTGGTGGCGCGGCGACGAGCAGGCGCGCGCCTTCCTGATGGACGTGCATCGCGGCTCCTGCGAGCACTTCTCCACCGTGTTGTCGCCGGGCTCCAACGCCTTCCACTACAATCATATCCATGTGGATCTCGCGCAGCATGGCCGCTCCGGGCGCTCCATCTGCAAGCCCGCGCCGCAGGAGACGCTGCCGCCGCCCGATCAGTCGCCGCTCGTCGCGATGCAGAACGCCCGGCCGATCATGGGCGAGGAGACGGATAACGACACGACGGGCAAGCCGCCGACGGCCGCCTTCGAGGGCGGAGACTCGCTCGGGCCGATCAACGTCCCGGACGTCCCGCCGCCGCCGCGCCGCGACGATTCTGCGGCGGACGACCCGGATCTGACGTCCTCGATTAGACGGCGATAGGGACGGAGGCGGGGCGCTTCATTTGCGCCCGCCCATGTTCAGGAGCCGCAGCACGAACCAGGCGGGGATGACGATCGCCGCGCCGGCGACCACATAGCTCGCAAGCTCGCGCACGGCGTCGAAGCCGAGCCGATAGATGCGGTCGAAGAAAGCCTGAATGCCGCGGATGATGTCCATGGGCCGGATGTCCAGCCACATGAGCAGCGCGCCGACGACGAGCGAAATGAAAAAGAGCCGCACGGCGACATTGAGCGGCGAGCCGCCGAGAAAATCTTCGAGCGCGTTCTTGGACGCCATAGAATGTTCCCTGTTGGGTTCGTTTCCGGAAGAGCCGGCAAGGATCAAATATTCGCGCTCGGGACGCGGCGGCTTTTTATCGAGATTCGGCCAGTTGGCGAAAGGTCCCTGATCGATCATGGGCGCGCCGTCGCTTTCGTCACAGGCTGCCTCCGGAGGGCGCTTCTTCCTTGAAGAGGCGCATTATGCGGCGCAGGAAGCGCTCGGTAAAGCTCATGGCCCGCTCGAACTCCCGCTCGCTGGGCAGCGTCGAGGGCGGCGGGGCGGGGCTCGCCAGTTTAAGCCGGGCGTTCTCGGCGCGCAGGCGCTCGATCTCGGCCTCTAACGCCGCGCGCTCATCGGCGCCGAGGCGGCAGGACGCGATGTCGTCCTTCACCGTGCAGAACGAGACCGCGCCGGTCTCCTTGTTCATGCGCAGAAAGCCGCCTTCGGCGGGCTGTAACGTGAAGCGGTCGCCTTCGGGCGCGACGATCGAGGGCGTTTCCTCCGCCCGCGCGCCGAAGGGCGCGAGCGCGACGGCGCAAAAGGCGAGACGCAGGGTGAGAACGCGCATGATTATGGTCCCGCGCGGAAAGGATTGACCGCAAATGGGGGCCGGCAGGGCTTGCGTCAATGGCGCGCGCGTTCCCGCTTGATTGCGTCGGCGCGCTCGGCCATAAACTTTCGCGGGACGCCGTTCGCGGGTCCCGCAAGGTTCGAGGCGCCAAAAGGGCTTCATCACATGTCGCGTCCCCCGCTCAATTCGCCGTTTCTCCTCGGTTTCGACGAAATCGAACGGGCGCTGGACCGGGTCGCGCGCAGCGGCACGGACGGCTATCCCCCTTACAATATCGAGCGCATTCCGCGCAGCGAGACCGAGCCCGAGCGCCTGCGCATCACGCTCGCCGTCGCGGGTTTTACGCGCGACCAATTGGATGTATCGCTCGAAGAAAACCAGCTCGTCATCCGAGGCCGCCAGGTGGACGACCGCGAGCGCCATTTCCTGCATCGCGGCATCGCCGCGCGTCAGTTCCAGCGCGCCTTCCTGCTCGCCGAGGGCATGCAGGTGCTCGGCGCCGATCTGGTGAACGGGCTGCTGTCGGTCGATCTTGTGCGGCCGGAGCCCGCGCGGGTGATCAAGAAGATCGATATTACGGCGCGGGATTGAGCGCGACGATTTTCGCCCGCAGAAATCTGGAGCGAGATTTCTCGCCTCGCCAAATGTCGCCCGCTCCTCGCCCCAACCTTCTCCCCGCAGCGGGAAGAGGGAGGCGGGGTTTATTCCCTCTCCCCGTGAAAACGGGGGCCGCGCTCACCGCCCTCTGGACGGCAATGGACGGCATGCGGCTAGGGGCGCATATCTGGAGCCTTTACTCCGCCGGCGCCCGCATTGGAGGCGGCGGGCTCATCGTGACGAGCTTCGTCGCCGCAATGATCGCGGCGATGGTCAGCGCATAGACCACGACCTGCATTTGAGAAGGCTGGTCGGCATAGCCGATGAGCGTATGCAGCACGCGGCCGGGGATGCTCTTGTCGGAGAGAAGCCAGGACGTGTCCCACAGCGTGTCGGTGAGCGTCGTGATCGCGCCCGCCTGCTGCAGAAAGGCGACGGCCTGCGCCGCGAGACCCGCCGCGAGCAGGGTGATGAGCGCCGTCGTCGTCGCGAAGAGCTTCTTCGGCGGGATCGACACGAGGCCGAAAAAGGTCGCGGCGCTGGTCAGCGCGCCGAGCGCAAGGCCGGCGACGCCGCCGATGAGCACGCTTGCGCCGGATTCGCCCGAAGCCAGCACGCCATAGAGAAACAGCGCGACTTCCGAGCCCTCGCGCAGCACGGCGAGACCGACAACGGTCGCGAGCGCGAAGAGCGTGCGGTCGCCGCTCGCCACCGCCTTGCCGACGGCGGAAAGCTCCTGCGCCATTTCGCGCCCGTGCTTCGCCATCCAGATGTTGTGCCAGGCCAGCATCACGACGGCGAGAATCAGCACGCCGGCGTTGAAGAACTCCTGTCCGCTGCCCGCGAAGGCCTTGGAAAGCTGCTCGGCGAAAGCCGCGACGATCAGCGCGCCGAGCGCGCCCGCAGCCGCGCCGCCCGCGATGAAGCCCCGCGAGCCGGCGACGCCGCGCGTCACCGCCGCGACGATGCCGATGATGAGGCCGGCTTCAATGGCCTCGCGAAAGACGATGATCAGCGCGCCCAGCATTATTCGACGACCACCTCGCCCTTGGCGGTGTCCTCGTGGAACTCGCCGAAAAACTTGTAGCGGCCGGGCTTCATCGCTCGCAACTGGAAGCTCGCCTCGCTATTGGCGGGGACGACCTTCTCGATGCGGAACGGCTTCGACTCGAATTCCTCGGGCGTCGCATCCAGGTTTTTGACGACGAGCGTCACCGCCTTATCGGCGGGGATGCTGAGTTCGGCGGGATCGAATCTATGATCCTTGATCGTGAGCATGTAGCTCTCGGCCGAAGCCGCGCCCGCGAATCCCGTGACGAAAATCAAAACCGTCGCCGTAAACCTGTTCATCTGCTCGTCTCATTCCTTGCCGAATGCTTTCGACAAGCAACGTAGGGACCAGCAGCGCGGCCGTCAAAGGGGCGCAATCTGGATAATTTCCAGACTGTTGCGGCGGCGTTTTTCGTACCTTCCTGTCGCTTTCGCGCCGCCTGTCGCTTTCGTGTCGCTTTCCCGCCCTCAGCCGCCGGGGTAGCCGTGTCGGGCCTTGGAGGCGCGCACGAGCGAAGTCGCCTTGGCGTCCTGGCCTGCGGCGCAGGCGGAGGCGGCCTCGGAAATCTCGCCCTGGATCTGGTTGTAGACGCCCTGATTGACGTGCCCCATGGAGAGGTCGTTCTCGATCACCGCCCTGTAGCGATTGACCGAGCCGGAGCAGCCGGCGCCCTCGGGCAGCGGGAGACTCGACGGGGCGGGGCGGGGCGCGCCGACGGCGTCGATCGCGGGCGGAGGCTGGCGGCTGGCGTTGCAGGCCGCGACCGAGGCGGCGAGGCCGGCGGCAAGGAAGGGAGCGAACCGCATGTTTTCCTCCAAATCGGCTGGGCGAATCCGCGGGAATGCGCGATAGTCTTAATCGGTGAGCCGGCGACGGGGCAATGGCCGGGCGCGGCTCCCGCGAGATTCCGCGCCAGAGATTCTCATCGAGATCGCCCTTTGAGATTCCCCTTGGCGTTGCGTCCTTAACCCGCTATAAGGCGAGCCAACGTGGCGCGTGACCGGAAGGTCCGCGCCGCGACTGTTTTGCGGCCGGGCGTCCCTGTTGCGTCGCCAAAGCCGCCAAGAGGAAGATCGGGCAAGCGAGATGGTCAACCCGTTTACGTTCCTGCAGGAAGTCCGCGCCGAGGCGGGCAAGGTCACCTGGCCGACCCGCCGCGAGACCATGATCACGACCGGCCTCGTTATCCTCATGGTGCTCTTCGCGAGCCTTTTCTTCGTTCTCGTCGATTCGGCCCTGCGCTTCGGCGTCGGCCTGCTGCTGCGAGTCGGCCAGTAATCCATTTCAGGAGCTGAGCGCGCCCCATGGCTATGCGCTGGTATATCGTCCACGCTTATTCGAACTTCGAAAAGAAGGTCGCGGAATCGATCCGCGAGGGCGCCGCGCAGCGGGGTCTCGCCGACGCTTTCGAGGAGATCCTCGTTCCAACCGAGCAGGTCGTCGAAGTGCGCCGCGGACGCAAGGTCTCGACCGAGCGCAAATTCTTTCCCGGTTACGTGCTGGTGAAGTGCAACCTGACCGACCCGGTCTTCTCGCTCATCAAGAATACGCCGAAGGTTACGGGCTTTCTCGGCGCCGACAACAAGCCGATGCCGATCTCCGAAGAGGAGGCGATGCGCATCAAGGGCCAGGTCGCCGAGGGCGTCGAGCGCCCCAAGCCCACGATCAGCTTCGAGGTCGGCGAGACGGTGCGCGTCGCCGACGGTCCCTTCGCCTCCTTCAACGGCCTGGTGGAGGAAGTGGACGAAGCCCGCTCGCGCCTCAAGGTCGCGGTGTCGATCTTCGGTCGTCCGACGCCGGTGGAGCTGGAGTTCGGGCAGGTAGAGAAGGTTTGACGTTATTCCCTCTCGCCGCTTGCGGGGAGAGGGAGAAAACGTGGCGGCTTCGCCCCGGCGCCATCGGGGAGAACGGAGCGGACCACGAACTGCAACCGGCGCCGGTCGACCTTTAAGGTCCGCCGAGCGTCATTCGTTGGAGAAAGCAAATGGCGAAGAAAATTGCCGGCTACATAAAGCTGCAGGTGCCGGCCGGCGCGGCGAACCCATCGCCGCCGATTGGTCCCGCGCTCGGCCAGCGCGGCCTCAACATCATGGAGTTCTGCAAGGCGTTCAACGCCAAGACGGCGCAGATGGAGAAGGGGACGCCGATCCCCGTCATCATCACCGCCTATCAGGACCGCTCCTTCACCTTCGAGATGAAGCAGCCGCCGGTCTCCTTCTTCCTGAAGAAGGCCGTTGGCCTCAAGATCGGCAAGAAGCCGGCGTCGGGCTCGAAGACCCCTGGCCGCAACGTCGTCGGCAAGGTGACCAAGGCGCAGATTCGCGAGATCGCCGAGAAGAAGCTCGTCGATCTCAACTGCGCCTCGATCGAGTCCGCAATGTCGATGATCGAAGGCTCGGCCCGCGCGATGGGCCTCCAGGTGGTGGAGTAAGACCATGGCGCATGTCGGAAAACGTATCAAGAAGGCCCGCGAGGGCGTCGAGCGCACCAAGCTCTACGGGATCGACGAGGCTGTGAAGCTCGTGCGTTCGCGCGCGACGGCCAAGTTCGACGAGTCGGTCGAAATCGCCATGAATCTCGGCGTCGACCCCAAGCATGCCGACCAGATGGTCCGCGGCGTGGTCAATCTGCCGAACGGCACGGGCCGCACGCTGCGCGTCGGCGTCTTCGCGCGCGGCGCCAAGGCGGACGAGGCGAAGGCCGCCGGCGCGGACGTCGTCGGCGCGGACGACCTTGTCAACACGGTGCTTGGCGGCACGATCGAATTCGATCGCTGCATCGCCACCCCGGACATGATGCCGCTCGTCGGCCGTCTCGGCAAGGTGCTGGGCCCGCGCGGCATGATGCCGAACCCGAAGGTCGGCACGGTGACCATGGACGTCGCCGCGGCGGTCAAGGCGTCCAAGGGCGGGGCCGTCGAGTTCCGCGTCGAGAAGGCCGGCATCGTGCAGGGCACGGTCGGTAAAGCCTCCTTCGACGACGGCAAGCTCGTCGAGAACATCAAGGCCTTCGTCGACGCCGTCGCCAAGGCCAAGCCTGCCGGCGCCAAGGGCACCTATATCCAGCGCGTGGCCATCAGCTCGACCCAGGGTCCGGGCGTGAAGGTCGAGGTGTCGAGCCTCGGCGCGACCACGGCGTAAGGCGGGACGCTGCCTGAGGTTTATGAGCCGGCGGGGCGACCCCGCCGGCTTTTTGCGTCAGTGGCGAATGTCACGCCCAAGGGTCGTGAGTGGGAATCCGCGCCCGCTCGAAGTCGCGCGTATTTCGCGTGACCAGCGTAAGCCCATATTGCAGCGCCGTGGCTGCGATTTTGAGATCGGGCTGAGAAAATGTGTGTCGCGCCTTTCGGCCATCCTCCACGAGCAGCCGCCACTTGAACATGACGTCCTCGCTGACGGCGAGCGACCTTCCCGCAAACAACGGGCGAACGCTATGGCCCAACCAGTCATTCAGTTCGGCTCTACGCGCGGCGTCCTGAATGCATTCGATTCCGAAACGGATTTCCGCGAAGCTGACCTCGCTGACATAAAGCAATTCCAGCGCCTGCTCGGCGACGAAGGAGAGAACTTTCGGTTCCGGCCTCGCGCGGCGCAGCTCAGAAAGAACATTCGTATCCAGAAGCCATCCGGTCATAGATCGACGCGGCGCACCGGCATCGGACCGCGATCCGGCGCGAGCTCGACGTCTCGGCAGGGGGAAGCCTGCATGGCCTCGATCAGAGTCCCGCCCGTCTTCGCTCCGCTGAGTCGCCTGAATTCCTCGGCGGACACCACGACGACCTCTTCGCGGCCGTGAACGGTGATGTGCTGGGGGCCTTCGCGCGTTGCGCGCCGAACGAGCTCGCTGAAGCGGGCCTTCGCGTCTTGTAACGCCCAACTTCCCGGTGGCGCGTGGCGCGTCTTTGTATTTCTGGTCATTACGACGAGAGTAGCCTCGGGTGCGGCCAAGTCCAGTTCAGAATATATGACAGGCGGTCGCGGCTGCCGCCAGTCGAATCGCGTCCCCTTGCCGCATGCGCATCTTCCGGGCGCTTTCCGCCTTGTAAGCGGGCGATCTTCCCAATAGTTTGGCGGCGCGAGGCCAGCTCTCCCCTGGGGGCGAGCGGGACGCTCGCGCTTTCCTCGCGCCGCCCGTTCTCTTTAGGAATCGCTGCATGTCCGTGCTGATCGACAGGAACACCAAAGTCATCACCCAGGGTTTCACCGGCAAGACCGCCACTTTCCATTCGGAGCAGGCGATCGCCTATGGAACCAAGATGGTCGGCGGCGTCTCCCCGGGCAAAGGCGGCTCCACGCATCTGGATCTCCCCGTCTTCGACACGGTGGCCGAGGCCCGGGAGAAGACAGGCGCCGAGGCCTCGGTCGTCTACGTCCCGCCGCCGGGCGCGGCCGACGCCATCTGCGAGGCGATCGACGCCGAGATCCCGCTGATCGTCTGCATCACCGAGGGCGTGCCGGTGCAGGACATGATCCGCGTCAAGCGCTCGCTCTCGGGCTCCAAATCCCGCCTCATTGGCCCCAACTGCCCCGGCGTCGTCACCGCCGGCGAGAGCAAGATCGGCATCATGCCGGGCAACATCTTCTCGCGCGGTTCGGTCGGCGTCGTGTCGCGCTCCGGCACGCTCACCTATGAGGCCGTTTTCCAGACCACCCGCGAGGGCCTCGGCCAGACCTCGGCCGTCGGCATCGGCGGCGATCCCGTCAAGGGCACCGACTTCATCGAGGTGCTGGAGCTGTTCCTCGCCGACGAGGCGACCAAGTCGATCATCATGATCGGCGAGATCGGCGGCTCGGCGGAAGAAGAAGCGGCCCAATTCTTGAAAGACGAGGCCAGACGCGGTCGCATGAAGCCCGTGGTGGGCTTCATCGCCGGCCGCACGGCGCCTCCCGGCCGCCGAATGGGCCATGCCGGCGCCATTATTTCGGGCGGCAAGGGCGACGCCGAGAGCAAGATCGCGGCGATGGAGTCGGCCGGCATTCGCGTGTCGCCGTCTCCCGCCCGTCTGGGCAAGACGTTGGTCGAGGTGCTTAAAGGTTAGGCGCTGCTGCGCCCTTCTTTGCCGCCTCGGAGAACTTAGATTAAGGGCGTCGCCGCTTTTGGCGGCGCCCCCAAACAAGCCTTCGGCGGCGGGCGGCGAACCCGCTGATGCGCCGCCCTCGGCTTCAAGAGAAGCGAGAATTATGGCGCGTCTTGAAACTGATGGCGTGGCCGGACCGGCGGCTCCCGGCGGCCCGCGTTCTGCGCAAAATCACGGCTTCGCAACCACTTCATTTCTCCAGGGCGCAAACGCCGCTTATATTGAGAGCCTCCTGGACGCCTATGAGGCCGATCCGTCCTCGGTCAGCCCGGAATGGGCCAGGTTTTTCTCCGAAATGGGCGCCGTTCCCGGCGCCGCGCCGGTCTCCGGCCCCTCCTGGGCGCGCCCCGATTGGCCGCCGACCGCGAATGGCGAATGGGTGAGCGCGCTCGCGGGCGATTATCCGGCCCCGGCGCCCAGGGCGGCGCCCAAGGGCGTCCCCGTTCCTCCGCCGACGGCGGTCACCGCCGACGTGGTGCGGCGCGCGACCCGCGATTCGGTGCGCGCGCTCATGATGATCCGCGCCTATCGCATGCGCGGCCATCTTCACGCCAATCTCGATCCGCTCGGTCTCGAGCAGCGCCACGACCATGGCGAGCTGCACCCCGAGACCTATGGCTTCACCGACGAGGATTACGACCGCAAGATCTTCATCGACGGCGTGCTCGGCCTGCAATACGCCAGCGTCTTCGAGATGGTCACGATCCTGCGCCGCACCTATTGCGGCCCGATCGGCTTCGAATTCATGCATATCTCCAATCCGGATGAGAAGGCCTGGCTGCAGGCGCGCATCGAAGGCCCGAAGAAGGAGATTTTCTTCACCGATCAGGGCAAGCGCGCCATCTACAACAAGCTCGTCGAGGCGGAAGGATTCGAGAAATTCCTCGACGTCAAATATACGGGCACGAAGCGGTTCGGCCTCGACGGCGCCGAGGCGATGGTTCCGGCGCTGGAGCAGATCATCAAGCGCGGCGGCGCTCTCGGCGTGAAGGAGATCGTCCTCGGCATGGCCCATCGCGGCCGCCTCAACGTTCTCTGCCAGGTCATGGGCAAGCCGCACAGGGCGCTTTTCCACGAATTCAAGGGCGGCTCCTTCCTCCCCGACGAGGTGGAAGGCTCCGGCGACGTCAAATATCACCTCGGCGCCTCGTCGGACCGCGAGTTCGACGGCAACAAGGTGCATCTCTCGCTCACAGCCAATCCCTCGCATCTCGAAATCGTCGATCCGGTGGTGCTCGGAAAGGTGCGCGCCAAGCAGGATCAGCATGGCGGCGACCGCCGCGTGGTGCTGCCGCTGCTCATCCACGGCGACGCGGCCTTTGCGGGCCAGGGCGTCGTGGCCGAGTGCTTCGGGCTCTCCGGCCTCAAGGGCCATCGCACCGGCGGCTCGGTGCATTTCATCATCAACAACCAGATCGGCTTCACCACCTATCCGCGCTTCTCGCGCTCCTCGCCCTATCCGTCGGATGTCGCGAAGATGGTCGAGGCGCCGATCTTCCATGTGAACGGCGACGATCCCGAGGCGGTGGTGTTCGCGGCCCGCGTCGCGACGGAGTTCCGACAGCAGTTCCAGAAGCCCGTCGTCATCGACATGTGGTGCTACCGCCGGTTCGGCCACAATGAAGGCGACGAGCCGGGCTTCACCCAGCCGCTGATGTACAAGAAGATCCGCGCGCATCGCACGACGCTCGATCTTTACGGCGAGAAGCTCGCGGCGGAGGGCCAGCTCTCCAAGGCCGACGCCGACAAGATGAAGGAGGAATGGCGCGCGCGGCTCGAAGCGGAGTTCGAAGCGAGCTTGTCCTACAAGCCGAACAAGGCCGACTGGCTTGACGGCCGCTGGGCGGGTCTGAAGCCCGGCTATCAGGCGACGGAGGACGAGCGAAAAGGCAAGACGGGAGCGCCGCTTGAATCCTTGCGCGAGCTCGGCGCCAAGCTCACCACGGTTCCGCCGGACTTCAAGCTGCATCGCACGATTCAGCGCTTTCTCGACAACCGCCGCAGCGCGATCGAAGGGGGGACGGCGATCGACTGGGCGACCGCGGAGACGCTCGCCTTCGGCACGCTGCTCGAGGAGGGCTACAATGTGCGCCTCTCGGGCCAGGACAGCGAGCGCGGCACCTTCTCGCAGCGCCACAGCGTGCTGATTGACCAGGAGACCGAGGCCCGCTACATTCCGCTCGATCACCTCTCGCCCGATCAGGGCCGGTTCGAGGTCATCAATTCGATGCTCTCGGAAGAGGCGGTGCTCGGCTTCGAATATGGTTATTCGCTCGCCGAGCCCAACGCGCTCGTGCTCTGGGAGGCGCAGTTCGGCGATTTCGCCAATGGCGCGCAGGTGATCTTCGACCAGTTCCTGTCGGCGGGCGAGCGCAAATGGCTGCGCATGTCCGGCCTCGTCTGCCTGCTGCCGCATGGCTATGAAGGGCAGGGGCCGGAGCACTCCTCCGCGCGCCTCGAGCGCTATCTGCAACTCTGCGCCGAAGACAATATGCAGGTCGCGAATTGCTCGACGCCGGCGAATTACTACCACATTCTGCGCCGCCAGCTTCACCGCAACATGCGCAAGCCGCTCATCCTCATGGCGCCGAAGTCGCTGCTGCGCCACAAGCGCTGCGTCTCGCGGCTCGGCGAGATGGGCATGGCGTCGAGCTTCCAGCGCATCCTGCTGGATGACGGCGAGACGCACGAGACCGCGATTTTGAAGCCGGACGAGCAGATCCGCCGCGTCGTGCTGTGCAGCGGCAAGATTTATTACGACCTCCTCGAAGATCGCGAGAAGCGCGGGATCGACGACGTCTATCTGCTGCGCGTCGAGCAGCTCTATCCCTTCCCGCTGAAGAGCCTCGTCACCGCCCTGTCGCGCTTCAAGAACGCCGACGTGGCCTGGTGCCAGGAGGAGCCCAAGAATATGGGCGCCTGGTTCTTCGTCGAGCCCTATCTCGAATGGGTGCTCGGACAGGTGAACGGCAGGATGAAGCGCGCGCGCTATGTCGGGCGTCCGGCCTCCGCCTCCACCGCGGCGGGCACGATGTCGAAGCATCTCGCGCAATTGAAGGCGTTTCTGGACGACGCTTTCGGGGCCTAGTTTTCCCCCTGCCCGCTTGCGGGGAGAGGGAGCAGACGCCGCCAAGGACGATGAAGCATGACTGAAATTCGCGTTCCCGCTCTCGGCGAATCCGTCACCGAGGCGACGATCGGCCGTTGGTTCAAGAAGGCGGGCGACGCGGTGCGCGCCGACGAGGCCCTGGCCGAACTCGAGACCGACAAGGTGACCCTCGAAGTGAACGCGCCCGCCGCCGGCGTGCTCGCCGAGATCGTCGCCAAGGAAGGCGAGACGGTGACGCCCGGCGCGCTGCTCGGCCAGATCACGCCCGGCGCCGCCGCGCCGGCTCCGGCGCCCGCCGCCAAACCCGCCGCTCAACCTGCGCCCGCATCGGCCGCGGCGGCGCCGCAGCCCGCTTCGGCGCCCGTCGCGACCATGCCGCCTTCGCCCGCCGCCGCCAAGATCGCCGCCGAGAAGGGCGTAGACGTGTCGCAGGTCGCGGGCTCCGGCAAACGCGGGCAGGCGCTCAAATCCGACGTGATCGACTTCGCCGCGCGCGCCCCCGCCCCTGCCGCCGGGCCGGCGACGGAAGCGCGTGTCGAGCCGCCGCCGGCGCCCCGCGCGCCGGTCCCGCAGGAGGACGCCGCGCGCGAGGAGCGCGTGAAGATGACGCGGCTGCGTCAGACCATCGCGCGCCGCCTGAAGGAAGCGCAGAACGTCGCGGCCATGCTCACGACCTTCAATGAGGTCGACATGTCAATGCTGATCGCGCAGCGCAGCAAATACAAGGAGCTCTTCGAAAAGAAGCATGGCGTGAAGCTCGGCTTCATGGGCTATTTCGTGAAGGCCTGCTGCCAGGCGCTCGAAGAGATTCCCGCCGTCAACGCCGAGATCGACGGGACGGACGTCATCTATAAGCGCTTCTGCCACATCGGCGTCGCGGTCGGCACGGACAAGGGACTCGTGGTCCCCGTGGTGCGCGACGCCGACCGCCTGTCGCTCGCGGAGATCGAGAAGAGCATCGCGGCGCTCGGCAAGAAGGCGCGCGACGGCGCGCTCGACATTTCCGATCTGCAGGGCGGCACTTTCACCATCTCCAATGGCGGCGTCTACGGTTCGCTGATGTCGACGCCGATTTTGAACGCGCCGCAATCCGGCATTCTCGGCATGCACAAGATCCAGGAGCGCCCCGTCGCGGTTGACGGAAAGATCGAAATCCGCCCGATGATGTATCTGGCGCTTTCCTACGATCATCGCATCGTCGACGGAAGGGAGGCCGTGACTTTCCTCGTGCGCGTCAAGGAGACGCTGGAGGATCCCGGCCGGCTGGCGCTGGGCCTGTAAAGCGAGGCTCGCCGCCTGACATTTCGGCTCCGAGCCCTAGATGCAGGTCTCTGTCCGGCAAGGACCCTGTATCTTGGCTCTGGATCGTTCAGGCGATGGCGACGGCAGACACGCAGCGCCTCGCGCCCTTGCAGCGCGAGGCGGTCGCACCCCGAGAGGCGGGCGCCCCCGAGGCCGTGTCGGCCGAGGAAGCCGCGCCCTTCTGGCGGCGCCATCCCTTTTTGTGGGCGCTTTCCGCGCTTTTGCTGCTTCTGCTCGCGGGCGCTGCTTATCTCTATTGGGACCATTCGCGTCGTTTCGAGGAGACGGACGACGCCTTTGTCGACGCGCGCCAGTTCGCCGTCGCGCCGAAAGTTTCCGGCTATGTGACCGAGGTCCGCGTCACAGACAATCAGCATGTCGCCAAGGGAGATGTCATCGCGGTGATCGATCCGCGCGACTATCGCATCGCGTTCGAGCGCGCGCAGGCGCAGGAGGCCGCGGCGCGCTCGACTTTGCAGAATCTCGGCGCGCAGGTCGCCTCGCAGCGCGCGCAGGTCGGCGAGTCGCGCGCCGAGGTCGCGCAGGCCGAGGCCGCCTTGCGTTTCGCGCAGCAGGAAGCCGCCCGCTCCCGCGAACTCGCGCAACGCGGCTCCGGCACTGTGCAGCGCGAGCAGCAGGCGACGTCGACCTTGCAACAGCAGCAATCGAGCCGCAACCGCGCGCAGCAGGGCGTCGCCGCAGCGAAAGCGCAGGTCGGCTCCATCGCCGCGCAGCGACAGACCGCGGAAGCAAATCTGCGCGAGGCGGAGGCGGAGACGCGGCAGGCCGAACTCAATCTCGACTACACGCAGGTCGTCGCCGCGCAAAGCGGCCGCGTAGTGCGGCTGACGGCGGCGGTGGGGCAATACGCCCAGGCCGGCGCCGCGCTCGCCATGTTCGTGCCCGACGACATCTGGGTCACGGCGAATTACAAGGAGACCCAGCTCGCGAACATGCGCGTCGGCCAGAAAGCGCGGATCGACATCGACGCCTATCCGGGCCGCCCTTTGGAGGGGCGCGTGGCGAGCATTCAGCCCGGCTCCGGCGCGGCCTTCTCGCTGCTGCCGCCGGAAAACGCCACCGGCAATTATGTGAAGATCGTGCAGCGCGTGCCGGTGAAGATCATCTTCGACCATCCGCCGACCGATGTGGCGCTCGGCCCCGGCATGTCCGTCGTGCCGGTCGTGCGCGTCGATCCGCGCCCGTCGCTTTATGAGCGGCTGCGGGCGGCGCTGTGAGCAGGGCGCCGCCCGCCAACCCCTGGGCCATCGCGGTCGTCGTCTCGGTCGCAACCTTCATGGAAGTGCTCGATACGACGATCGCCAATGTCGCGCTTCCCTACATCGCCGGCGGCATGGCCGTGAGCGCGGACGAAGCCACCTGGGTCGTCACCACCTACCTTGTCTCGAACGCGGTCATCCTCACGGCGAGCAGCTGGTTCGCGCGCAGGCTGGGCCGCAAGCGGTTCTTTCTCATTTGCCTCGCGCTGTTCACGACGAGTTCGATCCTTTGCGGCTTCGCCTGGGACCTTCGCTCGCTCCTCTTGTTTCGCATTTTGCAGGGACTGGGCGGCGGCGGCATGGTGCCCGTGTCGCAATCCATCCTCGCCGACGCCTTTCCGCCGGAAAAACGCGGGCAGGGCTTCGCGCTTTTCGGCGTCGCGGTCGTCGTCGCGCCGGTCGTCGGCCCGACGCTCGGCGGTTGGCTTTCCGATAATTTCTCCTGGCACTGGTGCTTTCTCATCAATGGGCCCATCGGCCTGCTCTCCATCGGGCTGGTCGAAGCCTTCATCCCCGGCGATCACCCGGACAGGCCGCGCGAGCCGTTCGATCTCATCGGTTTTGCGCTTGTCTCGATCTTTCTCGGCACGCTGGAAGTCACGCTCGACCGCGGCCAGATCGAGGACTGGTTCAATTCGACCTTCATCGTTACGACCGCCTCGATCTGCGGTCTCGCTTTTTTGCTGATGATCCCCTGGGAGCTGGCGCGCGCGCATCCCGTCGTCGACATCAGGCTGATCGCGACGCGGCAGTTCGGCTCCTGTTTCGTCGTGATGCTGGCGACGGGCGCAATCCTTATCGCGACAACGCAGATGCTTCCGCAAATGCTGCAGCTCAATTTCGGCTATACGGCCATGCTCGCGGGCCTCGTGCTCTCGCCGGGCGGCCTCGTCACCATGGCCATGATGCTCGTCGTCGGCCGTCTTTCGACCTTTGTCCAGCCGCGTTACCTCATCGCGACCGGCGCGGCGATCGTATCGCTCGCCATGTGGGGCCTCACAAGCCTGTCGGGCGATCTCGATTTCTGGTTTTTCGCGCGCTCGCGCATCTATATCGGCGTCGGGCTGCCGCTGATCTTCATCCCCATCACCGCCGCCTCCTATGACGGCGCGCCCCCGGACAAGACCGACCAGGCCTCGGCGCTCATCAATGTCGCGCGCAATGTGGGCGGCTCCATGGGCGTGTCGCTGGCGCAGAACGTGCTTGCCTGGCGGGAGCAGTTTCATGAGAGCCGCCTCTCCGAACATATCGTCGCCTCCGACGTCCAGTATCAGGCCGCGATCCGCCGCCTCGCGGACGCCTTCATCGCCCTCGGCTCGGCGCCGGCGGAAGCGCAGCGGCAGGCGTTCGGCTGGGTGGCCCGCCAGCTTGCGGCGCAGACCGCGCTTCTCGCCTATATCGACGTGTTCTTCGTCCTGGCGCTCGTCGCCGCGGCCGTTGCGCCGCTGGCCTTCATCCTCCGCCGCTCGCGGCCCGGCGCCGCTCCTGCAGTCATGCATTAGATTGCGCCGGCGGTCGGCAAGATTGAGCGCCCTCTTTAAAAGCGCCCGAAAAGTCACATTTCTAGATGCAAGGCGCGCTGCGCGGCAGGCGTCGATGGGCGGGTCTTTTACGGACGCCGAGGAGGAGCCTATGCAAGCCAAAATGACAATTGAACACAAGGCGCCCTTGTTGACGCCGGAGCAGTTCGCCAATCTCGGCGACGGCATGATCGCCTATGTCAAGGAGATGCGCTCGGAGGACGTGAACCGTCTCTACCCGCAAGCGCCTCAGATCCAACCGGGCCTCACGATTTTCGCGCTGATCGGCGCCGACGGCGCGCCCATCGTCCTCGCCGACACGGAAGAGGGCGCGATCGGCAACGCCCGCGAGAACGACCTGACGATGGTCAGCCTTCACTGAACCATGCGCCCTTCCGGCCGCTTGAGGCCGGAGGCGCTTAGTCTCTTTTCAGCAAAGCCTACAATCCGCGAGGCAGGGAATTTGCTTTCGTGAGCGATAGGGGCGTCGCGCCCCGTCACGGAGGCGCTCATGCCGGCAAACGAAATCTTCGCTGTCTGTCACGTCAACGATGTCGCCAAGCGCGGCGCGGCCGGCTTCGTCCTCGCGCGCCGCGACGGCGACAAGACCGTGGCCTTTCCGATTTTCGTCGTTCGACAGGGCAAAACATATCACGCCTACCTCAATCGCTGCCCGCATCAGGGCGCGCGGATCGACTTCCAGCCGGGCCATTTCCTCGATCAGGGCCACCGCGCCATCATCTGCGGCAAGCATGGCGCGCTGTTCGACCTCGCCACAGGCGCTTGCCATGACGGACCTTGCGCGGGCGCGGCGCTGGAAAAGATCGAGGTCGTCATCGACGGCGAGGACGTCTGCATCACAGGGGTGGAGCTCGCCGAGGAGGACGGGCTCGATCGCGTCGAACACGACGAGGCGCCGCAGATCATGATCACGTCGGACTGAGGGGCGCCCTCCGCCTCAAACGGAGGCGGCTCACCCGCCGCCGAAAAGCTGTTCAAAAATATTCCTGTCCGGCGCCGCAGGCCGGCGGCGGCGCGGGTTTGGAGGCGGGACGGCCCCGGCGTTGGGGATGTCCTCGGGCGGCAGCAACTCGTCAATCTCGCGGGTGCTCGCACGCCTGCCGCGCGGAGGCGGCGGCGGGATGGTCGCGGTGTCGTCGCGCGGCTCGATGGCCGAGGACTCCTCGGGCGGCGCGTCGCTTTCCGGCTGGATCGCGACGGCGCGCTTCTGGGACCTGGCCTGGGGCGCGGGCTTGTCCGGCCCGGCGAAGATGCCGATCAGATCGTCGAGCGGCTTGGCGACGATGTCCTCCACCACCTCCGAACGCCATGCCCCGGTCGGGAGGCCCGCCACCGGCGCGCCTTTATGGGCGATCGTCATATAGCGGCTCCAGATCTCGACCGGCAGATTGCCCCCCGACGCTTTTTTGGTCGGAGAGCTGTCGTCATTTCCAAGCCAGACGCCGGTGACGAGGCGGCTCGTATAGCCGACGAACCATGCGTCGCGGAAATCCTGGCTGGTGCCGGTCTTCCCCGCCGCCTGCCAGCCGGGAAGATCCGCCTTGCGCGCCGTGCCGGTCGTGAGCGTCTCCTGCATCATGGCGTTCATCATCGCCACATATTGCGGCTCGATCACGCGGCCGAAGCTCGAGCCCTTGCGCTGATAGAGCGTCTTGCCGCTCGCGGTCTTCACGCGGACGATGATGTGCGGCTGCACGCCGACGCCGCCATTGGCGAAGGGCGCGTAAGCCGTGACGAGCTCCAGCGGCGTCACTTCCGACGTGCCGAGGGCGATGGAGGCGTTGGGTTGAAGCTCCGATTGTATGCCGAGGCGATGCGCGGTCCTCACCACGGTCTTCGGCCCGACTTCCATGCCGACGCGAACGGCCACCGTATTGAGCGACAGCGCCAGCGCCTTGGTGAGCGTGACGGGGCCGAAATATTCGTGGCTGTAATTTTCGGGCGTCCAGCCCTTGATGTTGAGCGGGCCGTCCTCGCGCACCGAGTCGGGCGTCAGCCCATGTTCGAGGCCGGCGAGATAGATGAAGGGCTTGAAGGCCGAGCCCGGCTGGCGTTTCGCCGAGACGGCGCGGTTGAACTGGCTTTCGGAATAGTCGCGGCCGCCCACGAGCGCGCGAATGGCGCCGTTCGGGTCCATCGAGACGATCGCGCCCTGCGAGACGTTGAATTTCGCGCCCTTTTTTTCCAGCTCTTCCTTCAGGGCGCCCTCGGCGACGGCCTGAAGGCGCGGGTCGATGGTCGTCGTGACGACGATGTCCTGATCGATGGCGCCGATCGTGTCGTCGAGCATGTCCATGACATAATCGGCGGCGTAATTGATCGAGCCCGCGCCCTGCTCCTTGACGGCGCGCGCGGGACGGGCGAGGGCGGCCTTGGCCATGGCCTCGCTGATATGCCCCTCCTGCGCCATGGCGGTGATGACCTGCGCGGCGCGCTCGCTCGCCCCTTCGGGATTTCTGTCCGGCGCGAGCTTGCTCGGCGCTTTCATGAGGCCCGCGAGCACGGCGGACTCGGAGAGCGTCGCCGTCCTGGCGCTGTGGCCGAAATAGCGCTGCGTCGCCGCCTCGACGCCATAGGCGCCGGAACCGAAATAGACGCGGTTGAGATAGAGTTCGAGGATCTGGTCCTTCGAATATTTGTGCTCGAGCCAGAGCGCGAGGATCGCTTCCTGAATTTTGCGGGAGAGGGTGCGCTCCTGCGTGAGGAAGAGGTTTTTGGCGAGCTGCTGGGTGAGCGTCGAGCCGCCCTGCATGCCGCCGCGTCCCGATACGTTGCGCAGCAGCGCGCGGGCGACGCCCTGCGGATCGACGCCCCAATGCGAATAAAAGCGCCGGTCCTCGATGGCGATGAAAGCCTTGGGCAGATAGGGCGGCAGGTCCGCAATGCGGATCGCCGCGCCGCCTGTGTCGCCGCGATTGGCGAGAAGCTCGCCATCCGAGCCCATGATGGCGATGTTGGGCGGGCGCTTCGGGACCGCGAGCTGGTCGATGGGCGGAAGCTGCGAGCCGTAATACACCGCCAGCGCGCCGCCGCCGATCAGGCCCCATATTGAGAGGGTGAAAGCCCAGTAGAAAAGCGCGCCGATCATCGACCCCGTTCGCCGTCTTGGCCTCAGTCTGGCGGGCTCGGGGGCGTCGCCGTCCTCGAACGTTTCCGGCTCCTCCGGCTCAGGGGCGCGCTCCCCGCGACGCGGCGGCCGCTTCTCGGCGCGCAGGACGCGGTCATCCGCCTTGTCGTCGAATCTCGGTTCCTGACGTTTGCCGCCGCGCGCCATCATCTTCGCCTCGAGGCTCTCCGCCGCCGCCTCCTCGCGCCATGGATTCAATTTAAGGAAGGCGCTTTAAGGGCCGGTTAAGAAATTGGGGCGGGGGCGCGTCTACCAATATTTGTGATTTTTTGCGAGAAATGCGCCATGCGCACAATGACGATCTCCCCTCCGACCAGCAGGCCCGCCGCATACAGCAGGCGGTGGAAACGGGGGCCTATGCTTCGAACAGCGAAGTTCTCAGAGAAGCGCTTCGCCTCTGGGAGCAGCAGGAGGAGCTTAGGGCGCTTGAAATCGAGCGGCTCAGGCAGGCCTATGAGGCTGGGCTCGCGAGCGGTCCTGCCCGCGAGATCGAGGCGGACGCGCTTTTGGCGGAATTCAAGAGGAAAGTCGGGCTGAGTGGCTAAGGTCGTTCTGACGCCGGCGGCGGAGACGGCGCTTTTCGATATCTGGGCGACGATTGCAATCGACAATGTTCTCGCTGCCGACGGTCTCTTCGGGCGCATGATGAAAAAGCGCGGCTTGCCGCTGAGAATCCGCTGGTGGGCGCGCCGCGCCGGAACTCAGTCCGAGCGCCCGTATCCTTATCGAAGGCCGCTACGTCATTATCTTCGAGCCCTTAACGGGAGGCGTCACAATTATCGCCATCGTCCATGGCGCGCGGGACCCGGAGAGCTGGCTCGGCGGGCGAATTCTCCACAAGGCCCGGCCTGCCGCCCCTTGCGATTCCGCCGCTGCCTTGTCAAAGTCTCCGCCCCCGGCGCGAGGCGCCCAGTAAGACGTGGACGGTATTGCGGCGATGAAGGTCACGATCGAGAGAGCGGCTCTGTTGCGGGCGCTCGGCCATGTTCACCGTGTCGTCGAACGTCGCACCACCATTCCCATTCTCGCCAACGTCCTTATCGACGCGCGCGACGGCGCGCTGACGCTGAAGGCGACGGACCTCGACCTCGAAATCACCGAGAAGACCGCCGCCGAGGTGGGGCAGGCGGGCGCCACGACGCTTCCCGCGCATACGCTTTACGACATTGTCCGCAAGCTCCCCGAGGGCGCGCAGGTGTCGCTCGACGAGAGCGGCGAGACTGGCCAGCTCACGCTGCGCTCCGGCCGGTCGCGCTTCAATCTCTCGACCCTGCCGGAAAGCGATTTTCCCGACGTCACCTCGGGCGAGTTCAGCCACAAATTCTCGCTGCCGCCGGGCGACCTCAAGCGGCTGATCGAGAAGACGCAATTCGCGATCTCCAGCGAGGAGACGCGCTATTATCTCAACGGCATCTACATCCACGCCATGGAGGTCGACGGCCAGCCCATGCTGCGGGCCGTGGCGACCGACGGCCATCGCCTCGCGCGGCTCGAATTGCCGGCGCCGGAGGGCTGCGCCGGCATGCCCGGAGTGATCCTGCCGCGCAAGGCGGTGCAGGAAGTGCAGAAGCTCATCGAGGACGCGCAGGGCGAGGTGCTGGTCGAGCTTTCCACCAACAAAATGCGCTTCTCCTTCGGCGACGCTCTGCTGACGACCAAGCTGATCGACGGCACTTTCCCTGATTACGCGCGCGTCATTCCGGCCAATAACGACAAGCGCCTGACGGTGGAGCGCGACGTCTTCGCCAAGGCGGTCGACCGCGTCTCGACCATCTCCTCGGAACGCGGCCGCGCGGTGAAGCTCGCCCTCACCTCCGGCAAGCTCGTTCTCTCCGTCACCAATCCGGACCAGGGCTCGGCGGTCGAGGAGATCGAGGCGGACTATGACGGCGAGCCGCTCGATGTCGGCTTCAACGCCCGCTATCTGCTGGACATCACGCAACAGCTCGACAGCGACACGGCGCTCTTCAAGCTCGCCGATCCCGGTTCGCCCACGCTGATCCAGGACCGCGACGGCGCGAACGCGCTTTATGTGCTGATGCCGATGCGGGTCTGACAACCCTTTATATGGGCTTCCGCCTGATTGCTTCGCGACGACGCTCCCGGCGAACGGATCCCGGCGCGCGGCTACCGCAAAGGCCGTTTCGGATTGACGAATATGCCGGCGAGCAGCCCGAAACCGAAGCCCGAGAGATGCGCCGCGAGGCTCGACATGGGCAGCAGGAAATCGGCCGCGATCTGAACCAGCATGGCGAGGCCGAGCGCTGTGGCGCGAAAGGCGTCGAGGCTTGCGCGGTGGCGCAGCCAGTCCTTGATCCTCAGCGCGCCGACCACGCCGAAGAGCGCGAAGATCGCGCCCGACGCCCCGACGTACAGCCCGTAGCCGACCAAGCCGCTCGCCATCAGGCCGAGCACGAAGACCGACGAAAACAGCGCGCCGCCAAGATAGACGGCGAAGGTCTTGAGCGAACCCGCCTCGTTCTCCAGCTCGCGGCCGACAAGCGCGAGCATCATCATGTTCAGCGCGAAATGCAGCGGGCCGTAATGCAGGAAGGCGGACGTCAGAACGCGCCATTCCTCGCCATGCAGCGCGAGCGGCGCCCATAGCGCGCCGAGCGTAATGAGCGTTTCGGCGTTTTGCGAGCCGCCGAGGCCGATCTCCGCAACGAACGCCGCCGAATTGGCCGCGAGGAGCAGCAGGGTTGCGGGCGGCAGCCGCCAGCCGCGCGCCAGCCGCGCGCTTTCCGCCGCGGCGCGCAAAGCCACGCCTTCCACGATTTCCTGCGCCTCCGCGGAGAGGTGAGGACGCGGCGTCCCGAATTTCGCGAGCTGGCGGCGGGCGGCGATCGCCGCGGGCGTCTCCTTGCGGCTCACGGCGAGGCCCTCGAACGCGGCGCGGGCGCTCGCCTCGTCTCCCGCCTGGCGCCTGGAGATCGCGACCCAATAGGCCGCCGCGTCCGGGTCGAGCCGCATCACGCGCGTCGCCAGCTCCTCGACCGCATGCGGGCGCCCCGCAAAAGCGAGGACGAACAGCCAGGAAAAGACTGTCTGCTCGAGCGGCGTGGAATCGGCGGAGCGCGCATAATCCCGGATCATTTCCTCGATGCGGCCGGTTTCGCCGAGCGCGCGCAGGCGGTAGCCGGAAAGCTGGCGTGCGTTCTCCGGGTTTTGCGCGAGCACAAGCGCCTTCTCCCAGTCGCCGCGATCGGCGAGAAGGCGCGTCTCGATGACGGCCGCCTGTTCCGCGGGCGCCTCTGCGGCGAGGGCGGCGAAGGCGCGGGCCTTCTCACGCGGGTCGTCGATCGCCGCTGCGCGGGCGAAGGCGGCCGAGAGGCGCATGGCGGGCGACGGATGAAAAAAGGCCATGAGGTCGGCGCAGCGCGCCGCCGCCTCAAGCCGCCCGGCGCGCGCGTAATGGGCTTGAAGGGCGCCGAGCGCCAGCGGCGCGGCGACGAGCGGGAAGAAGACGAGCGAAACGAGGCCGCCGGCCTCCTGCGGATAGGCCCAGAGCGCGAAGCCGCCGACAAGCAACACCAGCCCGTTGACCAGCGCGAAGGAAGTGAGTTCGCGCCGGCGCTGAACGAGGCCGAGAAGGATCGACAGAGCGGAAAGCGCCATCAGATTGACGGCGAGAATGGTTTGAAAATCCATTTGGCGTCCGGCCGCTCCGCAATTTGCGGGCGAGCATGTCCGACGAGGCGCGGCGGAGTCAAATGACCCCTTCGCCGCGCTTGCGATTGCAGGGCCGGCGCCCCATTGTTGAGAGCGCGGCCTTCGCCCGCGCAATAGAGCGCCATGCTGGATTTCTACGCCTTTCTCTGGCCTTGGCTGACAGCCTGCCTCGCTGTGGGGGCGGCGACCGGTGCGCTCGCCGCGGAAGCGCCGACCCGCAGGGGGCCCGCGCGCTGGCTGATATGGGCGGCGCTCGCTTCTCTGGCCGCCGCCGCTTCTGTCGCGCTCGGCGCGGCGCAAGGCGCGATCTCGATTCATGTCGAAAGCGCGCTTGCCTGCTTCGTCTCCTTCATCGCGGGCTGCCTTGCCGGCGCCGGCGCGATGCGCAGAAGCCTCGCCGCGCATGAACGCTGGGCGCTCGGGCTTGCCCCCGCCGCGCTGCTCTGGTTCGGCGCGACGCATGTGGCCCAGCCCGCTTATCAGGCCGCCTTGCAGAAGCGGGTGGCGGCCTTGGCGCAGGCGGCGGGCGTCGACGCCGCGGGCGTCGCGCTTTCGGGCCGCGACGTGATGGCGACGTCGGCCGTCCTTCAGGACCAGGATCTTATGGCGCAAATCGCGGCCGCGCCGGGCGTGCGCCGCGTTGTCGATGCGTCGCCGCGGCAGGAACGGGCCGAACCGGCCCCGAAGCCTGCCGATGTCAGGCCCGATGCGACCGCCACGATTCCGCCGCAGCCGCAGGTCCCGCCGCCGGATGGCCCTCGGGAGGTTCTCGCCGCGCTGCCCGCCGGCGATCTCGACGCCGCGACCTGCCAGCGCGCGCTCGACGCCGTCGCGGCGTCGGAGCCCGTCGCCTTTCATGCGGCGCGCGCAACCGTCAATCGCCGCGTCGCTCTCGCGCTGGATAAAGCGGCGGAGATCATCCGCCGCTGCCCGGACACAACGATCGAAGTGCGCGGCCATGGCGACGAAGGCGCCGCGGACGCGCTCTCGCAACGGCGCGCGGCGGCCGCGGAGCGTTATCTGCGCCGCGAAGGCGTCGCCGGGCGGCGTCTCGTCGCCGTCGGTTGCTGCGCGCAAAATGAGCGTCACGTCGGAACGATTGATTATATCGTGCGCTAGAGCGTTCTCTTTTGCGCAACCATGTTGGAACATTGATCAAACAATCGGCGCCGTTGCGCGGGCCCGTTTACGTCCGCGATCGCCTTGTTTAATCTTTCTTATGCTGCGCGCCGCAAAGCTGATGCCCCGCTGAAACGGATCGGTCCGGCTTTCTTGAATGCGGCCGGCGCAAGGCGTCGCGCCGGCCGCAGCTCCCGGACGCCTTGCCTGCGAGAACGGACTTGAACGCGATCGACATGACCCATCACGCCCACGCCGTCGCCGCGCTGAGGGACGACGTTTTGCGACGCCTCACTTACACGGTGGGAAAGGACAGCGCGACGGCGAGCCCGCGCGACTGGTTCGTCGCCACGGCGCTTGCGACGCGCGACCGCGTCGTCGAATCCTGGCTCGCCTCGACCAGGCGCAATTATCGCGAGGATCGTCGCCGGGTTTATTATCTCTCGCTCGAATTTCTGATCGGTCGTCTGCTGATTGACACGCTCACCAATCTGAGCCTCACCGGCGCCATGCGCGAGGCGCTCGCGGAACTCGGCGTCGATCTCGACAAACTGCGCGAGCTGGAGCCCGACGCGGCGCTCGGCAATGGCGGCCTGGGACGTCTCGCGGCCTGCTTCATGGACAGCATGGCGACGCTGGAAATCGCCGCGGTCGGCTACGGCATTCGTTACGATCACGGGCTTTTTCGCCAGACGATCAAGGACGGCTGGCAGCATGAATATCCGGAGGACTGGCTGTCCTTCGGCAATAGCTGGCAGTTCCCGCGTCCGGAAATCACCTATGACATCGGCTTTGGCGGCCATGTCGAAAACACGCGGCTGACCGACGGGCTGCTCGCTCATGTGTGGCGTCCCGGCGAGACCATCGTCGCCGTCGCCTATGACACGCCGGTCGTCGGCTGGCGCGGCAGGCATGTGAACACGCTGCGCCTGTGGTCGGCGCGCGCGCTCGATCCGTTGCGGCTCGACGCCTTCAATCAGGGCGACCATGTCGGCGCGCTCGCCGAGCAGGTGCGCGCCGAGGCGATCTCCAAAGTGCTCTATCCGAGCGACTCGACGCCCGCGGGCCAGGAACTGCGCCTGCGACAGGAATATTTCTTCGTCTCCGCCTCGCTTCAGGACCTGATCCGGCGGCACATGAAGCAGTCGGGCGACATCATGAAGCTCGCCGAGAAAAACGCGATCCAGCTCAACGACACGCATCCGGCGATCGGCGTCGCCGAGCTGATGCGCCTTCTCGTCGATGTGCATGGCGTCGAATGGAAGGAGGCGTGGAAGATCACGCAGGCGACCTTCTCCTACACGAACCACACGCTGCTGCCCGAGGCGCTGGAGACCTGGCCTGTGTGGTTGATGGAGAAGCTGCTGCCGCGCCACATGCAGATCATCTATCTCATCAACGCCATGCATCTCGACGGGCTGCGCGAGAAGGGCGTGCAGGACGCGGGCGTTCTTTCTTCCGTTTCGCTCATCGACGAGCACAATGGCCGCCATGTGCGCATGGGCCATCTCGCTTTTCTGGGCTCGCACAAGGTCAACGGCGTCTCGGCGCTGCATAGCGAGCTCGTGAAGGAGACGGTCTTCAAGGATTTCCACCGCCTCTATCCCGACCGCGTCGTCAACAAAACGAACGGCGTCACCTTCCGGCGCTGGCTGCTCGAGGCAAATCCGGCTCTGTCCCGGCTTCTGGCCGAGACGATCGGCGCGGGCGTCTTCGACGATCCCGAAAAGCTGATCGAACTCGAAAACTACGCGGACGACCCGGAATTTCAACAGCGTTTCGCCGCCGCCAAGCGCGAGAACAAGGAGCGCCTCGCCGCCAGGATCTTCGATACGGTTGGCGTGCGCGTCGATTCCAACGCGCTTTTCGACGTGCAGATCAAGCGGATTCACGAATACAAGCGCCAGCTGTTGAACGTGCTTGAAGCCGTCGCGCTCTATCTCGACATCAAGTCCCAGCCTTCCCGGGATTTCGTGCCCCGCGTGAAGATTTTCGCGGGAAAGGCGGCGGCGAGCTACATCCAGGCGAAGCTCATCATCAAGCTCGCCAACGACGTCGCACAGATCGTGAACGCCGATCCAGAGGCGCGGGGCCTGCTGAAAGTCGTCTTCCTGCCGAACTATAATGTGAGCCTCGCCGAGACGATCATTCCAGCGGCCGATCTCTCCGAGCAGATTTCGACCGCGGGCATGGAAGCCTCCGGCACCGGAAACATGAAATTCGCGCTTAACGGCGCGCTCACCATCGGCACGCTCGACGGCGCCAATGTCGAGATCCGCGAGCGCGTCGGCGACGGCAATATCTTCATCTTCGGCCTGACTGCGCAGGAGGTTGAGGAAAGCCGTGCGAGGGGCATCGATGCCCGCGAGACGATCGCGGCGAGCCCGCGCCTTGCCGAGGCGCTCTCGGCGGTCGCAGGCGGCATGTTCTCGCCGGACGACAAGCATCGCTATGCGCAACTCGTCGACACGCTGACCTATTACGATCACTTCCTGATCACGAAGGATTTCGACAGCTATTGCGACGCGCAGCGCAAGACCGACGCGCGCTGGCGCGACCAGAAAGCGTGGCGAAAGTCCTGCATTCTGAATACGGCGCGGGTGGCGTGGTTCTCGTCGGACCGGACGATCCGGGAATATGCGGACGAGATTTGGAAGGTAGCGACATAAGCGCGCTTAGAGGAAGCTCGATCCTCGCGGCTATGCGATCGCGCCGGGGGCGCGATCGCTGTCGAAGGTCGGGGAAATCAACCCACCTTACGGCGTAGCGGCGTGCGCAGGTTGAGTTTGGTCAGCCGAGGCGCTTCGCGCGGCGGCGCGACGAGCGCGGGCGCCGGCGCTTCATACTCTTCCTCCTCGACATAGTCCGTTTCGATGATCGAATGAGCTTCGGCGACCGGCTCGCGCCGCGCGGCGCCGGCGCTTTGCGCCACATGGGCGGCGCCGTTGAGGACCGCGCCGCGCGCGACCTCGATCGTCCCGCAATCCCATTTTCCCTCAACTCGGCCAGTGGCGCGAACGGAGAGAAGATGCTTGGTGACGATCTCGGCGCTGACCTGTCCGGCGATATCGGCGCTCGATACGTTGACTCTGCCCTTCACAACCCCCGACGGGCCGACGAGGAGGTGGTTGCAGGAAATCTCTCCGTCGAAAGTCCCGTCGATGACAATGCTGTCGCGCGCCCGGATCGCGCCCGTCATTTCCGCGCCATGACCGATATAGACGGCGTTTTCTTCGTCAGGCCTGAACGTCGCCATTTCGCTTCCCTCTCTCGCGAATCGCCTCGCTGCGAGGTTAAACTCTTTCGCGCTTCTCGCGGCAAATTCGTGTTCTGTTTGCACAAATCGCGAGGCGCCGCCTCGCGACGCGCCTGACAAGCTTGACTCGGAGGGGGCGCCTGCGCCTCCTTTTCTTTGCCCGGTCCCCGTTCCGGTCGGGTGGAGGCCAAGTTATGCCCTTGTTAAGGATGATGGTTCCCGCTTTTCGAGACATTGATCGTCTCGCTGCCGGCCCCTTTGTCGGCTGTGCGGCGGCCTTTTTACTCAGAGGCGCAAGAACAGGCGTGGGTTTCCGATGGTTGGCGGTCAGCGCTTTTCTCCTTCTCGCTTGCGCGCCAGCGCGCGCCGAAGATGCGTTGCCCTCCTGGAACGACGGCCCAGCCAAGGAGGCGATTCTCTCCTTCGCCGTCAGGGTGACGAAGGCGGACGGGCCGGACTATGTGGCGCCGGCGGAGCGCATCGCCGTCTTCGACAATGATGGCACGCTCTGGACGGAATGGCCGCTTTATACGCAGGGTTTCTTCACGCTCGAACGCGTGAGGCAATTGGCGCCGAAGCATCCGGAATGGTGCCGGCGGCAACCCTTCAGGGCGGCGCTGACGGGTGATTTCAAGACTCTCGCGGAAAGCGGCGCGAAGGGGATCAACGCGATCGTCGGCGCGACCTATGCGGGCGACACGCCCGAGGAATTTCAGGCGGAGGTCTCGGAATGGCTCGCGACCGCCGAACACCCGAAGTTCAAGGCGCATTACGACCGTCTTGTCTATCAGCCGATGCTGGAGCTTCTCGGTTTCCTGCGCGCCAAAGGATTCAAGATCTTCATCGTCTCGGGCGGCGGCGTCGAATTCATGCGCGCCTTCAGCGAGCGCGTCTATGGCGTGCCGCCTGAACAGGTGATCGGCTCGTCGATCGTCACCAGATATGAGGTCGTCGACGGCAAGTCGCGGCTCACGCGCGAGGCGAAAATCAATTTCATCGACGACAAGGCCGGCAAGCCGGTCGGCGTCAATCAATTTATCGGCCGCCGGCCAATCGCCGCCTTCGGCAATTCGGACGGCGATTTTCAGATGCTCGAGTGGACGACCGCCGGCGCGGGTCCACGTTTCGGCCTGATCGTTCATCACGACGACGCGGCGCGCGAAGCGGCCTATGACCGCAGGTCGTCCGTCGGGCGCCTCGACCGCGGGCTCGACGAAGCCGGCAAGCGCGGCTGGACGCTCGTCAGCATGAAGAACGACTGGAAGACGATCTTCCCGCCGCGGCGTTGAGCGGCCTCAGCGCTGGCGCACATAGCTTCCGGGCGCCGGTTCGAGCGGGACGAAGTCCTTTTCGGGCGCCCCCATCTGCGGCGGCGTGACGCGCTCTTTCGCGCTCGCGCGTTCGAGCCAGGACGCCCATGCGGGCCACCAGGAGCCCTCGAAAAGCTTCGCGCGCTCGCGCCAATGGTCTGCGCTGACATAGCGGTTGTTGCGCGCCCGCACGGCGAGGTGATAGCGACGCCCGGGATGGCCCGGCTCGGAGACGATGCCGGCGTTGTGCCCGCCGTTCGTGAGCACGAAGGTCATTTCGTTGTCGGTGAAGAGATGCGCCTTGTAAACGGAGCGCCAGGGCGAAATGTGATCCGACTCCGTTCCGACGACGAACATGGGCACGCTGATGTCCTTCAGCGCGATCACGTCGTCTTCGACGGCGTAGCGGCCGGCGGTCAGCCTGTTCTCCAGAAACAGGCCGCGCAGATATTGTGCATGCATGCGATAGGGCATGCGCGTCTGGTCCGCGCTCCAGGCCATGAGGTCGGTCGCGTGCTCGCGCTCGCCGAGCAGATATTCCTGAATGGCGCGCGCCCAGAAAAGCTCGTTTGACCTCAGCGCCATGAAGACTCCCGACATCTGATAGGTATCGAGATAGCCCTGGTCCCACATCATGTCTTCCAGAAAGGCGACCTGCGCCGCGTCGACGAAGAGCATGAGGTCGCCGGGCTCGCTGAAATCGGTCTGTGAGGCGAGCAGCGTGACGGAAGCGAGCCGTTCGTCGCCGTCGCGCGCCATCGTGGCTGCGGCGATGGCGAGCAGGGTGCCTCCGAGACAATAGCCGGCGGCGTGAATAAGGCGCCCGGGCAAGACCGCATTGACGACGCGCAGCGCCTCCATCACGCCAAGCACGCGATAATCGTCGAAGTCGATATTGCGATCCTCGGCGGTGGGATTGCGCCAGGAGATCATGAAGACCGTGAAGCCGCGCTCGACGAGATAGCGCACCAGCGAATGATGCGCCGCGAGGTCGAGCACGTAATATTTCATGATCCACGCGGGGACGATCAGGATCGGCTCGGCGCAGACCGTCTCCGTCGCCGGCTGATACTGGATCAGCTCGATGAGATGGTTGCGATAAACCACCTCGCCCGGCGTCGCGGCGACGTCCTTGCCGAGCTCGTATCCGTCCCCGCCGTTCGACGACTGCGTGGCGGCGTCGAAAAAATCCTCGATGAAATATTTGGAGCCGCGCAGCAGGTTGGCGCCGCCCTCCCGCTGTGTTCGGTCGATGACGAGAGGATTGAGCCACGGGATGTTCGACGGCGAAAAGGCGTCGAGATATTTCGACGCGAGAAACGAAACGCGTGCGGCGTTGTGGGCGCGCATGCCGCGCACCTCGCGCGTCGCCTTTCGCCACCACTGCCGCTGCGCGAGAAAGGCCTGCTCGAAAAAGAGGAAGGGGAAAGCGTTCCAGGCCGGATCTTCGAAGCGCCTGTCCGAAGGCTCGGGCGCGAAAGGACGCTCGGCCTTGTCGCTGAAAAGATTGTAGGCGCCGAAATGGGCAAGGCGCGCGGCGGAGGAGAAAGCGTCGATTGCGAGCTCCAACTGCCGGCCGGGCGACTCCGCGAGATGCGCCGCCCAGTCGATCCAGGCGGACATTTGCGCATGCGGCGAAATGCCTTGGGTGAAGCGGGCGGCTGTCGCCTGCGTCGCCCGGTCGAGCGTCTCGAAGGACGCGGTATGCAGGAGGGACATGAGCGGCGACGAGGCGCGGCGCTCCAGCGCGCGCGGCTTGACGGGGCCGTGTTTCTTCAGGGTCAAATCCATGATGGCTCCAATCTGTCGCGGAAATGTAGCAAATGCGTGAAGGCGCTTTACGGACCCTCGGCGAGGAGTTGCGTGATCGAGCTATTGTCGCGCCGCCGGCGGATCGCCTCGGCGAAAAGCGGGGCGAGCGGAACGATCTCCAGCCGTTCTTTTAGCGCCCCGGCCGTGGCGTCGCCCGTCCGCAGTTGAACGGAGTCGGTGATCATGACGCGGTCGATCGGCGCTTTTTGCAATATGTCAGGCGCCGCCGCCGCGAAGACTCCGTGAGTTGCGGCGACGAACGTCCGCGCCGCGCCATGAGCGCGGCAGGCCGTCGCCGCGCGCGCCACGGTGCCCCCTCCCGCGATGAGATCGTCGAGAATGATCGCGACGCGGCCATCGACGTCGCCCGCGAAAATATCGCCCGTCACCCGGCCTTCGCTGCGCGTCTTGTCCATGAAGGCCTTGGCGACAGGGCGCTTCAGCATGCGTTCGAGCCGTTGCCGGAAGAGCTCCGCGCGCTTCTCGCCGCCGAGATCGGGCGAGACGACAGCGACCGGCGCATCGCCGATCAGCGCCGTCAAATGCCGCGCGAACAGCGCATGGGCGTCGAGCGGAATGGTTTCAATACGGAAGGCGTTTTCGAAAGCGGCGATATTGTGGACGTCGACGGTCATCAGCGCGTCGGCGCGCATGGCCTCGAAAAGCTGCCCGACATAACGCGTGGCGACGGGGTCGCGCGGCTTGGTGCGACGGTCCTTGCGGGAGAAGCAGAGATAGGGCGTCACTGCGGTCACGCGCGCCGCGCCGCTGTCCTTCAAGGCGCCGATGAACATCAGGAGCCTGAGCAGCTTGTCGGCGGCGCTCGCGCCCGCTTCGCCGTAGAGGCTCGACATCGCGTAGATGTCGCGGCCCCGGACGCTCGTTAGCGGCCGCTGCTTGAATTCGCCGTCCTCGAAATCGCGCTCCTCCATGGGCGACAGTCCGACGCCGAGACGCTCGGCGACGGCTTCGCCAAAAACTCGGCTGGCCCCGAGCGCGAAAAGCACTGGTTCATTTCCCATGATTGGCCTCATCGCCAGAGAGCCACCCCGCGATGCGCCGCCATTCGTTTTCGATCGTACGACGGCCCATGAACAGCGCGAGATGTCCGCAAGGCGCGACGGCCGTCTCGACCGCGCCGCGCACAATGTTCTTCAGTGCGAAGAGCTGCGCGGGCGGCGTGACGCCGTCCTGCGAACCTGCGAGCAGAAAGAGCGGCTGGTCGAGCGCGCTCAGATCGACGCGCCTGCCGAGCGCCGGAAAGCCGCCCGCGGAGAGCAGATTGTCGCGATAAAGATACTGAACGACCTCCCGGTAGTAGGGTGCGGGCAGATCGAGGAGCCGGCGGTCCCAGGCCTGGAACGCGGCGACGGCCTCGCAGGCGGCCTCGAAGGGAGGTTCGATTTGCAGCGCATCCACGATGCGCCGCTCCGCGCATGTTTCGCGCGGCCAGAGCGGAGCCATATGCGCGCCTTTGACGACGCCGCCGCCGGCGGCGATCAGCCGGTCGATGGCGAAGTCCGAAGTTCGGTCGACGGGCTCCGACAGCACGGAAGCTTCCGCGGCCATGTCGATCGGCGACCCAATGACGGCCATGCGTCGGATCTTCTGCGGGAAACGCGCGGCGTGAAGAAGAGCCAGCCACCCGCCCTGGCAGAGCCCGACAAGGTCGACCGGCGCGCCGATATCGTCAATGGCGACGTTGAGCTCCGCCAGAAGATGATCGATCCCGCAAAGCTGCGTCTCGAACGTGGCCGAGGTCCATTCGACGAGGTGGAGCCGCGTGCGGCCGCCGCCGAGCAGGGCGCCGACGAGGCTGTGCGCGGGCGCGAGATCCGCGAGCTGCGCGTCGTGCAGCGCATAGGGCGAGAGGATGACGACAGGGGTCGCGTCCGCGCCCGGAACCGAGAAATCCCAAAGCCGCAAAAGTCCGAGCTTAAGCGCCATCCGCGCGGGCGTCGTCCAGTGCGGGCCTTCCCTCGGCGGCGAGACGGGCGGAGGCTCGAGCGCGCGCCGCCAGGCTTCCATCGTCGCGAAAGGCAAAGCCCACAGATCGCGCGTCCATATGTCCCAGCTCATCGCTTTTTCCGTCATGATCGGGGGCGGGCTATCATATGTGAGGCGGAGGCCGATTGGCGACCTCGCGGGAACGGGTGGCGGAATGACGGGCGATCCCGACGAAGTCTTTGCGCGCGCCGTCCCGCTTGCCGAGAAGCTGCGCTTTCTGCGGAAACCGGAGACTTACGGTCTGGCGGACGCAAAGGTCGAGACGATAGAGACGCATATGTCCTATGTCTTTCTCGTCGGCGCGCGCGCCTACAAGCTGAAAAAACCGGTGCGTTATCCGTTTCTCGATTTTTCGACGCCCAGAGCGCGCGAGCGCTGTTGCCGGGAGGAACTGCGTCTCAACCGGCGCCTGGCGCCCAATGTCTATCTCGGCGTCGTTCCGCTTGTGGCGACCGACTCTGGCCTGGCCTTGGGCGGCGGCGGAACTATTGTCGACTGGCTGGTGGAAATGCGGCGATTGCCGCGGCGCCTGACGCTGGAGGCGCGGATCAGGTGGGGGGGCGTCGGCGACGCGGAGATCGGCGCCGTTTGCGATGTTCTCGCGCGCTTCTACCGACACGCCGAAATCTCCGCTCTGACGCCCGAGAACTACGCCGCGCGCTTCGGGCGGGAGCAGGGGCGCAATCGCGACGTTCTCACGCGTCCCGATTTCGGCCTGGAGCCGGCGCGGCTCCGCACGCTCGATCTTCTCGACGCGCGACTCGCGTCCAGCCGCGCCGGCCTGGAGGCGCGCGCGCGTTGCGGCCGCATCGTCGACGGACATGGCGATCTGCGGCCCGAGCATGTCTGCCTCACGAGGCCGGTCGTGATTTTCGATTGCCTCGAGTTCAACGCGGAGCTGAGGCAGGTGGACCCTTTCGACGAAATCGCGCTGCTCGGCGTCGAATGCGCGCGGCTCGGCGCCTCGCAGCTCTTGCGCCGCTTCAGCGAAGCGCTCGCGCGCCGGTTGGGCGCCGCGCCGTCCTGGGAGCTGGTCGGGCTTTACGCCGCCTGGCGCGCGGCTTTGCGCGCGCGTCTTTCCATCGCGCACCTTCTGGAGCCGGCGGCGCGGGCGCCCGAAAGATGGGCGCCGCAGGCCGCGCTTTATCTCGATATCGCCGCGCGCGCGCTAGCGGGCGCGTTCTAGACAGGAGGCGACGTTGCCTTTTCTCGATCGTGCGGATGCGGGCAGACGACTCTGCGATGCGTTAACCGAATTCAAGGGCGAGGACGCCGCCGTCTTCGCCCTGCCGCGCGGCGGCGTTCCGGTCGCGGCGCCGATCGCCGACATGCTGAAGGCGCCGCTTGATCTCGTGCTCGTGCGAAAGATCGGCGTGCCCTACCAGCCCGAACTTGCAATGGGCGCCGTGGCGGATGGCGGCAAGCCTGTCGTCGTCCGCAATGAAGACGTTATCGCCTTGTCCGGCGTCAGCGAAACGCAGTTTGCGCGGGAATGCGCCGAGCAGTGCGCCGAGATCGAGCGACGCCGCCGTCTCTATCTTGGCGCTCGTCCGCGCGCCGAGGCGAAGGGACGCGTCGCTATTGTCGTCGACGACGGGATCGCCACCGGCGCGACGACGCGCGCCGCGTTGAAGGCCGTGCGCGCGCGAGAGCCGAAGAAGCTCGTTCTCGCCGTGCCGGTGGCGCCGATGGAATCCCTGGACCTGCTTCGCAAGGACGTCGATCAATTGGTCTGCGTCGAGGCCTACGATTATTTCGTGGGGGTCGGCTTCTATTATCGCGATTTCCGTCAAATTGAGGATAATGAGGTGATTGAGCTGCTCGATCGCCACGGCGTGAAGGGCGCGCGCGGCTAAATGCCTCAGGAGTCCGCGACGCAAGTCCGGCGCGCGCGGCCGGGCTTGAGCGCTCTATTGTCAAGAAACCGGCCTAGCGGAAACGCGAGCCTTCAACGCGTCAGACAGATTGGCTTCGATATGAGCGACAAAAAGAAGACCGGAGATTCGAAGGGCGGCGACGGCCGTTTCGTACGTTTCTTCTCGCAAATCGGCATCGGAGACGTGCCGCTTGTCGGCGGCAAAAACGCTTCGCTTGGCGAAATGTATCGTGAGCTGACCGCCAAGGGCCTTTCCATTCCCAATGGCTTCGCCATCACGGCCGAGGCGTATCGTCATGCGCTCGATCAGGCGAACGCATGGTCCGAGCTGAAGGCGGCGCTCGACGGGATCGATATCGACAATGTGGACGACCTTGCGCGCGGGGCGGCTCGCGCCCGCGACATCGTCTACGCCGCCGGCCTGCCGGCCGATGTCGAAGCGGATATTCGCGGTGCGCTCGCGCGCCTTGCCGACGAATATGGCGCCGGGCTGACGGTCGCCGTCCGCTCATCCGCGACAGCCGAGGATCTCCCCAGCGCGAGCTTTGCAGGCCAGCACGACACCTATCTTAATATTGGCGGCGCGGCCAATGTGCTCGACGCGGTGCGCCACTGCTTTGCGAGCCTCTTCACCGACCGCGCCATCCGTTATCGCGTCGACAACGGTTTCGATCATTTCAAGGTTTTCAATTCCGTCGCCGTCATGAAGATGGTGCGGTCCGACCTGGCGGCCTCGGGCGTCATCTTCACGATCGACACGGAGACCGGCTTTAAGGACGTCGTCTTCATCACCGGCGCCTATGGGCTCGGCGAGAACGTCGTGCAGGGCGCCGTCGACCCGGACGAGTTCTATGTCTTCAAGCCGACCTACCGCGCGGGCAAGCGCGGCGTGCTGAAACGGACGCTCGGGCCGAAGAAGATCAAGATGATCTTCTCCGATCGCGGCCGCGCCACGACGCGCAATATTCCGACCGATCGCAAGGAACGAGAGAAGTTCTGCATTACGGACGATGAAGCGCTGACGCTTGCGGGGCAGGCGATGGCGATTGAGGAGCATTACAGCTCGAAGGCTGGCGAACATCGCCCGATGGACATCGAATGGGCGAAGGACGGCGTCGACGGCAAGCTCTATATCGTGCAGGCGAGACCCGAGACGGTGGCCTCGCGGCGCAACCGCAATATCGTCGAGGAATACAAGGTCAAGAAGCACGGGGCCGTGAAGGTCGAGGGGCGCGCGGTGGGCGCGAAGATCGCCTTCGGCAAAGCGCGCGTCATCGAACACATGAGTGAGTTGTCGAGCTTCGCGCCCGGCGAAATTCTTGTCGCCGACACAACCTCGCCCGATTGGGGAACGGTGATGAAATCGGCCGCCGGCATCATCACCAATCGAGGCGGGCGCACCTGCCATGCGGCGATCGTCGCGCGCGAGCTCGGCATTCCGGCCATTGTCGGAACGGATCAGGCGACGCATGTCATTCGCACGGGCGATCTTGTCGCGGTTTGCTGCGCCGAGGGCGACGTCGGCAGAGTCTATGAGGGCGAGATCGATTTCGAGGTCGTCAAGACGGATCTCGCCAATCTCGAACGGCCGGCGACGCATATCATGATGAATGTCGGCAACCCCGACATCGCCTTCGGCATTTCGGCGCTGCCCAACGACGGGGTGGGCCTCGCTCGCATGGAATTCATCATCAACAACTATATCGACGCGCATCCGATGGCGCTGGCGCATCCCGACCGCCTCGATCCTAAGGTGCGCGCGAAGCTCGAAAAGCTCACGGCGCATTATGAAAGCCCGAGCGCTTTTTTCGTCGAGCGGCTTTCCGAGGGCGTCGCGACCATCGCCGCGGCTTTCTACCCCAAGCCCGTCATCGTCCGCATGTCGGACTTCAAGACGAACGAATACGTCAAGCTTCTGGGTGGCCGCGAATTCGAAAACGACGAAGATAATCCGATGATCGGCTTTCGCGGCGCCTCGCGTTACGCCCATCCCAATTATCGCGACGGCTTCGCGCTCGAATGCGCGGCGATGAAGCGCGTGCGGGACGATCTCGGCCTCACCAATGTGAAGCTAATGATTCCTTTCTGCCGCCGCGTCGAGGAAGCGGAAAAAGTGATTTCGCTCATGCGGGAGCTTGGGCTCGAACGCGGCAGGAATGGTCTCGAGATCTATGTGATGTGCGAGATTCCGAACAATGTGATGCTGATCGACGAGTTCTCGAAATATTTTGACGGTTTCTCGATCGGCTCCAACGATCTCACCCAGCTCACGCTGGGCGTCGATCGCGACTCGGGAATAGTCGCCTTCGACTTTGACGAGCGTGATCCCGGCGTGAAGAAAATGATCGCGCTCGCGGTCGAAGGCGCGCGGCGCAACGGCCGTCATTGCGGAATTTGCGGGCAGGCGCCGTCCGACTATCCCGAGATGGCGGAATTTCTCGTGCGCCTCGGCATCGACTCGATCAGCCTCAATCCCGACACGGTGGTGCGCACGACGACCAGCATCGTCGCGCTGGAGAAGTCGCTCGGGCGCAGCCGCAAATAAAAGAGAGGCTGGCCCCGGAGGGCTTGAAAGAGAGGCGGACGGCGACAGGTTTCGTCCGTCGTGTTTCGCGCTGCGTCCGTTGCGACGAAACGTGAATCTCGTTGCTTGCACATGCCGCGGCGGATCAGGATTTGCGCCGCTGCCTTGCAGAGAGGATGATCGGCATGAACGTTCCTGTGAAAATCGCGATCTCGGCCGCCTTCGTCTGCGGCTTCTCGGCGCTCGCCTCCAGCGCGGCGTCGGCCATGCCCGTCGCCAATGTCGGGCTCGCGCCGGCGACCGAGGAAGCGCACGCCATACGCGTCTGCAATCGCTGGGGCCGCTGCTGGTGGAGCTATGCCGGCCATTATCACGGCCGCTACGGCTATGGCTGGGGCCGTCCTTATTATGGCGGCTACCGTTATGGATGGCGTCGTCCCTACCACGGCTATGGCTGGCATGGCCACCGTTACGGCTATGGCTGGGGCGGCCGCGGCTGGCATGGCAGTTATGGCTGGCGCGGCGGACACGGCCGTTGGCGCTAAGCGCAAAACGCGAAAAACGGCCCGTCGGTACATCCGCGATCGGGCCGTTTTTCTCCGATGGATCAGCGCCATCGGGTCGTTGAAGAGTTAAGGCTCGATCGGGCGATTGCAAGGCGAGCTTTTGTCCGTTCGGCGCCTTCTTTCTCTTAATCTGTTGCGCACGCGCCATTGTGAGGAGTCCGCGAACAGGGCAGTCTCGCCCAGGCGAATCTGGTCGGGCCGAGACGGTGGCGAGAAGGTTTCTGAAATATTTCCTTCCGATGGTGGTGAGCGTCCTTGTCCCGCATGGCGCGAAGGCGGAGGAGGCGAAGGGCTCCAATAAAGGGGCGTTTGTCTCGCTTCTGTCGCAGAAGACGCTGACCGACATTCCCGGCGGACCCAAGGAGCGGCTTCGACGCGCCGGGATTGAGACGGACGTCTGGGTCACGCAATTTTTCCAGGGCGTCGCCGCCGGCGCCAATAACGGCGTGTCGCGCTATGGCGGCAAGCTCGACGTCTTCGTCAAGGCCGACGCCGAAAAGCTCGGCCTCTGGCGCGGCCTGCGCGTCAATGCGCAATATGAGCATTATATCGGCGACAACATCAATCAGAAAGACTATGCGCTCGTCCCTGTGAATGCGGCGCAGGCCTTCGTGGCGCAGGATAATTATCACTCGGCCCTGTCGCTCGTCGTCACGCAACAGATGAGCGAACGGCTTTCCATGAGCGTCGGCAAGTTCAACGCCATGACGCTCGCTTCGCAAACCCCGCTTATCGGCGGAGGCGGGCTTGACGCCTTCATGAACCGCGCTTTCGCTTTGCCCTCCACTGGCGTCGGCGTCGCCTCGCCCGGCACGGTGGCCGACAGGCTCATCGTGTCGCCGCCCTATATTCTCGGCGGCGCCGCGACTTTGAAGACCGACGTCGCCACTTTCAACCTCTTCTTCGCCGATCCGCGCAACGCCGCCAATCCGCGCGTGCTGGAGCGGCCTTTTGAGCGCGGCGTCGGCGTCGTGGGCGGGGTGACCGTCCCGACTCAGATCGCGGGGTTGAAGGGTTTCCACACGGTCAGGGGCGGTTACAGCAATGCGCGCGGCTTCGATCTCGACGACATCGGCGAATTGCGCACGCGGCTCGCCTCGCTCGTCGGCGTCACCAAAAAGGGGTTCTGGGTCGCTTCCTACGCCATTCAGCAATATCTCGTTCAGAACGCCGAAAAGCCCAATGTCGGCTGGGGCCTCTTCACATTGGGCACGCTCTCCGACGGTAATCCGAACCCGGTCAGATGGAGCGTGCTGGCGGGGCTCGCCGGCAATAATCTTCTGCCCGGCCGCGACAACGACCAATGGGGCGTCGGCTTCTTTCACTACGGGCTGACGACGCCGCTTCTCTCCGGCCTCGCCGAGCGGCGCCTCTATCGGCGCAGCGAAGGCGGGATGGAGGCCTTCTATAATTGGGCGATCACGCCCTGGCTGCGGCTCACGGGCGATTTGCAGATCGTCGAGCCCTGGACCGTGAACCGGCCGCGCGCGACCTATATGGCGTTGCGCTTGCAGACGCGGTTTTAGGCAAAAGGTCGCGGCTACGAGGAGGCTCGGCCGACGATCCGGAGCGATGCGGGGAGGCCCGGATTGCTTCGCTTCACTCTCAATGACGGGCGCAAGCCAGCCGTCGCCACGCGCTTCTCAAAGACCCGCGAGCTTGCTGAAGAGCATCTTCGCCAGATCAGCCAGCGGATATTCGAAAAGAAGTAGCGGCAGCAGGGGAAGAGACGCCGCCACGCCAATCGTGGCGAGCAATCTGATGCTGATGGGCGCGAGCCGCATCTTGCGCACCACCTCGACGCTGTTCGCGAGATCGGCGAGCGATTGCAGATCGGCCGTTCCGAGCAGCGGTTCTCCGTCCGGCGCGCCCGCAATCCACTTTTGCTCGAAGGCGCGGACATAGCGCGCCCCGAGCACGGCATATTCACGCAGGCCTTTTTCCTGGCAGGCGCGCAATTTGAACAGGAAGAGGCAGAGCGGCGCGAGAAACAGCGCGGCATTGAGGAGGAGGGTCGCGGCAAGCGCCGGATAGATGTCGCTTAGCGTTTCCTCGCCCATCGCTATTTCCTCGGCGAAGGTCGCCGCGACGGTGACGGAGATCGCCAAGGCGAAAGGCGTGAAGCGCGTATGCACGGTTTCAAGATAGCCGAGCCCGCCCGCGCCGTCGGGATGCGCGGCCGAAAGGTCGAGCTCCATCTTCGCAAGACGCCCGAGCAGACTCCACCACAGGAGCAGCCGGCAGATCCAGCGAAACAGCAGGAAACGGAAAAGCGGCAGGCAGAAGAACCAATACCAGGCGCCGGCGAGCGGCAGCGCGTGCAGAGCGCGGCCGGTCTCGATTTCAGCGGGAACGCCCGCCCTTCGGCCCACAAAGGTGACGGCCAGCGCTGCGGCGAGACTCACCGCGTCAGGCGCCCACGAATCCGTCCGCTTCGAGAGACGATCGGCTTCGGCTTTGAGCTCGGGCAAGGCTTTCGGGCCAGCAATGCCGGAGCGCACGAGGAGCGTCACGAATTCTTCGAGCTTCTCGTCGAGCGCCGTCTCGGCCACGAAGAGGAGGGGGATGGCGAGGAGGAGCCGCGCATGGATGGCGATGGCCGGAAGCGTGAAGAGGTCCTGCGCCCCGCCTCTTGCAAATGCGAGCGCGACGAGGACGAGCCAGCACAGGCCGCCAAGCGCGAGACCCATCGGGATCGTGTCGGACCGGCGGCGAACGAGGCCGAGGCGGGCGCCGAGCCGAAAGAACGGGCCGCCGAGGAGAGAGAAGTGTTCCAGGCCTCCCGCCACGGCGGCTCCTTGCGCAATTGAAAACGGAGCCGCGCGGGCTCCGCTTCCATCAGACCGCCTGCATGGCCTCCGGCTTGGCGCGGCCGCGCTTCACCATCAATTTGTTCAGCGCGGAGACATAGGCGCGGGCCGAGGCGACGAGCGTGTCCGGATCGGCGCCGCGGCCGGTGACGGATTTGCCGTCCTCCGACAGACGAACCGAGACCTCCGCCTGCGCGTCCGTGCCTTCGGTGACGGCGTGGACCTGATAGAGCTCCAGCGTCGCCTCGTGCGGCGCCAGCGCCTTGATGGCGTTGAAGATCGCGTCGACCGGGCCGTTGCCGGTCGCCTGATGGGTGACCTTGTCGCCGTCAATGTCGAGCGTCAGCGCCGCCGATTGCGGGCCGTGCGTGCCGGCCATCACCATCAGCGCGAGCACCTTGATGTGGTCATGCGCGGTGACGATTTCGTCGTCGACCAGCGCCATCAGGTCCTCGTCGTAGACGAACTTCTTGCGGTCGGCCAGATCCTTGAAGCGGTTGAAGGCGTCCTGCAACTGGTTCTCGCCGAGATCATAGCCCAGCTCCTTCAGCTTCTCGCGGAAGGCGTGGCGGCCCGAATGCTTGCCCATGACGAGCGAGGTCTTCGACACGCCGACGCTTTCGGGCGTCATGATCTCATAGGTGTGCGCGTTCTTCAGCATCCCGTCCTGATGGATGCCGCTCTCATGCGCGAAGGCGTTCCTGCCGACAATCGCCTTGTTGTATTGCACCGGGAAGGACGTCACCGCCGAGACGAGCTTCGACGCGCGGGTCAGCAGCTTCGCGTCGATATTCGTGTGGAACGGCAGAATGTCGTGGCGCGTCTTCAGCGCCATGACGACCTCCTCCATCGCCGCGTTGCCGGCGCGTTCGCCGAGCCCGTTGATCGTGCATTCCACCTGACGCGCGCCGCCGCGCACGCCCGCCAGCGAATTGGCGACGGCGAGGCCCAGATCGTCATGGCAATGAACGGAGAAGATCGCCTTGTCCGCATTCGGAACGCGCTCGCGCACGGCGCCGAAGAGGGCTTCATATTCCTGCGGCGTCGTATAGCCCACCGTGTCGGGAATGTTGATCGTCGTCGCGCCCGCCTTGATGGCGGTCTCGACGCAACGGCACAGGAAGTCGATCTCGGTGCGCGTGCCGTCCTCCGCCGACCACTCGACGTCCGCGACATGGTTGCGCGCGCGCGTCACGGAAGAGGCGATCAGCTCCAGCACCCGCTCCGGCTCCATTTGGAGCTTGTATTTCATATGCACGGGCGAGGTGGAGATGAAGGTGTGGATGCGCGGGCGCTTCGCCTCGCGCAGCGCTTCGGCGCAGCGGTCGATGTCCTTGTCGGACGCGCGCGCGAGGCCCGCGACGGAAGCGTTCTTCACGCGGCGCGCAACTTCGCTGACGCTCTCGAAGTCGCCGAGGCTCGCAATGGGAAAGCCCGCCTCGATGATGTCGACGCCCAACTGGTCGAGCAGATCGGCGACTTCCAGCTTCTCCTCCAGCGTCATTGAGGCGCCGGGGGACTGCTCGCCGTCGCGCAAGGTGGTGTCGAAGATAACGACGCGCTCGCTGTTGCTTGAGCCGTTCGCGGAATGGGTCATGTCGGAAAACTTTCTAGAGCTGCTGCGCCCGTTCTGCGGGCAGGTCCTGGTTGCGTCGCATCCCCTGACGGCCTGGGCTCAAGAGCCCTGCGGGCGATCAGGGGCGACGAAGAAGCAGCAGGCCGGCGAGCGCGCGGAAGGACACGGCGCGGGCGCCAATCGCGCCGCGCGGCTCGCGCGCCAGTTCGGCTCCATATGTGGCGGTTTCGACGGCCACGATCCAATGTCCTCGCTTCGTCGGCCAGGGCGATCCCCAAGAGGCGTTCGCCATGCGGCCGAAGTCGCCTCAGGATAGGCAAATGCGCGGCGACAGGCAAGCCAGAGCCGGCGCGGATCAGCGACGGCGAAGGTTAACAAAAGTTTAATCAAACGGCATTTGTTTTTTTACGTTTTCTGCCTTTTGGCCCCCTTGCCGAAAGGCCGAAATGAGACCTAACATCCTTCTCATGGTCAAAACCGCCTTCTCCATTCGCCACGCGAGACCCGGCGACGCCGAGGAAATCGCGCGCGTCCACGACGCTTCCTGGCGCGACGCCTATCGCGGCGTCATTCCAGGCGTGGAGCTCGAGCGCATGATTGCGCGGCGGGGGCCGGCCTGGTGGCATTCGGCCATCATGCGGGGGACGGGCCTGCTGGTTCTCGGCTTCGACAACCGGATCGTGGGCTATTCGACCTATGGGCGCAATCGCGTGCCTTCCATGCCCTATTCGGGCGAAATCTTCGAGATTTACCTTTCGCCGCAGCATCAGGGCCTCGGCCTGGGCCGCCGCCTTTTCGCGGCCGCGCGGCGGGAACTCGCCGAGCACGGCTATCTGTCGACCATCGTCTGGGCGCTCGCGGACAATGACAAGGCGCTGGCTTTCTACCGCAGTCTCGGAGGCCAGACCGTCCGCCGCGCCGAAGAACGCTTCGGTTCCGACATGCTGACCCGCGTCGCCTTCGGCTTCGTCTCCGCGCCCGTGCGATAGTTCCCTGTCCCCCGGCAAGCGGGTGGAGGGTGAGAGCGAGGCGGGCGTTGCGGGCGATGGGGCTTTGCCCCCTCCCCGCTTCGCAGGAAGAGGGGGTTATTTTCCCCGCAGCCGCGCCAGAACCTCCTTCGTCGCAAAGCCATCCGCCGGCCGCACGCCTTCCGCCATCTGGAAGGCGTGCACGGCGTTGCGGCTCGTGCGGCCGAGCTTTCCGTCGATCGTCCCGCGATAATAGCCCTTCCGCGTCAGAAGCTGCTGCATCGCCTTGACGTCGGCGGTCGGCAGCGGCGCGACTTTCGGCCAGGGCGCGACGGGGATGTCGCGACCGGCGATGCGTTCGGCGAGAACGGCGACCGACATGGCGTAGGCGTCGGAGGTGTTGTACTGGCGGATGACTTCGAAATTGTCCGAGATCAGAAAGGCCGGGCCGTTCGCGCCCGCCGGCAGATAAAGGCTCGCCGCGCCGCTCGCGGGCAGGGCGCCGCCATCCGCCCGTTCGACGCCCTGCGCCCGCCAGCGCGGGAAATCGAGGTCGAAGGCGGCGTAATCGAAGCCCTCGGGCAGGCGGACCTCCACGACCGCCGGCAGGCCCGCGACCCAGCCGGATTTTGAAAGGAAGTTCGCGATCGAGGCGACGGCGTCGGCATGCGAGCGCCAGATGTCCGGCGCGCCCGCGCCATCGTCGCTCTCGGCGAATTTCAGATAGGCGGACGGCATGAATTGCGGCTGGCCCATCGCCCCCGCCCAGGAGCCGCGCAATTGCGCGCGCGTGGCGTAGCCCTTTTCCAGCATCGTCAGCGCGTCGACGAATTCCGCGATGAAGGTTTCCGCGCGATGGCCTTTCCAAGCGAGGGTCGCGAGCACTCTCAGCACGTCGGCGCCGCCGGTCGCCGTTCCGAAATTGCTCTCCACCCCGAGAATGGCGACGACGATCTCGCCCGGGACGCCGTGGCGGGCGGTGGCCCGGTTGAGCGGCCCGGCGAGCTCGGCCGCCGCGGACTGGCCGCGCGAGACGCGGCTATTTGTCACTGTTCCCGCGAGATAGGCGGGAATCGATACGATGAACTCGGCCTGCGCCTTGGGCTTCGCGAGCACGCCGGGCTCGGGCGCGAGGCCGGAAATCGCGGCCTCGAAGGTCTCGCGCGACACTCCCGCCCCCTGCGCCTGCGGCCACAGGCCCTGAAGAAAGCCCGCAAAATCGTCGGCCCGCGCCGGGGATGCGACGCCAAGCGCGCCAAGCGCGCCGAGCGCAAGGCCCGCCAGCGCGCGGCGCCGGTCGAAGGCATGGAGGAGAAAATCGCTATGCTTCAGGGTCATGGCGGGCCGCTTGTTTGGAAATCTTATATGTTGCGCCGTTTGACAGGGCCGCTGCGCTGCCGTCTACTGTGAACTACACGGTTTCAAGGGGCGAGTAACCTCGCAGTAGGCATCAAATGACGCATCAGCCAGTTGCCAGGAGCTTCGACAATTCCCGCCGCCTGCGCGAGCAGCCCGCGGGCGTGGCGGTGGATCCGAAGACGCGGTTGCGCAACGCCGGGTTGCGGCCGACGGTGCAGCGTCTGGCGCTGAGCAAGCTGCTCTTCGGCAAGGGCGACCGCCATGTCAGCGCCGAGGCGCTGCACGCCGAGGCCCGCGAGGCCGGCCTGACCATGTCGCTCTCGACGGTCTACAACACGCTCAACCAGTTCGCCCAGGCGGGGCTCTTGCGTGAAATCGCCGTCCAGGGTCCACGCACCTATTTCCATACGCGCACCTCGCCGCATCATCATTTCATGGACGAGGCGACGGGCCGCATGTTCGACGCCGCCGACGGCTCGGTCGAATTCTCCCGCCTGCCGGCGCCGCCCGAGGGCATGGAGATCGTCGGCTGCGACGTAATCATCCGCATCCGCCCGAAAAAAGGCTGAACGTCGGCGGGGCGACATGGCCCGCAAAATCTGGCTTTTCTACGCGATCGCGACTGTCGCCGCCGGGCTCGTCCTGCTTGCGCTCTATGTCAACGCCTATGATGATTACGACATAGGCGACCGCTTGCGCGGCGTCGGGCGCTTTGCGCGCCGGGCCATGACGCTTCTCTCCTTCCCGCTTGGACCGTCCGTCGGCTTGCTCGCGGACGAGCCGCTCGAACGCGCTTTCGGCTGCGGCGACCCCAACGAGCCCTGCGCCTTTTTCGTCCACTGGAACACGCGTTTCGCGGCGCTCGTCGCGCAAATCGGCCTGCTGCGCTGGGCCGTCGCCCGCGGGCGGTGAGACAAAGGGCGGCCTTGTTCTGTCGGGGCAATGAGAAAAGGCGGAGCCGCCGGCCCCGCCCTTTGTCTTTTCGTGCGCTCGAAGGATCAGCCCAAAAGCTTCTTGATTTCCGCCTTCAGCCCCTCGGCGATGTCCGGCCTCGCGAGGCCGAAGGCGATGTTCGCGGCGAGGAAGCCGAGCTTCGAGCCCGTGTCATAGGTGCGGCCGTCGAAGCGCACGCCATGGAAGGGGCGCTCCCTGGCGAGATGGATCATGGCGTCGGTGAGCTGAATCTCGCCGCCCGCGCCCTTCTCGCCCTTTTCGAGCAGCTCGAAGATCTTGGGTTCGAGAATGTAGCGGCCGGAGATGATGAAATTGCTGGGCGCCGTTCCCTGCGGGGGCTTCTCGACCATGCCGGTGATCTCGAAGGTCTCGCCATAGTCCTTGCCGGTGGCGACGACGCCGTATTGATGCGTCTCCTCGGGCTTCACTTCCTCGACGGCGATGATGTTGCCGCCGTGCCTTTCGTAAGCCGCGACCGCCTCGGCGAGGCAGCGGGCGGTTTTCCCGGCGGCCGGCAGGGTGATCATGTCGGGGAGCAGCACGGCGAAAGGCTCGTCGCCGATGATGTCGCGCGCGCACCAGACGGCGTGGCCGAGGCCGTGCGGCGCCTGCTGGCGCGTGAAGCTCGTGGCGCCGGCCGGAGGCAGGTCCGCCATCAGGGCTTCATATTCTTTGGTCTTGTTGCGGCGGCGCAATGTGTCTTCAAGCTCATAGGCCATGTCGAAATGGTCTTCGATGACGGCCTTGCCGCGCCCGGTGACAAAGACGAAATGTTCGATGCCGGCCTCGCGCGCCTCGTCGACCACGTGCTGGACCACCGGACGATCGACGACGGTGAGCATTTCCTTCGGCACGGCCTTGGTCGCCGGCAGGAAACGCGTGCCGAGACCGGCGACAGGGAAAACGGCCTTGCGAATGCGCTTGGTCATGAGTGTCCGCTTCGAGTGAGTGAGTGACGGGAAACGCCGAAGCTCGCGGAAGAGCCGAAGCCGCCGCGAGGCGCCTGTTTTTTAAGGTTACGGCGTTAATTTCGCGTGAGGAAGGTAGGAAACGAACATGGCTGTTTTGGTGACAGGAGGCGCCGGCTATATCGGCAGCCACACGGTTCTTGAACTCCTCGACGCGGGCGAGAAGCCCGTCGTGCTGGACGATCTTTCCACGGGCTTCAAATGGGCGGTGCCCGAGGGCGCGCCCCTCGTCGTCGGCGACGACGGCGACGAGGATCTCGTCACCGAGACGATCGCCCGCTACGACGTCGACGCCATCATCCATTTCGCCGCCAAGATCGTGGTGCCGGAATCGGTCGCCGATCCCTTGGGCTACTATCTCAACAATACGGCGAAAGCGCGCACGCTCATCGCGACGGCGGTGGGCTGCGACGTGAAGCGTTTCATCTTCTCCTCCACCGCGGCCGTCTATGGCGATCCGGACCATCTGCCGGTGACCGAGGACGAGCCCCTGAATCCCGTTTCCCCCTATGGCCGCTCCAAGCTCATGGTCGAATGGATGCTGGAGGATACGGCGCGGGCGCACGACTTCGCCTATGTGGCGCTGCGCTATTTCAACGTCGCCGGCGCCGACCCCCAGGGCCGCTCGGGGCAGTCGACGCCCAACGCCACCCATCTCATCAAGGTCGCGGCGCAGGCGGCGCTGGGGAAGCGCCCGAAAATGCAGGTCTTCGGCACGGATTATCCGACGCCGGACGGCACCTGCGTGCGCGACTACATCCAGGTCACGGACCTCGCCCGCGCCCATATCGACGCGCTGAACTATCTGCGGGACGGCGGTGGGAGCCTCGTCGCCAATTGCGGCTACGCCAGGGGCTTTTCGGTGCTGGAGGCAATCGAGGCGGTGAAGCGGATCTCGGGCGTCGACTTCCCGGTGGAATACGCCCCGCGCCGCCCGGGCGACCCGGCGGCTATTGTCGCCTCCAACGAGCGCGCGCGAAACATTCTTGGCTGGAAGCCCGAGCATGACGATCTCGACGAGATCGTGCGCCAGGCGCTGGATTGGGAGAAGAAGCTCGCCGAGCGTACGTAAGGCCGTTCCGGTCAGGCGTGGCCGACGGCCATGCTGATGGGCGGCGTGGGGTTCGCGGGGGAGGGGGCTTCCGCGACCGCCTGTTTCGCGGCGTGATCAATCAAAGATGTGCAGGGGCGTTCCGCTATGAGCGCGCGCAGCTCACGCGCGGCGCGGCGCGCGGCCTCGCGCATGTCTTCCGGCAGGCGACGGCTCTGCGCGAGATGATCCGCTTCGAGGAGCTTGAGACGCAACACCGCGGGGCCGGCGGCGTCGAGAAAATCATTGTCGGAAAAGCTCAGCAGAGCCAGAGCGTCTTTCCCCTGCATGTCGATCCTCGCAATGCGTCTCCCCTTCCGCTCCGGAAAGGCCATCATGAACATGACGCAAGCTGAGCTTAGGGTCGGCGGCTGTCGCGAGGCTTGCGCGCAACGGAATCACGCCAATTCCGTTTGATCCCCTCGCCGTACGGCCGTCATGGCGCCCGAAGCAATCCGGAGCCACGGCGGGCGCTTCCGGTTTGCTTACCAGCTATTGTGAAGTCGGGTATGCCCGACTTCGAAAAAAGCGTCGCAGCAAAGCAATCAGGCGGACTCCAGCCGTTCGACGATGGCGCGCAGCACTTTGAGCCGCGCATATTTCTTGTCATTGGCTTCGATCAGCGTCCAGGGCGCCAGGCGCGAGCTGGTTCGGTCGACCATTTCCGTCATTGCTTGCTCATAGAGCCCCCACTTCTCGCGATTGCGCCAGTCGTCGGGCGTAAGCTTGTAGCGCTTGAAGGTCTTGGCCTCGCGATCCTGGAATCGGCGCAGCTGCTCGTCTGGCGAGATGGCGAGCCAGAATTTGATGACCAGATAGCCGGTCTCGCCGAGTTGCCGTTCGAAATCGTTGATCTCCTGATAGGCGCGCATCCAGTCTTCTTGCGCCGCGAAGCCTTCCACGCGCTCCACCAGCACGCGGCCGTACCAGCTCCGGTCGAAGATGGCGACGTCGCCCCGGCGTGGGACACTGCGCCAGAAGCGCCAGAGATAGGGATGCGCCCGCTCCTCGTCGGTCGGCGCGGAGACGCCATGAACGCGGAAGCGACGCGGGTCGAGCGCCTCGCGGACGCGGCGGATGGTTCCGCCCTTGCCGGCTGCGTCGTTGCCCTCGAAGACGAGAACGAGGCCCCGATCCTTGAAGCTCTTCGCCGTCGTGGCCTCGGTGAGCCGCCGTTGAAGCGCGCGGAGCTCCTGGCTGTAGGTTCCCGGATCATGCCGTTTCGTCAGATCGAGCGCGGAGACGAGACTTGGGCGGGGCAGGTCGGGCGCCGGAGCGGCGACGGCGCGGGTGCGGGGAGACGCCTCGACCCCGGCGGCGGCGGCCTGGAGGGTTTGCAGCAAGAGGTCGCCCACCGCCGCGTCGCGGTAACGGGGATCGGCGGCCGGCACCACGGCCCAGGGCGCATCGCCCGTCGAGGTCTTTTCGATCATCTCCAGGGCGGCGTCGACCAGGCGCGCGCGCGCCTTGGCGCCCTCGAATTCTCCCCATTCGATCACGGCCGGCCGGCGGAGCGCGCCATTCGACTCGCGCAGCTTCTCAAGCCGCTTCTGCGCTTCGTCGTCATCCATCTGCAGCCAGATCTTGAGGAGATGGACGCCTTCGAGCCGCAGCATCTCCTCGCTGCGAATCATCTCCTCCAGCGCATTGTCATAGGCGTTCTTATCAAGCCGCCTTAGCGCGCGGTTGCGCAGGAGGCGATGGTGCCAGGAGCCCAGCACCAAGCCGATGCGGCCCTTGGCCGTCATGTCGCGCCAATAGCGCCAGGAACCAGGCCGCGCGCGCTCCTCGTCGGTGGGCGCGCCGTAGGAAAGCGTCTCGACCAGATGGTCGTCCAGCCAGTCATAAAGCCGGTTGACGACCTCGCCCTTGCCGGCGCCGTCGGAGCCGTTGATCAGGACCATGACGGCGGCGCGCTTCTGCTCGGCGACCTCGAACTGCGCGTCGAGCAACCGCTCGCGCAGCCGCGCCTCGACGGCGTCGAATTCTTCCCGGGTCATGACATGAGGCAGGCGCGCGGATTCGAACATGGGGGCTGTCCACAAGGGAATCTTTTCAATCGGGCCCGCTGTGGTAGATATGGGCTCAGCGGGTCCCGTAGCTCAGCAGGATAGAGCAGCGGTTTCCTAAACCGAAGGTCACAGGTTCGAATCCTGTCGGGACCGCCAGTAAAAACAAAGGCCTCCGATCTACGCTCTTCCCTCGCGTCGCGGCGCGGGAGAGCCGTGGGAAGCCCGATTATGCAGTCAAACCTCCTCCATTTGTTCCGACGAGTCGTATAAATTTAGCCGTTAACCTAACATAATACATAATATCTGACCCCTGCCGGCGGCATAGGCCGCTCTCCGACGGCCTTCAGGTCGATGTGGCCCCGCAATCGAGCTTGTCAATGCTTCCGTTTTTTAGGATGCTATCGGGAGGTACGACTTCCTTAATCAAGGCCAGCCCGATCGCGCCCGCTTCAACTCGCTCCCGCGCGGCGTCTCTTCGGAAAGCGGCGGAAAATCTGTCGGGCGTTGCTGGCGTCCTCCGGCTTGCCTATAATGCGGGTCGGCCGGTACGAATGATTCGTGTGGAACTCCATGAGCGGACCGCGACAATATCCGCCCAATTCGTCTATGGCTCTTAATGGAAGGGCGGCAGGCAGATCCGCTCGGCCGCCCGCGCTCTCCAGCCGAATCGAAAGGCAGGCATGGCCGATCGCATCTCAATTTTAAGGCAAGGGCTTACGACCGACTCATACGCGCTCGAGATTGGTCCGAGCTTCAATCCGGTCCTGCCGAAGAGCGAGGGCTGGAACGTCGTCACGATCGACCATGAAGACAAGCCCGGACTGGTCGCGAAATATTCAGCCGATCCGTCGGTCGAAACGTCTAAAATCGAAGAGGTGGATTTCGTTTGGCGCGGCGGCGCGCTGACCGATGCGATTCCCTCGCATCTGCACGGCGCATTCGACGCTGTGCTCGCAAGCCATGTGATCGAGCACACGCCGGATCTCGTCGCATTTTTGAAAGCGACGGAAGAGCTGATCAAGCCCGACGGCGTTGTGATCCTCGCCGTCCCAGACAAACGCGTCTGCTTCGATTTTTACCGCCAACTCACGCTGACGGGCGACGCCTTGGTCGCTCATCGCGCGAAGGCCGACCGCCACGACGCGCGCACGCATTTTGAGAATGGCGTGTACATGGCGATCAAAGGTCAGTCGGCTGGCTGGTTCCGAGCGGACACGCGTCCGGCCATCCTTAACGCGCCGATCGCAACCGCTTTTGATTTTATGGCGCGAGCCGAGCGTCCGGAATATATCGATGCGCATTGCTGGATTTTTGTTCCGGCCAGTTTCGAGCTTGTCGTCCTCGAGCTTGCCGCGCTCGGCCTTTTGGATTTGCGCGTCGAGCGAACGGAGATTTCCGAGGCGACGGAATTCTATGCCTGGCTTCGGCGAGGCCGCGTTGAATATCAGCCGGAACAAGTCCAGGAGATGAGGCGCCTCCTCCTTGATCGGCTGATAATCGAGCTGGCCGAGCAGTCCCGGCAGATTGAGGGAAGCCCGCTTGCTATTGCGGAAGAACGCATCCGAACGCTTGAGGCGCAGCTCGCGCGCGAGGGTGGCGGTCTGCCGGGTTGAGTCTCGCCGAAGCGCGCTTTCCCGCCAAAGTTTTGCCGCCAATCAGTGAAACACCCGCAGCCAGTTTGAGAGCGAGAAAGAATCTATGAGCGGGTATGAAGCCCGGAATCGCCGCGGCGATATAGCAGTATTGCTAAAAAACACGTTGAAAACACGCGTCGAGCAATGGTCGCGCAAGGCGTCGCACAAGCGCATCCAGAAAATTATCGAGTCTTCGGGTCTCTTCGACGCGGATTGGTATCTGACGAGGTATCAAGACGTCGCTCAAGGAAAAATAGACGCCCTCACGCATTACCTCGAGCATGGCGCCGAGGAGGGGCGTTGGGCCAGTCCGCTTTTTCACACCGACTGGTATCTGCGCTCCAATCCAGATGTCGTCGCGAATAAAATCAATCCGCTGCTGCACTTTGTGCTTCACGGCGCCTATGAAAACAGGGATCCGAATCCTTTCTTCTCCACGCGCCTATACCAGGAGGCGAATCAAACCGGCCGGGAAAATCCCCTCTCGCATTTCTGCCGTGTCGGGCATTTCTCCGCCAATCCTTCGGATAAATTCGACACGGCCTGGTATCGGAGCCGCTATCTGGCTCATGAGCCGGATGAGGTAAACGCGCTCGCGCATTATTTTAGATGCGGACGTGACCGGCACTTTTTTCCGCATCCGAACGAAGAAGAGCGTTATTTTCGGCAAAGGCGGGTTATCGAGCGGTCGGGCCTCTTCGACCCGGGATTCTACCGTCAGGTTTACCCTGATGTGCGCGCCTCCGATCTCGATCCACTCGAACATTTCATGTTTCACGGGGCGAGAGAAGGAAGAAAGCCGCATTTCCTGTTCGATGTCGGGTGGTATCTGAGACAGGCCGTCGCTGACGAAGATGCGCATGCCAACCCGCTTTTGCATTATCTGGAGACCGGCGCCGCCAGGGGGCTTAATCCAAACGCCTGGTTTGACGGTCTCTGGTATCTCAACGCTTATGAAGATTGCCGGGAGTCCGGCCTCAGCCCGCTTGCGCACTTTCTTATTCACGGCGGCCGGAAAACCAGCCCGTCACGTTATTTCGACGCGATCTGGTATTGGCGACGCCATCCAGACGTCGCTGCGGCGCGAACGAACCCCCTCAAGCATTATCTCGAAACTGGCTTGGCCGAGGGACGTCAGACGCGAACAATTCGTAGCGCTCTCGTCCCCTCGGACCTGCCGAGCAGCGCCAAGATCACCTGCCTTAAAAATCAAAGGGCGTCCGGGCGCGCGGCGGCGCTTTTCGTAACCCACGCGCCGAGTGGGGCCGTAAAAGGACATGTCGAGCATTATGTGCGCGCGTTCGCCGGGCAGGATGTCGATGTCGTTTTGATCATCGCGGCGGATCAGAGAAAAACATCCGTTCCAACCAGTCTTGCGGATGCTTGCGCGAATATTTATGTGCGTCAAAATATTGGTTTTGATTTTGCCGCCTGGGCCCATGTGCTCGAACTCGATCCCGGCCTGTATGACTGTCCCGTTCTTTATCTTGTTAACGATAGTCTCATCGGTCCGATTGAGGAAGGGCAATTCAATCGCCTTTTAGGGCGAGTAGCAACTGCACGAGAAGACATTGTCGGGCTGACGGAGAATGCGGTTTACGCGCGTCATTTGCAAAGTTATTTTCTGGCGCTCAAAAAGCAGGCGCTAACAAGCTATGCCCTTCATCTTTTTTTTCAGGAGATCGTTAATTTCTCCGATAAAGAACTGGTCATTCGCAATTATGAAGTCAGCTTCACTGCGCGCATGCGTGGCGCAGGCTTGGTCTGCGAGTCGTTTTTTGGAGGATACGCTGAGACGCAGGAGGATTCGAATGCGACCATCTTCTCCTGGCATGAACTGTGCGACTCAGGTTTTCCTTTCATCAAGGCGTCGCTTGTCGAGGGAGAACATCGGGAAAAAGGCGGAGTTGCGGTCGAAAAATTTCTGCGGTCGCGCAAATTCGACCTTGCATTGCTGGATCCCAATCGCTCGCGAAGCGGCCCAAAGCTATGGGCGGACCTAAATCATCCAGGCTCTACCTCAAACGGGAAGCCACGCGTTTCCATGATCGGGCCCTGGAATTTCGCGAACGGTCTCGGGCATGCGAGCCGGGGGTACGTCTCGGCGCTGTTGCAAGGAAATTTTGCCTGCAATTTTTCCGCGATCGAGCGGCCGTTTCATGTGCATGCGCGGACAGCGCCCTCATGGAGCGCGCAGTCCTTCTCCGGTGCGTCGGACGTCGCACTTGTCCATGTCAATGGCGAGGCGTGGGACGCACTGCTGTCTCCGGGGCAGTTTGAAATCATTGACCGCGCGAAGCTTCTTATCGGCCTCTTCGTCTGGGAGCTTTCGGCGCTCCCTCGCGAGTGGCTGAAAACCATCAACCGGCTCGACGCGATCTGGGCCCCTTCCGAATTCTGCGCGGAGATTTTCCGGAATTACACGGACGTCCCGGTTCAAGTCGTTCCCTACGTCGTCGAGAAGACCACGAGATCGCCTGATCCCGCAGCGGTGACGAAGCTGCGCAAAAAACTGGGTTTGAGCAGCTCGAAACGAATCATCCTGTACGCCTTTGACGGTTCGAGCTTTCTAGCGCGGAAAAATCCTCACGCCCTTGTGCGCGCGTTTCGAGCTTCGGGATTGGCGCGAGACGGCTGGCGGCTCTTGCTCAAGACCAAGCATGTGTTCGATATTCCGTCCGAGGGCGGGAAGTTGATGGAGCTTGTCGGCTCCGACAGCGCGATCACGGTCATAGATCGGCCCCTGTCGCGCCCGGAGCTTCAGCAGCTTTTCGCGATCGCAGATATTTACGCCTCCTCGCACTGTTCCGAGGGGTTCGGGCTGACGATCGCCGAGGCGATGGCTATGGGAAAAGTCGTCGTAGCGACCGATTTCGGCGGCAGTCGCGACTTTCTGGATGCCAACTGCGGCTTCCCCGTCGCAGCGGACGTTTCTGTACTAGATCGTGATTTTGGTCCTTATGCCAGAGGCGGCGCCTGGGCCACGGTCGACGAGGCGGCGTTGGCGCGCGCGCTGAAGGACGCGGCGAGAGCGGTCCGCGGGGGCTCCGACATTGGAGACCGCGCGCGCGCGCGCATTGCGAGCCAACTCTCCGCCCCGGCCGTTGCCGCTATCATGGAAAAAAACATCAACGAGCTTCTCAGCAGAGATCGCCCAAAAGTCTCGGAAGACGCGCAATGAGAAAAGTCAAGGAATTGCCGGCCGGCTGGCGGTGCGTCGAATTTCCTCCCGACCTGCGCCCAGTTCCGCTCGATGGCGACCTCCGGCCCATCGACGCCGACATTCTGAAGTCGGTCGACGGGCGCGCGAATCTCGTCTTCTTCATCGCGCCCGCGACGGCGCGTCTCAATCCGGAGCTGATCGATCTTGTGAGGCCTAGCCTGGCGCGGCGGCCCGAGGTGGGCGTATTCTACGGGGATGACGCGGTCGCGCAGCCCGGCAGGGCGCCGCATGACGTTTATTGCAAGCCCGCTTTCAACAAGGCGCTGCTCTGCGCGGATGATTACATTGGTTTCCCTCTTCTTGTCCGCGGCTCAGCCTTTGCGGCGACGCCTTACGAGCCCTGCGCCGTTCCGGGCGCGGATTGGTATCGCTATTGTTTCGAGGCGCTGCGGGCGGGGGTGTCGTTCGAACGGATCCCACATACGCTTATCGCGCACGCGGTCATACGCCGGAAAGCCGAGCGCAAGTCTCGAGAAAAAATTCTCGCCTCCATTTTTGCCAGCGAAGACGCGCCACTTGCAGCGTTGCCCGGCGCCACCGCCGACACGACGCGCATTATGAGGCGTTTCCGAAACGATCATCCGGTTGTGACCCTTGTGGTGCCTACCCGGCAAAGCGCGCCCGAGGGGCATTCGGAAAATGTCAAGCCGCACATCGTCAATTTGCTCGACAGCCTGGCGAACTCCACCTGGCCGGCGAGCAAATTGAAAGTTCTGATCGGCGACGATGAACCGAGCGATGCGATTTATCGAGACCGGAAAGACAAATTTCAGGTCAAGAGAATTGTTACGCAACGACGCCTCGGCGAGCCCTTCAATTACGCCGCGAAAATGAACCGGCTCTGGCGCGAGGCGGAAAGCGAACACATCGTTCTTATGAACGACGACGTGATCGTGCGCGCGCCGGACTGGCTCGAGTCCTTGCTCACCTTTGCGATGGACGAAGATGTGGGCGGGGTCGGAGGAAAGTTGCTGCTTCCCGACGGCAGAATCCAGCACGCCGGAATGTTCGGCGAGGTCTGGGGAATTTGCATCCATCCGTGGTACACGAAGCCGAGCGACGACAAGACATACTGCGACTGGGCCGTCGTGCAGCGCGACTGTACAATTGTCACCGGCGCTCTTTTCGCAACCAGACGAAGCGTGATGGAGGCCGTCAACGGGATGGACGAAAGTTTCAGTCTGGACTTTAACGATGTCGATCTTTGCCTGAAAATGCGCATGCTTGGCTATCGCATCGTCTACGAGCCCTTCGCGGAGATGGCGCATCACGAAAAAGGCTCAAGAAAGGCGAGTTTCGCGCCCGGCAGCCAGACCCATCTTTTTTTGAAGCGCTGGCGCGACTTTCTGCGGGAAGATCCGATGTACAGTCCGCAGTTGCGCATCGACACGGACGACATCGCCCCGCATCCAAACGCCTTTATGGTAGATTGAGGTCGCGGGGCCGCCTGGAATGTTCCAACAGGGCGTTGGAATTCATTTCCGGCGAGCTCCGTGGCCGTGAAAAGGATCGAGGCCTCTCCTGATCGTATCAGAGCCTATTTAAGCGATCCGAGCTGAATGCCGCATGAAGAACCATCATGCGAGATCACTTGCGTCTCTTTGCAAGAATGGTTGGCCTCTGAGCGTCAGAAGGTCCGCTCGGATCATGATTGTGTCGCGCTCTGGAAATAACATATTCCACATCGAACCCGCAGTTATCAAAAATACGATCGTAAAGCCCCTTTGACAGGGTCCACCACGCATAATTGAAATTCGGGTCGGTCCAAGAAGTAATAGGACGCATGACCAGATCCTCGGTTTCAATGACGTCGGTAAACGGAATGATCACAGCCTCTTTAGCAACTTTACACCATGCTCCTATCGAATAGACTGGATCTGACAAATGCTCAATAATAGCCCCCGCTAACACAACATCAAACGATGTGTCCCATTCGTAGAGCTCCGGAATAGGGGTATACACACACTTAGCGTTGCTTTTATATTTGTGCCAGCAATACCACCATGAGTTCTTAACTGGAATAAGGTTTTTTTGCGTCCAGTCTTCACGCGCTGTTTTAATGTCCATAAATGACTGAGCGTGCATGAACGGGACATGCCGAAACTCGCGAGTGGAAGCCGCATCGAGCGCCGTAACGGTCGCGCCGGCTTTCTCAGCATTGAAGGCAAGATATCCGGTGGCCGTCCCAATATCCAAGACGGTCTTTCCGCGGAGGTCGTAATAGCCGACGTAATTCGCGAAATCCGGGATATCCCAGCTGCCTTCGACCCGCGTTCCGTCCGGGAACTCCATTGAGTGATACCAATAACATGCTTTTTGTTCGACCATGGGCCATGGCTTTTCGTAGAGGTCATCCATTCCCATGTTTCTCGTCCCTTAGAGTGGATTCGACTTATTTTCAGCGCAGCGAAGAAGTTGGCGTTTGCCGGCATGAGCTGAGGAATCAGCGCGTTGATCCTATCTCGCAGCGCTTCGTTGGCAAGTCCCTCTACGCTTCCCGCCTTTAGATGAGGGTGACGAAAGACTGCGAGTTGGTGGAAGCGTCTCCTCAGCGATCTGGCGCGGTTTGGGCAGTTCTCTTCCATCCTTCTTCTCGGAAGCAGGCATGATTTTTCTTGTGCGTCGCCATCACTGCAAGCCGGAGCCCCCAGGCCCGGCGGCGCTGTTCACTGCGCCCGAAGCGCGACGCCATCGTCGAAAAAGAGGCGACCGCTCTTATTCCCCCGCCTGATCGCGCGCCGAATACGCCATGGACAGGCGCGAAACGACAAAGGTCAAATGCAGGCCGATATAAAAATACAAATCGCGGTCCTCGAAGTGGGGAATATCCATAAATATTTCCAGTAGTCTGACAGCAGAGATGGCGACAAGAGTCGTCATCAGTTTCAGTTTAAGTTGCGTAAAATCAACCGTAGCCATTGACAGAGGGAGCGGCGCGGCGGTCTCGTCGTCAATCCTCGAAATGAAATTTCCATATACCGAAATGATAACCACGACGACAAGCGCGGCGATCAGCGTCAAATCAATCATTTCCAACAGCTCAACTTTGACGTCTATTTCTCTTCCGATGTATATCGCGCGAATAAAATGCAAAGCGCTATTCGCCGTCTTGAATAAGAGGCCGATCAGGCCGATCGCTAAAATAAAAATAAAAGGCGCCAAAAGCCACCGCATTGAAAAGATACAGCTTTCCAATGGACGTTTGATCATTTGCGGGTCCCTGCCTTCGGCGATGCTCCTTGACATAGCTGACCTGGGGCGGTGCGGCAAACATCTGCCGCTCTCGCTTTTTGGAGTGGCGTTCAGGCGCCGCGCGGCCGGCGTGGACGGCGCTGGAAACAATGGCGAAACACACGATCGGCAAGCGCCGGCTAACCTTTGAGCGGAGGGGCGTCCTTTCGCAACAGGAGCACAACGATGCTTCGAAGAATTGCTCTGATCGGCGCGCTGACGGCCGCGATTGTCCTGCCCGGAGAAGCCCTTGCATGGGGGCATGGCGGGGGCTTCGGCGGCGGTCATTTCGGCGGATTTGGCGGCGGGGGCTTCGGCGGGAGCCACTTCGGCGGCTTTGGCGGCGGGGGCTTCGGCGGGGGCCACTTCGGCGGTTTTGGCGGCGGCGCGCGCCTTGGAGGTTGGGGCGGCGGCTGGAGCGGCGGCGGCTGGGGAGGCGGCGGTTGGGGCGGTCGCTGGGGCGGCGGATTTGGCCGCGCCGGCTTTTGGGGCCGTCCGGGCCTGGGCTATGGCGGCTGGGGCTATCGTCCGTATTACTACCGGCCGGCGATCTACGGCGGCTACGGCTATGGTTGCTACCGGCCGCGCATGATCTGGACGGGCTGGGGTTGGGCGCGGACCTGGGTGAATGTCTGCGGCTATCCCGGATGGGGATATTCCAGCTGGGGCTGGTAAGTCGATCCGACGCGCTCGACGAAAACGCCCGTTCGCGCCGTGACCGGAGCGCTTTCTCGAGCGCGTCCGGTCGCTTCGCTGGTGTGGCGATTCACGACGAAATGACGCCCGCGGCGAGGCTCAACGTCCCGTGCCGATGGCGAGTGAAAGCTTTCTCGCGCGTTCGTCAGACATCGGCGCAAAGTCGGAGGGCTGGTGCGCGCCGGCAATGCGCCCGCGGAAAACCATGAAACCGTCCGGCGCCGCGTAAATGTCGCCTGCCCGCAAGGTGGGATCGCGCAGGATCGACGTCGGGCGCGGCGCTTTCCTTTCGGGCGCGGGGTTCAAAAACGACAGATAAACCTGGACGGCGCGGCCCGCGAAGGCTTCATAGTCGCTGCGCGCGCGGGACACCCGGCGGCGCCACGCGTCCCGCGCCGCCGCCCGGCCGTCTTCGCCCCCATAGAAGAGCGCGACCCGGCTTTCCTGAGCACAGGCCGGGGCGCTCGCCGCGGCGGCGAGCCATGCTGCGATTGCCAGGAAAAGGGCGGCGGCGTTGCGCATGAGAGGAAAACGCTGCCGGGGGCTCGACGGTTCCCCGCCTGGGCGCGCGGCGCCCCCGTGACGCCGCGCCGGAGGGGCGCCTATTTCTCGCCCGTGCGCCATAGCGCGCCGAGGGCCATCCCGGCGATGGCGGCCAAGGCGAGCGCCGTAAAAGGCTGCGCGCGGACGGACGATTCGATCGTCGTGCGCCAGTCTTCAATGGCGTCGCTTGCGCTGTCGGCGACCTGCTGGCCCTGCTCGCGGGCGGCGGCGAGCGTCTTCGTGGCCTGTTCCATGCCTTGTTCAACCATGCGCCCCGCCTGATCGGCGGCGCTCGACGCTTGCTGGGCGACCATCGCCCCGATATTCTCGGCGTCGCGTTCCCGATTTCGCTTGAAGAGCTGCATGTCGGCATCCTCGGTACGTTGGCGTTCCCGCGTTATGTCGCGTGAGCGATCAACCAGAGGCGACCGAGGGTTGTTCCTGACCGGGGCCCACAAAAAGCCGGCCGCGCCTTTTCGGGCGCGGAGGCCAGGCGTCTCCGGCGCCGTCGCAAAGCATTTGCCCGGCTTGTCACTGAAGCCGCCGTCGCCGCGAGGGCGCGGCGGCGAGATGCGGGCGCGCCATGGCCTTCGCCACAAGGAGTCGCGCGCAGCGCGACCCGGATTGCTGACAAAGTAGCGGCGACGCCCCTCGCGCTTCGAGACGCTTGCTTTGCAAGCTCCTCGGCATAAGGCGTTTCTTCCATCGACGCCCAACAGTCAGGCGTCATCCTGAGGAGCGAGCGAAGCTCATGTCTCGAAAGACGAGGCCGCCTTGGGAAGTTTGTCAACAAACTGAGCCGCGCGCAGCGCGACCCTTTCATTCCGACAGGCTGATTGCGCGGTCGCGCATCGCGATGATCGGCGCGGGATCGACCGTAATGCCGCCGCGGAAGGGATTGTCCAGCGCGGCGATGAGAAAGATGACGGCGCCGAGGAACAGCGACGTCGTCACGCCGAGCAGGAGATGCACATGCGCCTCCATGTCGAAGAGGCACATAAGCAGCAGATAGAGAAAAGCGCCGAGATAGACGACCGACCATAAGGGGCCGGGTATGCCCGCGCTCTCCGCGTCCAGCAGCAGACGACGCTGTTCGATCATGACGTTCACTTGCCGGAACGTCTCGGCGGATACGAGCTCTTCGGTCTTTGTGCGCGGTTCGAACATGAGGAGCTTCGACATCATGCGCCGCAACGTCGGCGAGGAGCCTGTGGCGGTCGACGTTGTCGGGTCGGCCGGCCAGTGCGTCTCGACGGCTTCGACGGCGTAATCGTGCAGATCCTGCTGAAGCTGCTCCCGCAGCGGCATGGGGAAGCCGTTGAGATCGTGATAGAGCGTCGCGAAAACCAGCGCCTTCTTGGAGACGGCGTCCTTCGCGGCGGTGAAGTCCTGATAGGCTTCGATAGCGAGCAGGCCGAGCAGGATCCCGTACAGCGCGGCGAAGCTCTGCAGCGAAAAGCCGATCATGTCGTTGGCGTTGCGTCGTCCATGTATCCATCGCCGCGAATAGGGGCGGCCGATGAAAATGCCGATGACGGTGAGCGCGACGAAGCCGCCGCAAAACATCGACGCCATTTGCCCCGTCGAAAAGCCTTTGAGCAGATCGTACACCGCGTGTCTCCTTCGCGGCCATTAGGCGGCGCGGGCGAGGCTTTGTCAAAGCCTTTGAAGCGGCGCGGGAATTCACGTTCTCTTCACCACGCGGGGAGGCGACGCGACCCGTTATTTGCACGGATGTCGGGGACGCAAAACGTTAGCGGCCGCGTCAACGTCTCATGAGCCAGAAGAGGGCGCTCAGCAGGACGCTCAGCAGCAGCGACGTCGCGAGCGGAAGATAGATGCGCAAATTGCCGCGCTCATAGACGATGTCGCCCGGCAGACGCCCCGGCGTGACGCCGAAGCGCTCGGCCGCCATCCACAGCAGCCCGAGACCGATCAACGCGACACCGATAAAAATCAGTAATCTGGGCATGATGATGCAGCCTCTCGCCTGCTTGCGCGGTTCGCGCCGCGCGAAGTGACATATTGTCGCGAAGGCCGGATTCGCGAAGCCCTTCGCTTGCAAAACATCGGTTACGCCGTTACCTCGCACGACAGGTTTCGAGCGGCGAATGATCGGCGCGCACGACAAGGGTGCGACGAAATCGCCCAGCCGAATGAGGGCGCCATGGCGCGCCTTTCGCAAGGGCCTGTCGAGACGCAGACGCCCTGAACCTGACAACAAAACGTCTCTCCATCCTCGCGGGCTGCGAAGCTCCGCGCGCGGACGTGCGCGTATATTGGAAAGGTATGACAATGATGATGAGGCCTGATCATATCTGGATCGCGATGACGATGGTGAAGCACGGCACGCTCGCGGGCGCCTTCATCTTCGCCTTCAAGATCCTGCGTTTCGCGCTTACTTTTTGACGTTTTCGGCCCGAGCGCGCGCGGCGTCGCCGGGCAGGTCCCCGGAATTCGTCATTCGCTCTTGACCTTGGCGCGCTTACCCCCGACTAGCTATCGGCGATAAAGGGGAGCGCGACAAATGGCGGCGATCGACGGTCCGAGAGTTGCGGCGAAATCCGGCAAAGCCCGGCAGCTCGTCGTTTTCCTTCATGGCTATGGCGCGGACGGCGCCGATCTCATCGAGATCGGGCGCCAATGGCGCTCCTTCCTCCCCGACGCCGATTTCGTCGCGCCTCATGCGCCGGAACGCTGCGCCATGTCGCCCATGGGGCGGCAATGGTTTCCGCTGACCATGCGCGATCCCGACGAACGCTGGCGCGGCGTGATTTCCGCGCGCCCGACGCTCGACGCCTTTCTCGACGAGGAGTTGGAGAAGCGCGGCTTCGACGAGCGCTCGCTCGCGCTGGTGGGCTTCAGCCAGGGGACGATGATGGCTCTGCATACGGGGCTGCGCCGGCGCAAGGCGCCCCGCGCGATCCTCGGCTATTCCGGGATACTGGTGCTGGGTCCCGACCAGCCCGGCGCCGAGCGCTCGCCTCAGAGCCCGCCGCCCAACGTGCTTCTCGTCCATGGCGAGGAAGACGAGCTCATCCCGGTCGACGCGCTGATGCTCTCAGCCAATTCGCTCGCCGACATGAATGTCCCGACGCAATGGCACATATCGGCCGGGCTCGGCCACGGCATCGACAATGCCGGGCTGATCCATGGCGCGCTGTTCCTGGCGCAGGCTTTCGGCGTGAAAGTGGAGTTCGCGCGGCGGTGAGACTCTCATCCGACCTTTGCGTCAGCAGGGTCGGATGGAGGATCTCACGCCGGCTCCGCCCCCTCCGGCTCCAGCACCGGCTCCAGGACCGGTTCGACGAGGACGGGAATACGCCGCGCGGCGCGGCGCACCACTGGCCGGTAGAGCTGTTTCGTGGCCTCCACCACATGCACGCCGCCGCCCGGCAGGGAGAATCGTCCGGCGATGCGCTCAAAGGCCGGGGCGGAGCGCAGCAGCGTCACGCGCTGGAAGGGCGGCACATAGAGCGCCTCGCCCCAGAACACGGGCAGGAATTGCGCCTCCTGCAGCAGCGTCTGCAACTGCCCGCGCGAATAGGGGTGGCCGTGGCCGAAAGGTGTAGTGTCCACCCGCGCCCAGAGGCCCGTGCGGCTCGGCGCGACGATGACGACGCGACCGCCCGGCGCCAGAATGCGCCAGACCTCCTCCAGCAGATCCCGCGGGTGCTCCTCCACTTCCAGCGCGTGGACGAGAAGGATGCGGTCGATGCACTGGTCGGGCAGGGGCGTCATCGAGGCTTCGACCAGCGCCGTCGCCGATTTGCCGTCGAGCGGCCAGTGAACGACGCCCTGAGTCGCCGGCATGAAGGCCAGGACGCGCTGGGCTTTTTCCCGGAAGCCATCGAGATAGGGCGTCGGATAGCCGATCCCGAGCACGCGCAGGCTGGCATGGTCTTCCCAGCGGGAGCGCACCATGCGCCCAACCACGCGGCGGGCCACCTCGCCCAGCGCCGTTTCGTAAAAAGCCCGCAATCCAACGACATCGAGCGCCATGGCCGGATCATCCGCTTATTCGCCCAGCGACGCAAGACGAGGCCGGGTCGCATTTTTGCAGGGGAGCTTTATGATATTGCGCCGAGAGCGGCGGAGACCGACATGCCCATTGACGTAGCCCAGTTCATTTGCCTGACGGATAATTTCGGCCTCCTCGTCCATGACCGGGAGACTGGCGCGACCGCAAGCGTCGACGCGCCGGACGGCGAGGCGATCGCGGCCGAGGCCGAGCGGCGCGGCTGGCCGCTGACCCATCTCCTGATCACCCATCACCATCTCGACCATATCGAGGGATGGGAGATCCTGAAGCGACGCTTCCCGCAGATGAAGATCGTCGGCTCGGCGAAGGACGCCCACCGCCTGCCGCCGCTCGACCAGGCGGTCACAGACGGCGACGAGGCGCCGCTCGGCGCCTCGCGCGCCCGGGTGATCGCGACGCCCGGCCATACTTCCGGCCATGTCGTCTATTGGTTCCCGGACGACGAGGCGGTCTTCGTCGGCGATACGCTGTTTTCACTGGGCTGCGGACGCGTCTTCGAGGGCACGATGGACGAGATGCGCCTGTCGCTCGAAAAGATCGCCAACCTGCCGGGCGAGACCAGCGTCTATTGCGGGCACGAATATACGCAGGCCAACGGCCGCTTCGCGGTCACGGTGGACCCCGAAAACCCGGTGCTGCGCGACCGGCTCGCGAGCGTCGCGGAACTGCGCAAGGCGGGAAAGTTCACTTTGCCGACGACGATCGCGCTGGAGAATGCGACGAACCCCTTCCTGCGCGTCGAGGACCCCGAGGTGAAGAAGGCGATGGGCATGGGCGACGCCAACCCCTTCGCCGTCTTCGCCGCCATGCGCCAACGCAAGAACAGTTTCGCTTAGATGAGCGCGACCGATCTTTCGGCGGAGGAAGTCGCGCGTCTGCTCGACCTCGCCCCGCATCCCGAAGGCGGCTTCTACAAAGAGACCTTCCGCGACCCGCGTCGGCTCGACGGGCGCTCGGTCGGCACCGCCATCTATTATCTCCTGCCGGCGGGGCAGGTTTCCGCCTGGCACCGGGTCGACGCCGGAGAAATCTGGCACTGGCACGCCGGCGCGCCGCTGGAGCTGTCGCTCCATGACGGCGCGCGCAGCACCGCGATGCGGCTCGGGAGCGATCTCGTCGCCGGCGAGCGTCCGCAGGGGATCGTTCCGGCCGGCGTCTGGCAATCAGCGAAGAGCCTCGGCGCGTGGACGCTTGTCGGCTGCACCGTCTCGCCGGGCTTCGAATTCGCGCATTTCGAACTCGCGCCGCCGGGCTTCCCCCCGCCTGCCTGACGCGGGCCCCTCCCGATGGGGGATCGTACGCGCCACGCCAGCTCCCGCGCATGGGGCTTTGTGCCAGTCGCCGGATAGTGTATCGGGGCGCGCAAGGACAAAAAGAGGAAACGACGCCCATGTGCTGGAGCGGGGAAGCTTCGACGGTTTTGGCGGCGACCGGCATCGCCGGCGCGGCCTATTCGGCTCTCAAGAAGAATCCGGAGCCGCTCGCTCTATGGATCTGCCTTCTTTATTTCGCGAGCATGGAGTCGCTGCAGGCGGTCGCCTATTCGGTGCTGAATCAGTGCGATTCGCCCTTGAATCAGATGATGACCATGTTCGGTTATCTTCACATTACGTTCCAGCCCTTCTTCATCAATGCGGTGGCGCTCTATTTCATGCCCAAGGACAGCGCCCGGATCGTCGCGCCCTGGGCCTATTTCGGCTGTTTCGTCGCCGCGATCCTCATGCTGATCCAGCTCTATCCTTTCAGCTGGGCGGGGCATTGCGCGCTGGGGCGGCCGCTCTGCGGCGAGGTGCTCTGCACGGTGCGCGGCGAATGGCACATCGCCTGGCTGCTGCCGACAAACGGGATCGGCAACAGCATGGCCGACAACGCCACGCTCGGGCGCGGCTATATCGGCTATCCCATGATGGCCTTCTTCATCCCGTCGCTCTACGGGAGCTGGCGCTTCATCCTTTTCTCCTGGGTCGCCGGCCCCTGGCTTGCGAGCCTCACGACGAACAACATCAATGAATGGCCGGCGGTCTGGTGCCTGTTCTCGATCGGCCTCGTGCTCGCCATCATCAAGACGCCCCTGCGCTACCATCTTCATGTCGGCGATCCGTGGTGGATGATGATCTGGAAGTGGCGTAAGCGCCGCAAGGCCGCCCGCGGGCCGGCCGCGGCGGCTGCGGAGACGGCCTTGGTGAAGGAGCCGGCGGAGTAGTTTGTTCCCTCTCCCCGCTCGCGGGAAGAGGGTCAGGGTGAGGGGCGAAGCGTCATCGTCGCTCTTTCGGCCTTGCCCCTCACCCTCACTTCTCACCCCTGCCCTTTCCCCGCAGGCGGGAAGAGGGGGTCGAGCGCGCTGACCACGCCCCCGATCAAATTCGCGGCAAGCAGCGCTTCCGTCGAAACCTCGGCGGCGAGGGGCGTCAGGGTCGCTCCCGCCGCCATTCTGTTTTTCAGCTCCCGCCGCGCCGCGACGGCCTCCGCCCAGTCGACCGCGCGAAAGCGCAGCGTTTCTCCCGGCCGCAATTGCGCCAGCCGGCCCAGATCGGCGCCGATCGCCGTGGCGATCTTCGGATAACCGCCCGTGGGCTGGCGATCCGCCATCAGCACGAAAGGGATGCCCGAGCCCGGAACCTGGATGGCCCCCATGGCCGCGCCGTCGGAGACGATGTCGTGGCCGCGCGCATGGATCAGGCGCGGGCCTTCCAGCGCATAGGCCATGCGGTCGCTGCGCGCGCCGACGCGCCACTCGGCGGAGAGCAGGGCCTCGACAGCCCGGGGCGGGAAGTAGTCGTCCTGCGGGCCCAGCATGACGCGGATGGGCGCATCGTCCCGCGCGAGCCAGGGAGCGGTGAGCGCCAGCGGTCCGCGCGGCGGCGGCGCAATGTCCGAGAGCGTCAGCGCGTCGCCCGCCGCGAGCGGTTTCGGGCCGATCCCGGAGCGCGCATGGGTCGAGAGCGAGCCGAGCGCTTTTGGCGCGTCGAAGCGCGCGCCGATCGCCACGTAACACCAGGCGCCGGAAGCCCCGGCCCGGATCGCCAGGCGGGCGCCGGGTTCGAGCGGAAAGACGCGGGCCGGCGGGAGCGTGATTTCGTCCAGACGGACGTCGAAGCCGCCCCCGGCGACGGCGACGGGGAGGGTCGCGCCTTCCGCCTCAAAGATCGCGCCGCCGATCGAAACCTCAATCGCCGCCTCGGCGCCGACGGCGCGGGTCGCGGCGACGAAAGCCGGTTTGTCCATCGGCCCCGCGGGCGTGACGCCGAAACGCGAATGGCCGAAGCGGCCGGCGTCCTGGATCGTGACCCCCGGTCCAGCGGCGCGGACGAGAAGCCGCGCGTTCACGGCCGCGCCTCGCGGCGCGCGACGATCTCGCCCTTCGTAGCGCGCGCGTCGAGCGCGGCGAAGGTCGTGGCGTCGATCGGCTCGAAGCGCAGCGCGTCGCCGGGCGAGACGAGAAAGGGCGGATCGCGGCGAAGCGAAAAGAGCCGCTCCGGCGTGCGGCCAACGACATACCAGCCGGTCGGCATGGGATTGGTCGCGATGAGCGACAAGCCGCCGCCGATCAGCACGGCGCCTTCCGGCGTCGGCCCGCGCGGCGCCAGGCGGCGGGGGACGGCGAGCGCTTCCGGCAGCCCGCCGAGATAGCACCAGCCCGGCGCGAAGCCGTACATGTAGGCGCGATATTTGGCGCCGGCATGGGTCTCGGCGAGCGTTTGCGCGGCCAGGCCGAGGGCCCTTGCCGCTTCTTCAGCGTCCTCAGCGACGGCAGGGTCGTAACAGCAGGGGATGACCCAACGCGCGGCGTCGTTTCGGCTCCGGATCGCTTCGTCGCTGTCGCTCTTCGCAATGACGGCGTTGATCCAGTCGATCAAATCCCGCCGCGGCAAGTCGAGCGGCTCGTATTGCACGAGGAGCGAGCGATAGGTCGGCGTCGTTTCCGTCACGCCCGCCGGCGGCTCGCGACGAAAGGCGGCGTCGAGCGCCAGCACGCGCGCGTTGATCTCGGCGTCGACAGCGTCTCCGAATTCGACCGTCAGCGCCGCTTCGCCCTGATCGAGAAAACGCGGTCGCTCGTAACGCATCTAGCCCTCGCTAAAGGCGCGCAAGGCGAAGCCCCCCGCTTCAAGCCCGGCGCGCAGGCGCCGCGCCATCTCGACGGCGTGGTCCGTGTCGCCATGCACGCAGACGGAGTCGATTGGCGTCGGCAGGCGTTTGCCGGTGACGGCGATGAGCGCGCCCTCCGCCAGCATATCGCGCATGCGCGCCATCGCCGCGTCGCAATCCGTGATGACGGCTCCCGCCTCGCCGCGCGGCTGCAGGCGCCCATCATCGACATAGGCGCGGTCCGCGAAAACTTCATGCGCCACTTTCAGTCCCGCGCGCTCGCCCGCGCGCGTCTGTTCCGAGAGCGCAATGGCGAGAAGCGTAAGAGACGCGTCGGCGGCGCGCGTCGCGCGGGCCAGCGCGTCGGCGACATCCGCGTCCCTCTCGGCGATATTGGCGAGCGCGCCATGCGCTTTCACGTAAGCAATGCGATGGCCGCAGAGCGCAGCGAGCGCCTGCGCCGCGCCGATCTGATAGGCGACGGCGCGCTCGATTTCGGCCGCGCTCATCGCCATGGGCCGGCGCCCGAAGCCCGCCAGATCCGGGAAGCCCACATGCGCGCCGACCGCAACCCGCTTTTCGCGCGCCAGCGCGAAAGTCGCGGCCATGATGTCCGGGTCGCCGGCGTGAAAGCCGCAGGCGACATTGGCGCTCGTCACCACGTCGAGCATCGCCGCGTCGTCGCCCATGCGCCAGGGGCCGAAGCCTTCGCCGAGATCGGCGTTGAGATCGATTCGCCGCGCTGTCGTCATCGAAGCGATCTTAGCGCGCCCGGCCGCGCCGCGACAGCGCGGCGCAAAATAATGAAGCGCCCGCCGAGCTTGCGGCGGGCGCCGGGCGAGCGGGAGCCTTCCGTTATGCGAGAATCGTCTTCAGCTCGGCAACGATCGCGTCGCCCATCTGCGCGGTGGAGATGGAGGAGGGCGCGTCGCCTTTGATGTCGATGGTGCGCAGGCCCTTGGCGAGCACATTGGCGATGGCGGTGTCGATCGCGTCCGCCGCCCTGGCGTTGTCGAAGGAATAGCGCATCGCCATGCCGAGCGAGCCGATCATGGCGATCGGGTTCGCGATTCCCTTGCCGGCGATGTCCGGCGCCGAGCCGTGGCAGGGTTCGTACATGGCGTTGCGCTTGCCCTTCTCATCCGCTGCGCCGAGAGACGCGGAGGGCAGCATGCCGAGCGAGCCGGTGAGCATCGCCGCTTCGTCGGAGAGCATGTCGCCGAAGAGATTGTCGGTGACGATCACGTCGAACTGCTTGGGCCAGCGCACGAGCTGCATGCCGAGCGCGTCGGCGAGCATATGTTCGAGCTGCACGTCGGCATATTCGCGCTTATGCAGCGCGGTGATGACCTCGCGCCACAGATAGCCCGACCGCATGACGTTCGCCTTTTCGGACGAGGTGACTTTGTTCCCGCGCTTGCGCGCGAGTTCGAAGGCGACGCGGCCGATGCGCTCGATCTCGTGGGTTGTGTAGACCTGCGTGTCGACGGCGCGCTTCTCGCCGTTTTCGAGCGTGACGATCTCCTTCGGCTCGCCGAAATAGACGCCGCCGGTCAGTTCGCGCACGATCATGATGTCGAGGCCGTCGACCAGTTCGCGCTTGAGCGAGGAGGCGTCGGCCAGCGCCGGATAGCAGATCGCCGGACGCAGATTGGCGAAGAGGGCGAGGTCCTTGCGCAGGCGCAAAAGGCCGGCTTCGGGGCGCACGGCGTAGGGCGCGCCGTCCCATTTCGGCCCGCCGACGGCGGCGAGCAGCACGGCGTCCGCCGCATGGGCGAGCTTCATGTCGTCTTCGCTGATTGCGACCTTGTGCGCGTCATAGGCGGCGCCGCCGACGAGGCCGCGCTCGACCTCGAACGCCGCCACCCCCGCCTGGCCGAGGAAGTCGATCACCTTCTCGGCCTCGGCGGAGATTTCCGGACCGATGCCGTCGCCGGGCAGGAGCAGGAGCTTGTAGGCGGACATGAAGACCCTCGTTTGCGTGTTGAAGAAATCTGCGCCGTCAATAGAGCGGCGGAGACAGCGGCGCAACATCCGGCGATTTGCGCGCCGTCGTGCGACAATTCGCGCGGCGCGCCTCCCTTGCCGGAAAGGGCGAAGCCGTGCAGCTTGAAAAAGGTCAATGATTAAGACGTTGCCGGGTCTGAGTCGCCGACGCCAAAAGAACGGCGGCCGCCCCCAACGTCGGGGCGGAACGAGGGAGACGAAGCCATGAAAATATTCAAAGTCGTCGCGCTGACGATGTTCGCGGCCTTTGCCGGGGCGATTCCCGCCAAGGCCTTCTGCCTGATGAATTGCGAGCCGAAGCCCGATGACGCCCGCAAGGTCTTCGAGAACCTGATCAAGAACAAGTTCGACAAGGACGCGGCGATCGAAAAGTTCGAGGTCACCCGCTTCTGGCCGCTCGACGTCGAGGGCGCCGGCCATGCCGGCTACGAGTTCTATTTTACGGCGAGCGTCCGCTTCCCCAAGGGCGCCAATCTGGAATGCAAGCCCGAAGGCGGCGCCCCGAAGCCCGGCTGCTCGGACAACACGACCTATTATTCGACCACGATCCAGAACCAGATGATCAAGGACAAGCAATATATCGAGCCCGGCAGCGTCATCGAGTTCAAGGACGAGACCCGCTTCGACCAGGAAGGCTCGAAGTGGAAGGGACAGGACGGCAATATGTACTGAGCCGGTTGGCTGTCTGAAAAAGGGAAGCGGGCCCCGGCGGCCCGCTTTTTGTTTGATTCAGCTCGCCAGGGATCGATCACAATGTCTGCGTTCAGGCGATTCCGCCTAAACGCCGCATGATCTGGCGAGATCTGGCGAAGGCGCCCCTTCCTTGCGCGTCCCGCATGGTGTAGAAGCCCGCGATGGATTTGGCGTCGAGCCTGGCGGAAGCCGGCGCTCCGCTCGGAGAAGGTCGAAAATGCAGCAGGTCATTATCGCGATCCACCTGATGGTGGTGACGGCGCTCGTCATCCTCGTTCTCTACCAAAAGTCGGAGGGCGGCGCGCTCGGCATGGGCGGCAGCGGCGTCTTTACGGGGCGCGGCCAGGCCAACGCCCTGACCCGCGCGACGGGCATTCTCGCGACGATCTTTTTCCTGACCAGCATCGCGCTTACCGTTCTGCCGGCCTGGGAGCGCCACGCGGCGGGCGGCGACGACTGGACCAAGGCGATCGACCAAGGCGACATCAAGTTCAAGGAAATGAAGCCCGGCGAAAAGGACGAGAAGGCGGACCCGACCAAGGATTCGGTCTTCGACCAGCTCCAGCGCGCCCAGCAGAAGCGCCAGCAGGGCGCGGCCCCGGCCCCGGCGGAGCAGAAGCCCGACCTGCGCCCGTCGCAGGAGCCTCCGAAGGCCGAGGCTCCGAAGCCGGCTGAGGCCCCCAAGGCCGAAGCTCCCAAGGCCGAAGCTCCCAAGGCTGAAGCTCCCAAGGCCGAGCCCGTGATCGCAGCCCCGAAGGCCGAAGCTCCGAAGACCGAAGCTCCCGCCGCCGAGGCTCCGAAGCCCGCCGAAACCCCGAAGGCCGAAGCGCCGGCGGCTCCCGCCCCTGCGCCGGCGGCTCCCGCCCCTGCGCCGGCGGCTCCCGCCCCTGCGGCGCCGACGCAGTGGAAGTCGCCCGTCCAATAAGGCGCCCGACAAGCAAGGGACAAAAATACGCTGGGGAAGTCGCTTCCCCGGCGCAAATATGCGCTACCCAAATCCAGCGAAAGGCGTTAGGCGTTAAGCCCCATGGCGCGCTACATCTTCATCACCGGCGGCGTGGTTTCCTCTCTCGGCAAGGGTCTCGCGTCGGCGGTTCTCGGCGCGCTCCTGCAGGCGCGCGGCTACACGGTCCGACTCCGCAAGCTGGACCCTTATCTCAACATCGATCCGGGCACGATGTCGCCCTATCAGCACGGCGAGGTCTTCGTCACGGACGACGGCGCCGAGACGGATCTCGATCTGGGGCATTATGAGCGCTTCACCGGGCGCCCCGCGACCAGGCAGGACAACGTCACGACGGGCCGCATCTATCAGGACATCATCAACAGGGAGCGGCGCGGCGACTATCTCGGCGCGACGATCCAGGTCATCCCGCATGTCACCAACGCCATCAAGGAGTTCATCCTCGAGGGCAACGACAATGTGGATTTCGCGCTGATCGAGATCGGCGGCACGGTCGGCGACATCGAGGGCCTGCCTTTCTTCGAGGCCATCCGCCAGATCAAATATGATCTGCCGCAGAATCACGCGATCTATATCCACCTGACGCTGCTCCCCTACATTCCGAGCGCCGGCGAGCTGAAGACCAAGCCCACGCAGCATTCGGTGAAGGAGCTGCGCTCCATCGGCATTCAGCCGGACATTCTCCTCTGCCGCACGGACCGCGAGATCCCGCGCGAGGAGCGCCGCAAGCTTGGGCTTTTCTGCAACGTGCGCGAGCAGGCGGTGATCGAGGCGCGCGACGCCGCGAACATCTACGACGTTCCGCGCGCCTATCACGCGGCCGGCCTCGACGCGCAGGTGCTCGCCGCCTTCGGCATCGAGCCCGCGCCCAAGCCCGATATGAGCCGCTGGAACGCGGTGACGCAGCGCATTCTCAATCCCGAGGGCGAGGTCACCATCGCGGTCGTCGGCAAATACACCGAGATGAAGGACGCCTATAAGAGCCTCATCGAGGCCCTGGCGCATGGCGGCATCGCGAACCGGGTGAAGGTCAATCTCGACTGGATCGAGTCCGAGATTTTCGAGGGCGGCGACCCGGCCGCGCATCTCGAACATGTGCACGGCATTCTGGTGCCGGGCGGCTTCGGCCAGCGCGGCGCCGAGGGCAAGATTCTCGCGGCCCGTTTCGCGCGCGAGCGCGGCGTGCCCTATTTCGGCATCTGTTTCGGCATGCAGATGGCGGTGATCGAGGCGGCGCGCGCGCTTGCGGGCGTCGACGAGGCCAATTCCACCGAATTCGGCCCCTGCGCAGAGCCGGTCGTCGGCCTCATGACCGAATGGCTCAAGGGCAATGAGCTGGAGAAGCGCGCGGCCGGCGGCGATCTCGGCGGCACGATGCGGCTCGGCGCTTTTCCGGCGCTGCTGAAGCCCGGTTCGCGTATCGCGAAAATCTACGGCAAGACCGAAATCTCGGAACGCCACCGCCACCGCTATGAGGTGAATTTCAAATATCGCGAGCGGCTGGAGGCCTGCGGGCTCCTGTTCGCGGGCTCCTCGCCGGACGGCTTGCTGCCCGAGACGGTCGAAATCCCCGACCATCCCTGGTTCATCGGCGTGCAGTATCACCCCGAGCTGAAATCGCGGCCCTTCGAGCCGCACCCGCTGTTTGCGAGTTTTATCGCGGCGGCGAAGGCGCAGAGCCGGTTGGTGTGACTAATAACTGCAAGTAGAGATGTTTCAGGGGCGCTTTCAGAGTAAAGCGCCCTCGGCAGGGTCGCGCCGGCTCGCCCGCTCGAGACGGCGGCGTTTGCAGCTCCTCCTCGCAAGCGGGAGGGGGATAACCCCTTACTCCGCCGCCAGCACCTGCGGCGGGGGAAAGGCGACCTCGATCAGCGTGCCTTCGTTCTTGCGGCTCCTGATCGTGAAGCTGGCATGGTTGGCTTCGATCAGCGCCTTGGTGAGGGGCAGGCCGAGGCCCGTGCCGCGGACCCTGCGGGAGGTCGCGACCTGCTTGAAAGGTTCGAGCGCCGTCGTGACCTCGTCCTCCGACATGCCGATGCCGGTGTCCTTCACGCGGATCAGGACATGGCCCGACTCGGCGAGCGCCGAGGAGACGATCACCTGTCCGCCCGGCTCGTTGTATTTCATCGCGTTGGACAGGAGATTGAGCAGGATCTGCTTGAGGGAGCGCTGGTCGGCGCGGATCGGCGGCAGGCGGTCGGCGAGCGCGAGGCGCATCACGATCTTCGCCTGATTGGCCTGCGTCTGCATGATCGACGCACATTCGGCGATCACGGCGTTGGCGTCGACGCGGTCGAATTCCAGATCCATCTTGCCCGCCTCGATCTTGGAAAGGTCGAGCAGATCGTTGACGAGCGAGAGGACATGCGCGCCCGAAGAATGCACGTCCTTCAGATATTCCTTGTAGCGCTCCGAGCCGATGGGGCCGAAGCGCTCCTCCATCATCACCTCCGCGAAGCCGATGATGGCGTTGAGCGGGGTGCGGATTTCGTGGCTGACGCGCGCGAGGAAATCCGACTTTGCGGCGTTGGCCTGCTCGGCGGCGTCGCGCGCGGCGGCGAGTTCGTCATGGTCTTCCTCGGCGCCCGGCGCGCGCAGCGTGACGCAGAGTTTCTGCACGGGGCCGAGGCGACGCAGCGTCGCCTGATAGGCCTTGCCGCCGACGCGGGCGTTGAGCCGCAGCGCATCGCCGGTTTCGGCGGCGTGGGCGAGGCGGGCGGCGAAGCTCCGCTCCTCGTCGGGCGCGAAGAGCGACGAGAAGGCCAGGCCGTCGAAGGCGCCCTTTTCCGCGTCGAACAAAGCGGAAAAGGCGCCCGTGGCGCTCTCGATGCGGCGATTGTCGTCCAGCACCGCGACGGCGACGCCGCTCGTCTCCAGAATGGCGCGCAACAGGCTGTTGTCGGCGCGGGTCCGGGCGAGCTTCTCGTCGCGCTCGCGGGCGAGCGCCAGCGCGCTTTCCTCGGGGCCGGGGAGCCTGCGCTGATTGCGGCGCAGCGTCACCAGCGTCGCCGGCGCGCCTTCCCAATCTACCGTCTGCAGATGCGCGTCGACGTCGAGCGCCTCGCCCCCGCTCGATTGCACCGCCGCGGCCCGGGCGCCCGGATCGGCGGGCGGTCGGCCGAAGAACATGCGGGCGAGACCGCCGTCCTTCTCGAAGGCGGCGAGATCGGCGTAGCCAAGATAGTCGAGCAGCGTGCGATTGGCGAAAAGCGTCTGCGCGCCGCGCGCGATCAGAACGCCCACGGGCAGATGGTCCAGAATATCGGCTGCGGGGACGGCGGCGACGCGCGACGGCTCGGGCTCCGGCGGCGCCTCGGCGACCTGGCCGAGTTGCGCGGCGATGTCGTCGAGCGAGGCGGCGACGGGAGGCGGAACCGGCTCACCGGGCGCCGGCGAGGCGGCCTCAACCGCCTGCGCCACGGCGGCAGGATCGACCGCTTCGCCCGGCATGATCTCGCCGGCGCGCAAGGCGCGGGCGATCTCCTCGAAATTCAGCCGTTCCGTCGACGTGAGTTCTTCGGATGCGGCCTCGGGAGGAGTTTCCGGCTCCGCCCGCTGGGGGGCGGCCGGCCGCAAGGGCACGACATTTCCGGAGGAATAGCGCTCGAGCGCCCCCAAGGGCGGCGAGGCCGGCGTTTCCGCGACGGGCGCCGGCGCCTCGGCGACGAAGGCCCGGTCGAGATGGATCACGCCGTAGCCCTGAAAGCCGGCGAAGCGGCGGTCAGCGTCCATGGTCGGCAGGGCGCCGAGCGTCACGGGCGCGCGGGCGCCGTCCTCTTCGAGCGGCCAGGCCACCTCGACGCCGCTCCAGCTCCTTTGCGCGGCCACGGCCTCGGCGAAGGCCGGGGCAAGGCCGAAACCGGAAACGACCGACGCCACCTCGCGGCCGAGAATGTCCGCGCGCGCGTCGCCTGCAATGTCCGCGAGCACGCGCGTCACGTCGACGAAGCGCCCGGCGGCGTCCGTCTTCCACAGGAAACGGGGCGCCCGCTCGCCGTGGCGCTCGGTGAGCCGCGCGCGCAGCGCGAACGTCGCGGCTACGGGGTCCGCGAGCGGCGAAACCTCTGCGGCGGGTTCGCTCCGCATGGCCTCCCGGTCCGATATGGCGCCATGCGGCTCATGCGCCGTTTCGTGCGCCGCCGCCGGCCGCACGCCGAGCGCCGCGATGACGAAACAGGCGGGCGCGTCGCCGTCCATCAGCTTGCGGCAGAGAATCGTGATGGTCTGCGGGGCGTCGGCGAGTTCGAAGCGCAGCCTCTCGAGCCGCAGCGCCGCGCCGTGGCGAACGGATTCGACAAGTTGGGAAAGCCGCTTCGCGCCGGGCTCCGCGCCGTAAAAGAGCCGCGCGGCGAGCGCCTCGGCGTCGGCGCCGAAGACGGCGCGGGCGGCGGCGTTGAGATAAACGATCTTCAGCGGGTCGCCGCGGGCGGCCACGATCGGCGCGCCGGAGGCGTCAAGGGCCGCGAAAGCGGGATCGGCCGCGATGCGGCTGGCGGCGCTCTCGCCCCCCTCGATCTCTGCCTTGAACCCGCTCATGACGCTGGCCGCCTTTGCGACGGAGACTTTCGCCCGCCCCAGGACCGCCCGCCCTTGGCCGCCGCTCGGGCGCATATGGCTAGCGCCCGGGGAAGGGCGTTAACGCAAACTTAATCGTATCGCATCGGCGGGTCTATCCGCGTCCGCCGGTTTTTCAGCGCTTTTTGTTCGAAGTTGTGAAGATTGACGCGTCGCACAATAATTTTGTTGCAACGCAGCAAGCGTTCGGGCACAGTCCCGTCCGCCTGCCGGTTTGCGCCGGCCGGCGGCGCCGGCGCGTCATGATCCAGCCAATCTTGGGGCGAAAAATCGTTTCGCGACGGCGTTTGGAACAGGAGATAGTCCATGGTTGAACCGATTTATCAGGTGCCGAACGAAGTCCGCGATTTCGCGGAAAAAAGCGTCGAGCAGGCGCGCAAGGCTTTCGAAGGTTTTGCGGGCGCCGCCCAGAAGGCGCTGACTTCCACCTCCGATCTGCCGATCGTCCCGCCGGGAGCGAAGGATGTCGGCGCGAAGGCGTTTTCCTTCGCAGAAGCCAATGTCAATGCGGCGTTCGACCTCGCGCAGAAGCTCGTCAAGGCGAAGGACCCGCAGGAAGTTTTCCAGCTCCAGGCTGAATATGTGAAGTCGCAGCTCGCCGCCGTTCAGGAGCAGGCGAAGGAGCTCGGCGCCGCGATCCAGCGGTCCACGACCCTGAAGTCCTGATCGCGGGCGATCGGATCTTTGCAATCCTTTAGAGGAGCGGCCCCATGGCGAAGAACAGCAAGGGTGGTAGCCAAAGCAATTCCGTCGACGCCGGACAGGAGATCCCTGACGCGGCGCCGGCCGAGACGACGCTCGCCGGCGCGCCCGCTGGCCACGACGAGGGGACCGTCGAGCCGGTCGTCGCGAACGAGGCCGCAAGCCCCGAGCCGGCCGCGGAGATCGCCGACATCGTGTCGGCGCCGCTCGCCATCGTCGACGAGGCCGTCGAGACCGCGACGGAAGGCTTCGCCGCCGCGTTTTCCTTCGACAGCTCGGAATGGTCGAAGAAATCGCTCGAGCTCTGGTCGGAGCACGCGGCCGCTTTCTTCGCTTTCGCGGAGCAGCTCTCCAGGGCGCAGACCTTCGAGGAGATTGTCGATCTCCAGTCCCGCTTCGCCAGCGAGCGCTTCGAGGCGTTCCTGCGTCAGTCGAAAGAGCTGATGGATGTCGCCAAGAGCATCGCGACCGTGACGGCGGCGCCGCTCTGCGACGCGCGCAGGGCCGCCTGAAAGAATCCGATTGGATCAGCGCCGGCGGCCTTTTGCGGGGTCGCCGGCGCTTTTTTCTACAGCGTCGCGGCGATCAGCGCGCGCAGCGCCGGGGTCACGTCGGGCATCACGCCCGTCCAGTCGCGAAAGGCCGGCCGCGCCTGATGCAGCAGCATGCCGAGCCCGTCGACCGGCGTCGCGCCCATGAGGCGGGCGGCGGCGAGGAGCGGGGTCTCGAGCGGCGCATAGACAATGTCGGCGACGACCGCGGAGGACGGCAGGGCGGCGAGCGAAAGGTCGAGCGGAGCCTGCCCGATCATGCCCTGGCTCGTCGTGTTGACGAGGAGCCCCGCGCCGGAAAGCGCCGCGCGGCGCTCCTCCCAGGGATAGGCCGCGACCGGCGCGCCGAAATCGGCGGCCAACCGCTCGGCGCGTTCGCGCGTGCGGTTGAACAGCCGGATTTCCTGCGCGCCCGCCTCGATGAGGCCGGAGACGATCGCCCGGGCGCCGCCGCCCGCGCCGATGACGATGCAGGGGCCCCGCGCCGCGGCCCAATGCGGCGCCGCCTCGCGCAGCGAGGCGACGAAGCCGTAGCCGTCATAATTGCGCCCGTTCAGTCTTCCCTGCGCATCGACCAGGACGCAGTTGACGGCGCCGATGCGGGCGGCCGCCGGATCAATCAAATCGAGAAAACCGAGCGCCTTTTCCTTGTGGGGGATGGTGAGGTTGCAGCCGGCGAAGCCCAAAGCCGGCAGGGCGCGCAGCGCGGCTTCGAGCTTGCCCGGCTCTACGGGCAAGGGGACGTAAGCGCCCTCGATTCCATATTGCGCGAGCCAGTGATTATGGATTTTCGGGCTGCGCGAATGCGCGATGGGCCAGCCCATGACGCCGGCAAGGACGAATTTGGAGTGTTTCATGGAGGCTTCCGAGGTTTCTTGCCTCGTATCGGCCGGATGGCGTTAAACTGCAACTTGAATTGACGCTGTTGCGAAGAGCGAAGGGCCAAAGCAACCCCGAGTCGCGGTCGCTCCGTTGAATTGTTTTGCGGCGCTCGCAATTCGGAATGCCGAGACGCCGCGGCGGTCGGAGGAGAGAATAAATGGATTTGGCGCGGAACCGGCGGCTGGGCGCCCTGCTCGAAGATGCGGAACAGTCCATCGCCGCACATTGGGAGCGCTGCCGCGACAGTGGCGTCGCCGGGGCGACGCAGGCGGCGACCGACCGGGTGGACGCCCGCATCCGGGCCTATTTTCAGGCGCTGAAGTCGCTGCCCGGCGGCGCCCCGGACGAGAGGATCGTCGCGGCGCTGCGCAGCCTTTATGACGATCTCATGCGCATCGACGCCGAAACCGGCGGCGCCTTTCTGGAGGAAGCCGAGCGCGACCTCCTGGAGCCGCTGGTCCTCAACGCCGCCGAAGCGGCGGGGCTCGACCCCAACAAATTCCCCCGCCGCGAGCCGGCGGGGAAGAAGCTCGATTTCAGCGCGGCGCGAGGGCGCTGAACAGGGCGTCGTCCTCGTTGACGCCGTTATTGCCGGTCGTCAGCAGCTTTTCGCCGTAGAAGATCGAATTCGCGCCCGCGACGAGGCAGAGGATCTGCGCCTCCCGGCCGAGGAAGGACCGCCCCGCGGAAAGACGGACCCGGGCCTTGGGCATCACGATGCGGGTCGTCGCGATCATGCGGACGAGGTCGAGCGGATCGACCTTCTGCCGCTCGGCGAGCGGCGTGCCCTCGACGGCGACGAGCGTGTTGATCGGCACGCTTTCCGGATGCGGATCGAAGCCCGCGAGGACCTGCAACATGCCGGCGCGGTCGCGCACGCTCTCGCCCATGCCGATAATGCCGCCGCAGCACATCTCCAGTCCCGCGCCGCGCACCGCCTTCAGCGTGTCGAGACGATCCTGATAGGTGCGGGTGGTGATGATGTCGCCGTAAAACTCCGGCCCGGTGTCGAGATTGTGGTTATAGGCGGTAAGCCCCGCCTCGACGAGACGCTTCGCTTGTCCCTCGTCGATCATGCCGAGCGTGACGCAGGCCTCCATGCCGAGCGCGCGCACGCCGCGCACCATGTCGACGACCGCGTCGAAGCGCTTGTCCCTGGGAGCCGAGCGCCAGGCGGCGCCCATGCAGAAGCGGTCGGCTCCGGCGTCCTTCGCGGCTTTCGCCGCCGTCAACACCTCGTCGGTCGCGAGCAGGTCGACGCGGTCGAGCTTCACCTCGCGGTGATGCGCCGATTGCGGGCAATAGGAACAGTCCTCCGGGCAGCCGCCGGTCTTGATCGAGAGCAGCGCAGCCTTCTGCACGTCGTTGACGTCGTGATAGCGGCGGTGGACGGCGTTGGCCTGGGCGATGAGGTCGAGCAGCGGCAGATCGTGGACGCCGACGATTTCGTCGAGCGTCCAGTCGTGCCGGATGTTGAAGTCCGCTGGCGCGTTCATTTCGCGGCTCCCTTGCGATTCTGCGAGCGGGCCGCGAGCTTGCGCTCGGGCGCGGCGGTCCCGGCGCCCTGCGCGCCCTTGGTCGCCTTGCCGCTGAGGGTCATGAAAGCCACATAGAGCGCTACCGTCACATCGAACCCCACGGTCGCCATCACGAAGGGGGCGGGGGCGAAATCGCGGCCGGCGCCGAAATAATGCTCGTAAAGCGTCCAGGCGGCGTGCAGGGCGAAGCCAGCGGTCACGAACCAGGGCGAGCCGACGATCGACATGCCGGCGAGCGTGCCGAAAAAGGCGACGGCGGTCATCTCGAAGCCAACCCAGGTCTCGTAATTTTCCGTGCGAATCGCGAAGCCGACATAGAGGAAGCAGACGGCGATGAGCGCGTAGGCCGCGAGCAGCGACGGCCGCGTCTTCGACCAGCGGGCGAGAACGACGAGGCCGATGGCGAAAAGAACCCCGAGGCCCGCGAAGATGGCGATTTCAACTGTGTCGAGCATGGCGTGACCGGTTGCCCCGCGCTGGCGCGGGTTATTGAAGATGTTCTGGCCGCGAAAGGTCTATAAGGGGGGCGGGGATTTCGAACAAGGGGCGGGGAGGTTGCCCTCATCGGACCCTCGCTCGCGCGAGGGCCGCCTTCTCCCGTGAGCGGGAGAAGGAGTCGCGCCCCAGGGTTCTCTCTTCTCCCGCTTGCGGGAGAAGGTGGCCCCTGCGTCAGCAGGGGTCGGATGAGGGCGAGCGCTTCGCCCTTTTTTGCTCCGCGTCGAAAACTGGCCTCAAGCCTGCTATAGCATCCTTGACCCCGGGGCGGGGCGCATCGTTTCGAAGGTTCATCATGCAGCTCGACGCACAGACAAAGGAAGCGCCGGCCAATGTTTCGGCCGAGGCGGAGACGCGCAGCGACCTGCCGCTCAACGAGGACATCCGTCTCCTCGGGCGTCTTCTCGGCGACGCGGTGCGCGAGCACGAGGGCAATGAAGCCTTCGAGCGCATCGAGACGATCCGGCGCCTCTCCGTGGCCGCGAGCCGCAACAGGGACCAGGACGCCGCCGCGAAGCTCGACGCGCTCCTGCGCTCGCTCTCGGCCAAAGAAGCGACGGCGGTCATCCGCGCCTTCAGCTATTTCTCGCATCTCGCCAACATCGCGGAGGACCTGCATCCGCTCAAGGAGCGCGCGCGGGCGCTCGCCAATGGCGGAACGCCCGACGAGCCGAGCCTTTCCCGCTCCTTCGCGCATCTGCGCAAGGCGGCGGTCGGCCCCGGCAAGATCGCCGCGGCCCTGTCGCGCGGCTGGATCTCGCCGGTGCTCACCGCGCACCCGACGGAAGTGCGCCGCAAGAGCCTGCTCGACACGGAGCGCGCCATCTTCAACCTGCTCGCCGCGCGCGAACATATGAAGAGCAAGGCGGAGCGCGCGCAGAACGAGCTGCAGCTGCGCGCCCGCGTGCTGCAATTGTGGCAGACCGAGCTTCTGCGCGAGTCGCGGCTCACCGTGCGCGACGAGATCGAGAATTCGCTCTCTTATTACCGCTCGACCTTCCTGCGCGAGATTCCGAGGCTCTACGCCGAGATCGAGGCGAAGCTCGAAGGGCTGCGGGTGCCGCCCTTCCTGCGTATGGGCGCCTGGGTCGGCGGCGACCGCGACGGCAATCCCAATGTCACCGCCGATTCGCTTTCGACGGCCATGCGCATGCAGTGCGAGACCGCGCTGCGCTTTTATCTCACCGAGGTGCACGAACTTGGCGCGGAGCTTTCCATCTCGCGGCGCTATGGCGGCGCCACCAAGGCGCTTGAAGATCTCGCCGCGCGCTCGGGCGACGACAATCCGCATCGCGACAACGAGCCCTATCGCCGCGCGCTGACCGGCGTCTATTCGCGTCTCGCCGGCACGCTCGAAAAGCTCACCGGCGGGCAGGCGATGCGCCACGCCGTCGCGCCGGGCGAGCCCTACGCCAATAGCTGGGCCTTCCTCGCCGATCTCGTGACGATCGACGAAAGCCTGCGCATCCATCACAGCGAGGTGATCGCCTCGCAGCGCCTGGAGCCGCTGATCCGCGCCGTGGAGGTCTTCGGCTTCCATCTCGCGACGCTCGATCTCCGCCAGAGCTCCGACCGCCATGAGGAAACGCTTGCCGAGCTTCTCGCGGCCGCGCGCGTGACGGAGGATTACGCCGCGCTCTCCGAGGTCGAGAAGCAGCAGCTTTTGATCCGGCTCCTTTCCGATCCGCGGCCGGTGCGCCTGCCGGGCCGGGTCTACAGCGACCGCGCGATGAGCGAGCTCGAAATTTTCGAGCGCGCCGTCGAGATGCGCCGCCTTTATGGCGACGAGGCGATCCGCCATTACATCGTCAGCCATACCGAGACGGTGAGCGACCTCCTGGAAGTGTTGCTGCTTCAAAAGGAATGCGGCCTCATGCGCGGCACGCTCGATCCGCGCGACACGGAGAGCGTCACGGCCGATCTCATCATCGCGCCGCTCTTCGAGACGATCGGCGATCTGCGCAACGCCGCGCCGATTATGCGCGCCTTCTACGCGCTGCCGGGCATTCAGCGTCTGATCGTCAGCTCCGGCGCCCAGCAGGACATCATGCTGGGCTATTCGGACTCCAACAAGGACGGCGGCATTCTCACCAGCATCTGGGAGCTTTACCGCGCCTCCACGGCGCTTGCCGAGTTCTTCGCCTCCATGCCCAATATCGCCATGCGGCTGTTCCACGGCCGCGGCGGCACGGTGGGTCGCGGCGGCGGGCCGAGCTATGACGCCATTCTCGCCCAGCCGCCGGGCACGGTGAACGGCCAGATCCGCCTCACGGAGCAGGGCGAGGTGATTGCGGCGAAATACTCCAATCCGCAGATCGGGCACGTCAATCTGGAGCTTCTCGTCGCCGCGACGCTCGAAGCCACGCTGCTCTCGCAGAACAAGGCGCCGCCCGAGGAGTTTCTGGAGGTCGCCGACGAGCTGTCGCGCGCCGGCATGGCCGCCTATCGCGGCCTCGTCTACGAGACGGCGGGTTTCGTCGACTATTTCTTCGCCTCGACGCCGATTTCGGAAATCGCCACTCTGAACATCGGCTCGCGCCCCGCTTCGCGCAAACCCTCGCGCAAGATCGAAGATCTGCGCGCAATCCCGTGGAGCTTCTCCTGGGCGCAGGCGCGCGTCGCGTTGCCGGGCTGGTTCGGCTTCGGCTCGGCGATCGCCGGCTTCCTGGCGCAGGACGAAAAAGCGCGGCTCGATCTGCTGCGGCGCATGGCGAAGGAATGGCCCTTCTTCCGCTCGCTCCTCTCCAATATCGACATGATCCTGTCGAAGACGGATCTGGAGATCGCCCGCCATTATGCGGAGCTGGTCGAGGACCGCGCGCTCGCCGAGCGCATCTTCGCGATGATCGAGGCCGAGCATGCGCGCTCGGTCGACGCGCTGACGAAGATTTCCGGCGCCACGGAGCGTCTCGCCGACAATCCGGCGCTGGCGCGCTCGATCAAGCACCGCTTCCCCTATATCGCGCCGCTCAATTACATTCAGGCGGAGCTGATCCGCCGCCACCGCGCCGGCATGACCGACCCGGAAATCCGCGAGGGCATTCTGATGTCGATCAACGGCGTTTCGGCGGGCCTGCGCAATACGGGGTGACGGGCGGGGCTGATCTCTTCAGCGGCCCGATGATGCGAGCCTGAAGGCTCGCGGTCCAGGGGCGCCTTTCTAGACCGCGCGCCTTCAGGCGCGCGGCAAGGAAGTTGTCAATCGGCGGCCAGGGACGGCTTCTCGCCGACCGCCGGCCGCTCCTCGGCGTGGCCATAGAGCGCGCCCTGGAAATATTCGACGCCCCAATCGCGCAGGATGCGCGCCGTCGGTTCGTCCTCCACCCATTCCGCGACGACCTTGAGCGACAGGTGCCGCGCGAGATCGATCAGCGTGCGCACGAAGAAGCGGTCGTCGGCTGAGGTGGCGACGTTCCTGACGAAGGCGCCGTCGATCTTGACGATGTCGAAGGCGAGATCGCGCAGGCTGCGGAAAGAGGTGTGGCCCGCGCCAAAATCGTCCATCGCGACCTTCACGCCGAGCTGCTTGCAGGCGGCGATAAGGCTCTTCGTCGTCTCGAAGTCCTCGATCATGCAGGTCTCGGTGATCTCTACGATCAGGCGATCGGGGATCGACGGGTTGGCGCTGATGGCGGCGGCGAGGCGGTCCGGCCATTCCGGATCGAGCACCGTGTTCATCGAGCAATTGACGGAGACGCGCAGCTCCGGCTCCGCGACCAGGCGCTCGATGACCAGCTCCATCACACGCTGGTCCAGGAGGCGCACGAGACCCGCCTTCTCCGCCACCGGCAGGAGGGCGGCCGGCGAAACGGCGATCCCGTCGGGCAGGCGCACGCGCAGCAGCGCTTCGTGGAAGGCGACGTCGCCGGTCGCGGCGTAGACGATCGGCTGGAAGGCGAGGTCGACGCGCCGCTCGTTCAGCGCGGAGACGATGCTGTCGGCGACTTGCAGCGCGCGCAGGCGGGCGTCCTCGCGGGCGAGCGACGAGGTGTAGGCGACGAAGCGCTTGCCGGCGCCCTGGCGGGCGACGTCGAGCGCCTCCTCTGCGTGCTGGAAGAGCACGCGCGGCTCGCGGCCCTCGCGCGGCCCGATGACGCCGCCAATGCGGATCGTCGCAGGAATGGCGCCGGCGGAGGTCTCGAAAGGCCTGTTCTTGACGAGGTCGAGCAGGCGGTTCGCGACCGAGAACGTCTGTTCCGCGTCGCAGTTCTCGAGAACGAGCGCGAATTTGTTGCCGGCGTGACGGGCGACGACGTCGCAGGTGCGGACATTGTCGCGCAGGCGCCGGGCAAGGCCGGCGATGACTTCGTCGCCCGCGTCGTAGCCATAGGTGCGGTTGAGCGCGAAGAGATTTTCCAGCGCGACGAGCAGCACCGCGAAGGGCTTGCGGGTCCGCTCGGACTGCTGCAGGTAACGGTTCACATGTTCCGCGAGCTGCGCGCGATTCAGGGCGCCGGTCAGCGGATCGATCTGCGAGCCGAGCGCAAGCTTGCGCTCCATCTCGTGACGCTCGGTGACGACGCGCACGACGCCATGGGCGCGCGCGGGCCTGCCGTCCTCGCCCGCATACCAGCGGCCGGTGTCTTCCACCCAGATGACCGGCCCCGGGCCGAATTCGCGCGCCTGGGTCAGGGCGTAAACGGTCTGATAGGCGACGCCGTCGCCGCGGTCGACCTGGTCCGACTGCACGATGGCGTCGTAACGCGAGGCGCCGCCCTCGCGGGCGACCCGCTCGCCATAGGCGAGACCGGAGCCAAGGTCCCCGCCGGCGACGGGACCGAGAATATGGGCGAGATTCGAGCCCCAGGTCAGCCGGTCCGTGCCGATGTCCCAGTTGTAGACCACCTCGCCGATGGAGGAGAGAATCTGGCGCGGATCAGGGCCGACGACGGGCTCGGCGGCGACGATCGGCGCGGCGGCGGGCTGGGGCGCCTGAAGCGGGCCCTTGAGAATGGAAGAACGAATAGTCGTCGCAACCGGCGGCTGAGGGCCGCGATTTGCGATGTGGCGCAATTGCATAATGCCGAACCTTCAGCACAGGGCTTCGATGCCCTCCGTTATGGGGGCCAAACGTAAATTCGGCGTTGCGACATTGCGCTCGACTGGCTGTAATTTCATGTGAGTTCCGGGGGATAGGGGGAAGCCGATTATATTTATGGCAAATCGATTCAAGGCCTTTGCGCATCGCTGGACGCGGTGCGGCGGGCGTGCCATTGATCGGTGGACAAGCTTTGTGGAGTCTTAAGCAGATGACCGCCTCTCCCTTCAACGATATCGGGCTTAGCGAACTCAAGGCCGGCCTCGCCGACGGCTCGATCCTGCTCGTCGACGTCCGCGAGGCGGACGAATACGCCGCCGGCCATATCAGGGGCGCGCTGTTCAACCCGCTGTCGCGTTTCGACCCGTCGAAGCTCCCGGTCGCGGGCGAGGGGCGGAAGGTCGTGATCTATTGCCGCTCCGGCCGCCGCTCGGTCACGGCCATGGAGCAGGCGCGCCTTTCCGGCCGGCGCGACGCCGATACGCATTTCGGCGGCGGCATCCTCGCCTGGCTCAACGCCGGCGAGCCGGTCGAGCAGGGAATGTAATCAGCCCCAGAGCTGGGGCGGCGGGGGCGCCATGGTCGAGCCCTCATAGACGAGCCCCGGCTCCCGATCCTTCGCAAGCAGCAGCGGGCCGTCCAGATCGACGAAGGCGGCCATCTGGCCGATCAGGCTCGCCGGCGCCATGGCGAGCGAGGTGCCGACCATGCAGCCCGCCATGATCTCGAAGCCCATCCTGCCGGCGGCCTCGGCCATGAGCAGGGCTTCGGTCAGCCCGCCGGTCTTGTCCAGCTTGATGTTGACGGCGTCGTAGCGGCCCTGGAGCGCGGCGAGCGAGGCCGTCTCATGGGCGCTTTCGTCCGCGCAGACGGGAATCGGCCGGGCGACGCGCGCCAGCATCTCGTCCTGGCCGGCCGGCAAAGGCTGCTCCACCAGCGAGACGCCGAAGCGGGCGCAGGCGTCGAGCTGCGCAACGAGGGTCTCCTCGCGCCAGGCCTCGTTGGCGTCGACGATGAGCCGGGCGTGGGGCGCGCCCTCCCGCACGGCGGCGAGGCGGGCTTCGTCCCCTTCGCCCGCGAGCTTGATTTTCAAGAGCGGCCGGTCGGCGGCCTTCAGCGCCGCGGCCCGCATCTCCTCGGGCGTTCCCACGGAAAGCGTGTAGGCGGTGACGAGCGGGACCAGCCGCTCGAAGCCCGCCGTCCGCCAGGCGCGGCGGCCCGTAAGTTTCGCCTCGAGATCCCACATGGCGCAATCGACGGCGTTGCGCGCCGCGCCGGCGGGCAGCAGCCGCTGCAGCGCCGCGCGGCCGGCTCCGGCCTCAATGTCGCCGCGAATGCTCTCGATGGTTGCATTGACGCTCTCGACGCTCTCGCCATAGCGGGCGTAGGGAACGCATTCGCCCCGGCCGACGGCGTCCCCCGCGCGCAATGTCGCGGTCACGACCCTCGCCTCGGTCTTCGCGCCGCGCGAAATGACGAATCGGCCGGCGATGGGAAAGGCTTCGACAGCCAGCGTCATCTCGATCCGCAAGGTTGGCTCCGATTTCCGTTCGGCTGAGAGAAGGCTCGCGCGGGCTGTGCGCCGGCGCGCTTGTCGACCGCATGTCACGAAGTTAAGACGATTTGCAAGGCTCTGACGAAACCCGATCCCGAACGAGGTCTTATGGCTGTCGACGCCGCGCAGTATCCCCCGGACGTTTCGTCCGCCGAAGGCGGCGCGCGTCTGGCGCTCGCCGGCGACTGGACGCTCTCGGCCTCGCGGCGCCTCGAGGAGAAGGCGCAGGAGATCGTCGATCTGGGAAGCCGCGCAAATTTCGTGACGATCGATCTTTCCCGCGTCTCGCGGCTCGATACGGCGGGCGCCTGGCTCATCAACCGGTCGCGGCGCATGCTCGCCGGCGCGAATGTCGGCGTCGCGCTCGAACACGCCCGGCCCGAGCATGACGTTCTGCTGGAGGAGGCGGCCTATCGCAACTTCGAGGCTCCCGCGCGGAGCCGCGTCCCGGCCTTTCTCCAGCTTCTGGAGGATATCGGCCGGGCGGTGGTCTCAGGCGCCCTCGAATTTTATCGCGGCGTGGCCTTTCTCGGCGAATTCGTCGTCGCCATGGCCTATGTCGCGACTCATCCGAGGCATTTCCGCTTCACCTCGCTCATCGTGCATATGGAGCTGATCGGCCTGCGCAGCGCGCCGATCATCATTCTCATCAACGTGCTCGTCGGCGGCATCGTCGCGCAGCAGGGCATTTTCCAGCTCCTGAAATTCGGCGCGTCGAGCTACACGGTCAGCCTCATCGGAATTCTCGTCCTGCGCGAACTCGGCGTGCTCCTGACCTCCATCATGATCGCGGGCCGCTCGGGGTCGGCGATCACGGCCGAACTCGGCTCGATGAAGATGCGCGAGGAGATCGACGCGCTGCGCGTCATGGGGCTTTCGGTCATAGAGGTGCTGATCGCGCCGCGCGTGCTGGCGCTCGTTCTCTCGATGCCGATCCTCGCCTTCATCGCCGACATGGCGGCGCTCTTCGGCGGCATGCTCGTCTCGTGGGGCTATGGCGGCATCAGCCCCGCGGCCTTCGCGTCATTGCTCAAGGAGGCGATCGCCTTCCACACCTTCATGGTCGGAATCATCAAGGCGCCCTTCATGGCGCTGGTCATCGGGCTCATCGCCGCGATGGACGGCCTGGCGACGCAGGGGTCGGCCGAGTCTCTTGGCCGCCAGGTCACGTCGTCGGTCGTGAAGTCGATCTTCATGGTGATCGTGCTCGACGGCCTCTTTGCCATCTTCTTCGCCTCGATCGACTATTGAGCGCGCGCCGATGACCCTCCTTCACAAGCAGGGCCGGGCGCCGGTCAGCGCGCATGACGACCCGATCATCAGCGTCCGCGGCCTCGTCGTGGGCTTTGGCGAGAAGCTCGTGATGAACGGGCTTGATCTCGACGTCCGCCGCGGCGAGGTGCTGGGCTTCGTCGGCGGCTCCGGGCAGGGCAAATCCGTGCTTACCCGCGCGATATTGGGCCTCGTGCCGACGCGCGCCGGCTCCATCCGCATCTTCGGCAAGGAGCGCGACAAGCTGCCATCGGCCGAGCGCAAGGCGCTTGAGCAGCGCTGGGGCGTGCTTTTCCAGAACGGCGCGCTGTTTTCGGGCCTGACCGTGAAGCAGAACATCCAGATGCCGATGCGCGAGACGCGCGACCTCTCGCCCCGGCTGATGGACGAGCTGGCCATGCTCAAAATCGAGCTCGTCGGCCTGAAGCCCGACGCGGCGGACAAATTTCCGTCCGAATTGTCGGGCGGCATGGTCAAGCGCGCGGCGCTGGCGCGGGCGCTGGCGCTCGACCCCGAGCTGGTCTTCCTGGACGAGCCGACATCGGGCCTCGACCCGATCGGCGCCGCGGAATTTGACGAGCTGATCGCGACCTTGCAGGAAACGCTCGGGCTGACGGTGTTCATGGTGACCCATGACCTCGACAGCCTTTATTCGATTTGCGACCGGATCGCCGCGCTCGCGGACGGCAAGGTGATTGCGGAGGGGCCGCTGGAGACCCTGCTGCGATCGGACCACCCCTGGCTCAAGGCTTATTTTCACGGGGTTCGCGGCGGGCGCCTGGTCGCCGCGAACGCCGACTGAGAGGACGACGCATGGAAACCCGCGCCAATTTCGCCCTGATCGGCGCCTTCACGCTGGCGATGATCTTTGCGGCGTTCGGCTTCGTCTACTGGTTCTCCGGACCGAGCCAGATCGGCAAGCAGGAGGTCTACCAGATCGTCTTCTCGGGCTCCGTTTCCGGCCTCACGCGCGGTTCGTCCGTTCTGTTCAACGGCGTGAAGGTCGGCGAGGTCACGCATCTCGCCATTTCCGAGAAGGACCCGAGCAAGGTCGACGTGCTCGTCAAGATCGACGATCGCACGCCGGTCAAAACCAATACGCGGGCCCGCCTCGAGACGCGCGGTTTCACCGGGACGGCCGACGTTCTGCTCGTCGGCGGCACGCCGGGCGCGCCCGACCTCGTGGCTCGGGAGGGGCAGCGCTATCCCGAGATCATGGCCGAGCGCTCCGAGATTCAAAACCTCCTCGGCAACGTCCAGAACCTTTCGACCAAGGCGGCGGAAGTGCTGGTGAAGCTCGACAAGCTTTTGGACGAGAACAAGGATGCGATCAGCGGCACGCTCAAGAACGCGGAAGCTTTCACCAAGACGCTCGCCGACAATTCCAATCAGATTTCCGCCTTCATTAAGGACGCCGCCGAGGCGGCGCATTCGCTCAAACCCGTCGCTGCGCGCCTCGACAGTTTCCTCGCCGCCGGGGAAAAGACGATCAAGGCGATCGATCCCAAGCAGCTCAAGGCGATCACGGGCAATGTCGCGAGCGCTTCGAACAGTCTGAAGAATTTTTCGGCGCGCGGGCTAAAGCAATATGAGCAGCTCGCCGTCGACGCGCGCAAGGCGGTCGACACGCTCGATCAGGCGATCAAATCGATCGAGCGCGATCCCTCGCAATTTATCTGGGGACCGTCCCAGTCGACTCCCGAATATCGCGGCCGCTGAGAGCTTTGCCTAATCCGTGGAATCGATTCTGAAGGTTTAGAGCGCGCGCCATGCGAAAAGCCGGTTCCACTTTTTCGCAACGCGCTCTAGAAGGACGAAAGCTGTTCAAGCTGTGGCGGATAGGCGGCGGGCGGCCGGGATGGGATGGCGGAAGGCGGGGATCTGGCTGGCGAAATTGCGCGCGCCTTGCGTGGCGCTCGCCGTCGCCGGCTGCGCGCAGCCGGCAAGCCAGGTTTTCGACCTCGCCGGCGCGTCGGCGATGACGCGCGTCTCCGCCATTGGGGCGGGGGCGGTTTCGGTCCGGCAGCCGGTGGCCGTCGCGCCGACCAACGGCTATCGAATCGTGGTTCGCGACGCGGACGCCAGCGTCCTTGTGCTGCCGGGCGTCCAGTGGTCGGAGCCGCTGCCGCGCCTGCTGCGCGAGCGGCTGATCGAGTCGCTGCGACGCGCCGGCGTCGCCGCCGCGCGCGTCACGGGGAGCGGCCGCGCGCTTACGACCGACATTCGCCGGTTCGAGATCGACGTGGCGCGCAACGTCGCCGTCGTCGAGATTTACGCTCGGATCGTCGACGAGAATAGCGGCGTCGAACGCGCCGGGCAGAACGTCATTGGCGAGGCTCCCGCGCCCGAGCGCGCCGGCGCGCCCGCCGCCATGGCCCTCGCCGAAGCCGCCGGACAGGCGCTCGCGCGCGTGGCCTCATGGGCGCGCGGCAAGCTGTGAGCCTTTGACCGTTCCCCGGCGCAGGGCGACAGGCAGGCGGGGAAACGCGGGCCCGCCCGCAGCGCGAAAGCCGCTTTTTTCCCGGCCGCGCGTCGGCGATAGAGCGGTTTCCGACGCAGCGCCGCAAATGCGCGCCGGTCAAGGAGGGGCTAGCGCCGCAAACGGACGGGTGCTAATCGAGCGCAGCCAAAAAGGGAAGTTCGGCAGGGCCGAACGCGGGTAAGCGCCGACGTCCGCGATTCGATTGGCGGGCGGAAGGCGCGGCCGGATCAGGGAAGAGACGGGCGTCATGGTGAAGATGAGCTTCGACGACACGGCTGCACGCTACGGCGCCGAACCGGGCGGCGGCGCGCCCACCAAGGTCAAGATCACTTTCGTGGATTCGAACGGCCAGCCGCGCACGGTCGAGGGCGAGGTCGGCTCGACGGTGATGGAGACCGCGCGCCGCAACGACATTCCCGAGATCGCGGCTGAGTGCGGCGGCGCCTGCGCCTGCGCGACATGTCATGTCTATGTAGATGAAAAATGGACGGAAAAGGTCGGTAAGCCGTCCCAGATGGAAGAGGACATGCTCGATTTCGCCTTCGACGTAAAGCCGAATTCGCGTCTTTGCTGCCAGATCACGGTGCGCCCGGAGCTTGACGGGCTCGTCGTGACCACCCCCGCCCAGCAGGGCTGATCCATCAGGCGCCGAGCTGCGGCGGCTTCACGCCGCAGCGGTTTGGCGTTGCATCTTCCGACGAATGCTATAGACGAACGCGAGCGGCGGCGGATGGATCATCCGCCGGTCGGCTGGCCGCGTTCAAATCCTCCCCGATTTCACGAGGCCGTTTCCGATCGCTCGCGAGGGTGTTCGCCGCCCTCCGCCGTCCATGCGTGCGGCGGTTCGCGCCGCCTTGAGACAAGGATTGAAGACATGAACCAGCTCAACGAAGCCGCGATTGAAACCGATGTCGTTATCGTCGGCGCCGGCCCGGCCGGCCTTTTCGCGGTGTTCGAACTGGGTCTTCTCGACATCAAGTGCCATGTCATCGACATTCTGCCGCGCGCCGGCGGCCAGTGCTCGGAGCTCTATCCGGAGAAGCCGATCTACGACATTCCGGGCCTTCCCGAGGTCACCGGCCAGGGCCTGACGGACAGCCTTCTCAAGCAGATCGAGCCCTTCCATCCCACCTTCCATTTCAATGAGATGGTCGAGACGCTGACTTCGCTCGGCACGCCGGAAAAGCCCTCCTTCCGCCTCACCACCGACGCCGGCAAGGTCTTCCTCGCCAAGGTCGTCGTCATCGCGGCCGGCGGCGGCTCCTTCCAGCCCAAGAAGCCGCCGATCCCGACGATCGAGCAATATGAGGGCAAGTCGGTCTTCTACGCCGTGCGCCGCATGGAGGATTTCCGCGACAAGGATGTGATCATCATCGGCGGCGGCGACTCGGCGCTCGACTGGACTCTCAACCTTCAGCCGATCGCCCGCAGCCTGACGCTCGTCCATCGCCGCGACGCCTTCCGCGCCGCGCCGCATTCGGTCTCGGCCATGCAGGAGCTGGTCGCGGCGGGCAAGATCTCCTTCAGGCTCGGCCAGATCACGCAGGTCGAGGGCGTCGGCGGGGAGCTGTCGAGCGTGCTGCTCAAGGGCAATGACGGAGCCGAAGAGCGGCTCTCCTGCCACCGCATGATGCCCTTCTTCGGCCTCACCATGAAGCTCGGTCCGGTCGCCGGATGGGGCCTCCAGCTCAACGAGAATCTGATCCCGGTCGACACCGAGAAGTTCGAGACGAGCCATCCCGGCATCTTCGCGGTCGGCGACATCAATTATTATCCGGGCAAGCTGAAGCTGATTCTTTCTGGCTTCCACGAGGGCGCGCTCGCGGCGCAGAAGGCGCATCGCTACATCTTCCCGGACAAGAAGCTCCTCTTCCAATACACGACGTCGTCGACCAACCTTCAAAAGAAGCTCGGCGTCTCCTGATCGTGGAGGTTGCGGCCCGGGCGCTGAACCTTGCGCGGGTCGCTCCCGAGCAATGGGACGCGCTCGCCGCTTTGCTGGACGATGAGGAGCGCGCCCGTGCGGCGCGCTTCGCGTTCGACGAAGACCGCCGGGGCTACGTCGCCGCGCACGCCCTGCTGCGCCTCGAACTGTCGCGCCGCGCCGGCTGGGCGCCGCAGGATTGGCGCTTCTCGATGACGAAGCTCGGCAAACCCTTCCTTCTCGATCCGCCGCGCGACCTGCGCTTCAGCCTGTCGCATACCCGCGGCATGGTCGCCGTCGCCGTCGCCGAGGGCGTGGAGATCGGAATCGACGTCGAACCTTCCGACCGGCGCGCCGAGAGCATGAAGCTCGCACAGCGCTTCTTCGCGCCGGAGGAAGTCGCGCTGCTCGCCGCCGTCGAGGGCGAGGCGCGGCGCGATCTCTTCTTCGCGATCTGGACGCTGAAAGAGGCTGTCGTGAAGGCGACGGGACAGGGGCTTTCGCGCGCGCTCGACAGCTTTTCGGTTACGCCCGATCCGCCGCGCGTGACGATGAAAGAGGGCTCCGCGCAGGAATGGAGCGTCGCGCATTGGCGGCGCGGATTATTTCATTTTGCGCTCGCCGCGCAAGGGCCGGTTAGCGCTGATTTGAACGAGGCGGAGCCCGCCTCATTGCTTTGAGCCCGATCCGTGCCAGAGTTGAACCGCCTTTCGATCGACCGGTTCCGTCGTCGCGAGGGGCGGAGAGACGAAGCGATCCGGTCGTAAGAATGAATGCGGACGGGCTGCCTCGGACAGCTTCGCTGCGCGCTACGACGGTCCTGTTTCAGGGATCATGCAATGAAGACCATTCGCCGCCTCGCCCTCAGCGCCGCCCTGTCCCTGTCGGCGCCTCCCGCCGACGCCTGCACCCGTCTCCTCTACGAGACCGGGACCAAGTCCTACATGGTCGGCCGCTCCATGGACTGGATGGTCGACCCGAACACGGATCTCTGGGCCTTTCCCAAAGGCATGGCGCGAGACGGCGCCGTCCCGCAGGGCGCGATCAGATGGACCGCGAAGCACGGCTCGGTGATCAGCTCCTTCTACAATCTCGCCACCGTCGACGGCATGAACGACGCCGGCCTCGTGGCGAATGTCCTCTATCTGGTTGAAAGCGAATACGGCGATCCGGCAGCGAGCAAGAAGCCCAAGCTGTCCATCGGGGCCTGGGCGCAATATGTGCTGGACAATTTCGGCACGGTGGCAGAGGCCGTGACGGCGTTGCGGAAGGAGCCCTTCGCCATCGTCGCGCCCGATCTGCCGGACGGGCACAAGGCGGGCGGGCATATGGCCGTCGCCGACGCCACGGGAGACAGCGCGATCTTCGAGTATCTCGGGGGGAAGCTCGTCATCCATCACGGCGCGCAATATCGGGTGATGACCAACTCGCCGAGCTACGACCAGCAGCTCGCCATCAACACTTACTGGAACACGGTGGGCGGCCTGCAATTCCTGCCCGGCACGGCGCGCGCCGCCGACCGCTTCGCGCGCATCAGCTGGAACCTGAACGCGGCGGCGAAAGAGGCGGATCCGAGGCTTGCGACGGCGACGACCTTTTCGCTGATCCGGGCGATCTCCGTGCCGCTGGGGATTGCCGATCCCGAGCAGCCGAACATCGCCTCGACCGTCTGGCGCACGGTCTCGGACACGGCCGCCAAGCGCTATTATTTCGAGAGCGCCTACAACCCGGCGATTTTCTGGGTGGATCTTGAAAAGATTTTGCCGGCGGCGGGCGGAAAGCCGGTGAAGCTGGATTTGAGCGGGCGGCCGATGCTGTCGGGAGAGGTGTCGGAGAGCTTCGTGGCGGCGGAGCCGTTCAAGTTCATCTCGCGGTGAGACGCAAAGTTAGGGCATTAATCCCGTGCCAACTGTCACGTTTCAGTTCTCCCTTGCCATTTGGCGATTTATGTGCCATGTAATTTTCACTCCAGTGTCGCCGCATATCTAACTTTGGCGGCGCTGGCATAAAAGGGCTCCCGCGGGAGCCCTTGCTATTTTCGGGCTCTTGAATGGATAGAGTGGCTATTTTTGTAGATGCGGGCTACCTTTTTGCGCAAGGAAGCGCGGCCCTATCTGGAAGCAAGGTGGCCCGAAGCGGTCTTAGCTTTGACGCAGCAAAGTCAGTTGAACGGCTAAAGTTGCTTGCCGAGCAGAAGGCCCATGGCTGCAGGCTCTTGCGAATTTACTGGTATGACGGCGCCCTCGCAGGGTCGGGGCTCACTACCGATCAGGCTACGCTTGCTCATCTCGATGACGTAAAGCTAAGGCTGGGCGCTATCAATAACACCGGTCAACAGAAAGGCGTCGACTCCTTAATCGTCACCGATCTGATTGAATTGGCAAGGCTTAAATCAATCTCCGACGCGCTGCTTCTGTCTGGTGACGAGGATGTCCGGATTGGAGTCCAGATCGCACAAAATTATGGAGTTCGGGTCCATTTGCTCGGGATTCAGCCGTCTCGGGGCTCCCAATCGTCTCAATTGCTCAGGGAGGCTGATACGACTACTGAATGGGAGGCCGCAGAGGTTAGCTTATTTTTATCCTTGCGCGAAGTTATCCCAACTCCCCTTAGCCAGCCGGTCCCAATTTCAGAGAGCTTGGCAACGGAAGCGGGGCCCGTTGATCTCTCATCCACCGCAATCGAGGCCAAGTCTCTGATCGAAGACGCTGTCCAAGTTTTTGTGGAGAATCTGGATTTTTCTGACATAGAAGGCATCAAGCAGTTTTGGGAGACAGAGAAAGGCGTTCCGTCAGATCTTGATCGAAAGTTATTGCCAACCTGCGGCGCTGCGCTGGGTCGAAAGCTTGAACGTCATGAAATCACAGAAATGCGGACACATTTCAGCAGACTTGTCCGCGGGCGGATCAGTTAGCTGGGGACCTCCTCTTTTCCTTGCCTCTCCCCGTCCTCCTGGTGTATAAGACGCCAAATTCCATCTCATAACGATCATCCCGGATGGTCGCCGTTGAGAGTGGGGCCCCGGCGGGGACCCGCTCTTTTTTGTTTGGCGAATCCGAAACGCAGGAACCAGGCTTGACCGAAAACGCCGCTCCCATCGACGCCGCCCTCGACGAGCCCCGCCTCGTCCTAGAGACGGGCGTCGCCGCGCGCGTGGCGCATCTCGCCGAGCCGGTGCTGGCGCAGCTTGGTTTCCGGCTCGTGCGCGTCAAGCTGATGCAGCAGAACGGCCAGACGCTGCAGATCATGGCCGAGCGCCCCGACGGGATCATGACCATCGACGATTGCGAGGCGGCGAGCCAGGCGCTCTCCCCCGAACTGGACGTCGCGGATTTCATCTCCGGCGAATACCGGCTCGAGATTTCATCTCCCGGCGTCGACCGTCCGCTGGTGCGCGTCTCCGATTTCGCCCGCGCCGTGGGTCACGAGGCGCGCGTCGAGCTGACGCATCCGCTGGAAACCGGCCGCAAGCGCTTTCGCGGGATCATCATGGGCGTCGAGGGCGAAGGCCGCGCCGCCAAAGTGACGATCGAACGCAACGACGCGCGCGCCGACGAGGAGAAGCTCGTCACGCTGCCGCTCGTCGATCTCGACGAAGGCAAGCTGATGCTCACCGAGGCGCTCATCCGCGAATCGCTGCGCGCCGGCAAGCTCGAACAGGCGGCGCAGGAAGAAGAGGCCGCGACACAAGAGGAAGAACGTCCGCGCCGGGGGCCGGGACGCTTCCGCGGCCCGCAAAAAAACAAGGCGAAGCCGCTGGTTCCGGCCGGCGTGCAGACGCATTTCAAGAAAGGTCCGGGGCCCGCGAAGCCCCGTTCCGCCCGCTCCGAGGGAGAGTGACCATGGCCGTCAGCGCCAACCGACTCGAAATTCTGCAGATCGCCGACGCCGTCGCGCGCGAGAAGTCGATCGATCGCACGATCGTCATCGCCTCGATGGAGGACGCGCTGCAAAAGGCGGCCCGCTCGCGCTACGGGCAGGAGACAGAAGTGCGCGCGGAGATCAATCCGCGCACCGGCGAAGTGCGCTTCTCGCGGCTCCTCGAAGTCGTGGACAAGGTCGAGAACGACGCCACGCAGATTTCCATCGAGGACGCCCGCAAGCGCAATCCGGCCGCACAGCCGGGCGACTGGATTTCCGAGACGCTGCCGCCCTTCGACTTCGGCCGCATCGCCGCGCAGTCGGCCAAGCAGATCATCGTGCAGAAGGTGCGCGAGGCGGAGCGCGACCGCCAGTACGAGGAATATAAGGACCGCATCGGCGAGATCGTGAACGGCGTCGTCAAGCGCGTCGAATATGGCAACGTCATCATCGATCTCGGGCGCGGCGAAGGCGTGATCCGCCGCGACGAGATGATTCCGCGCGAAATGTTCCGCCCCGGCGACCGCGTGCGCGCCTATGTCTATGACGTGCGCCGCGAGCAGCGCGGGCCGCAGATCTTCCTGTCGCGCACGCATCCGCAGTTCATGGCGAAGCTCTTCAGGCAGGAAGTGCCGGAAATCTACGATGGCGTGATCGAGGTGAAGTCGGTCGCCCGCGATCCGGGCTCGCGCGCCAAGATCGCCGTCGTGTCGCGCGATTCGTCGATCGATCCGGTCGGCGCCTGCGTCGGCATGCGCGGCTCGCGCGTGCAGGCGGTCGTGCAGGAATTGCAGGGCGAGCGCATCGACATCATTCCCTGGTCGGCGGACGCGGCGACCTTCATCGTCAACGCGCTGCAGCCGGCCGAAGTCGTGAAAGTGGTGCTCGACGAGGACAGCTCGCGCATCGAGGTCGTCGTTCCGGACGACCAGCTCTCGCTCGCCATCGGCCGCCGCGGCCAGAACGTCCGCCTCGCCTCGCAACTCACGGGCTGGGACATCGACATTCTGACCGAGGCCGAAGAATCCGAACGCCGCCAGAAGGAGTTCGAGGAGCGCACCCGCGTCTTCATGTCGGCGATCGACGTCGACGAGGTCGTGGGCCGCCTGCTCGCCTCGGAAGGCTTCCGCTCCGTCGAGGAGCTCGCTTATGTCGATTTGCCGGAACTCGCCTCGATCGAGGGCTTCGACGAGGAGACGGCGAGTGAGATCCAGACCCGCGCCCGCAACTATCTCGATCGCGTCGAGGCCGAGAACGAGGCCCGCCGCAAGGAGTTGGGCGTCGCCGACGACCTGCGCGAGATCGACGGCATGACCACGGCCATGATGGTCAAGCTGGGCGAGAACGACGTGAAGACGATGGAAGACTTCGCCGGCTGCGTGCCGGACGATCTCGTCGGCTGGACCGAGAAGAAGGACGGCGAGACGACCAAGCATGAGGGCTTCTTCGAAGGCGTCGACCTCTCCCGCGAGGAGGCTGAAGCGATGATCATGGCCGCGCGCGTGCGCGCCGGCTGGATCGAGCCGGCGGCGGAAGAACCGGCGGCGGAAGAAGAAGCGCCGGCGGAGGGCGAATAAGGGCGGTGACGGCCTTGGCGAAAGAGCGCGAGTCCGAGCGGACCTGCATCGTCACCAGGCGGCGGGAGCCGCCCGAGGCGATGATCCGCTTCGTGCGCGGACCCGACGGGGTCATCGCGCCGGACATTCGCGCGCGCCTGCCGGGCCGCGGCGTCTGGGTCGGCGCGCGCGCCGGGCTCGTCGCCGAGGCCGCGAAAAAGCGGATCTTCGCCAGGAGCCTCAAGGAGGAGGTGGAGACGCCGCCGCAGCTCGCCGAGAACGTCGATCGCCTGCTCGAAGCCGATTGCCTGCAGATGCTGGCGCTCGCCAACAAGGCGGGCGCGGTGACGGCCGGCTTCAACAAGGTCGCGGACCTGCTCGCGAAAGGGGCGGCGGCGATTCTCGTCGAGGCGAGCGACGGCGGCGCGGACGGCAAGCGCAAGCTGCGTCAAAGCGCCCGGCGGGCGGAAAGCGCGAGCGCGCGCGAAAACGATGGCGCTCCGCCCATCGTCGGCTTATTTACGTCGAGTCAATTGGATTTGGCTTTGGGGCGCACAAATGTGATACATGCTGCGCTCGCCTCCGGCGGGCCGGCTTCGAGTTTTCTTTCGCGATGCCGCCGGCTGGCGGCCTATCGGGGCATGACGCTGGACGGCGCGCCCCTCGCGGCGCAGAAGATGCGGGACGAACAGCCGGGCGCTGGCGGGCGACCGGACGAGACTGTGGATGTTATTGGGTCGGAAGCGGCCGAGGATCGGAAGCTGGATGAGTGAGAGCGAGAACAGCGACAAAACCCTGACTGTCGCGCCGTCGAAGACGTTGCACCTGAAGCAGCGGCCGGCCGGAGAGCAGGGCATGGTGCGCCAGAGCTTCTCCCATGGCCGCTCGAAAGTGGTCGTGGTCGAGAAGGTGAAGCGTCGCGCGCCGGGTCATGCCGAGACGGCGCCCAAGGCCGCCGCGGCCGCGCCGGCGGCGCCTGCGCCTTCCGCTCCGGCGCCCCGCGCGGAGCGCCCGGCGCCCGCGCCGCGGTCCGGCTCCGGCATGGTGCTGCGGTCGCTGACGGAGGAGGAGCGCGAGGCCCGCGCCCGCGCCCTGGTCGACGCCCGCGCCCGTGAGGAAGACGACCGCCGTCGCGCCGAGGCCGAGGCCAAGGCCCGCGCGGAGCGCGATGAGCGCGAACGCGCCGAACGCGCCGCCGCCGAAGCGCGCAAGCGCGAGGAGGAGGAGCGCCTCGCTCGCGAGGCCGAGTCGAAGCGCAAGGCCGAGGAGGAGGCGCGTCGCCGCCTGCCGCAGGACGCCGCCGCCGCTCCGGCCGTTACGCAGGCCCCCGCCGTCCAGCCGCGCGCCGCGGCGCCGGCTCCCCGCTCGTCCGCGCCGGCTCCCGCCGGCCGCGCGCCGGGCCAGGCCGAGCCCGTCAGGCGCCCGCCCGTTCGCACCATCGGCGGCTTCACGCCGCCCGCCCCGCCTCGCCCCGCCCCGTCGCGCGGCGGCGGCATGAAGGATCGCGGCCGCCTGACCGTCGCCACCGCTACGGCGGGGACGGACGAGGAGCGCACGCGCTCCGTCGCCTCCTTCCGGCGTCGCCAGCAGAAAATCTTCCGCGGCCAGGTCGAGCAGAAGGAAAAGATCGCGCGCGAGGTCGTGCTGCCTGAGACGATCACGATTCAGGAACTCGCCAACCGCATGTCGGAGCGCGCGGTGGACGTCATCCGCCTGCTGATGAAGCAGGGCGCGATGCACAAGATCAACGACGTCATCGACGCCGACACCGCGCAGCTCGTCGCCGAAGAGATGGGCCACACGGTCAAGCGCGTCGCCGAATCGGACGTCGAGGAAGGCCTTTTCGACACGCCGGACGTCGAGGGCGACCTCGAGCCGCGCCCGCCCGTCGTCACCATCATGGGCCATGTCGACCACGGCAAGACGTCGCTGCTCGACGCGATCCGTCAGGCGAACGTCGTCGCGGGCGAAGCCGGCGGCATCACCCAGCATATCGGCGCCTATCAGGTCACCTCGCCCAGCGGCCAGCCGATCACCTTCATCGACACGCCCGGCCATGCGGCCTTCACCGCGATGCGCGCCCGCGGCGCCAAGGTGACGGACATCGTCGTGCTGGTCGTCGCGGCCGATGACGGCGTGATGCCGCAGACGGTCGAGGCCATCAATCACGCCCGCGCCGCCGGCGTGCCGATCATTGTCGCCATCAACAAGATCGACAAGCCGGACGCCAGGCCGGAACGCGTGCGCACGGAGCTGCTCCAGCACGAGGTGCAGGTCGAGAGCATGGGCGGCGAGACGCTCGAAGTCGAGGTTTCCGCGAAACAGAAGCTCAATCTCGAGAAGCTCCTGGAAGCGATCTCCCTGCAGGCCGAAGTTCTCGACCTCAAGGCGAACGCCGATCGCGCCGCCGAAGGCACCGTCATCGAGGCGCGTCTCGACAAGGGCCGCGGCCCGGTCGCGACCATGCTCGTCCAGCGCGGCACGCTGCGCGTCGGCGACATCATCGTCGCCGGCACGCAGTGGGGCCGCGTCCGCGCGCTGCTCGACGACAAGGGCGCGACGCGCCAGGAGGCGGGTCCGAGCTTCCCCGTGGAGATTCTCGGCTTCAACGGCACGCCTGAGGCCGGCGACCGCGTCGCGGTCGTCGAATCGGAAGCGCGCGCCCGCGAGATCACCGAGTATCGCGAGCGTCTAAAGCGCGACAAGCTCGCCGCCCGCGGCGGCTCGGCGCGCGGCTCGCTCTCCGACATGATGAGCCAGCTCAAGACGGCGGGCCGCAAGGAGTTCCCGCTCGTCATCAAGGGCGACGTTCAGGGCTCGGTGGAAGCCATCGCCGCCGCGCTCGAAAAGCTCGGCACGGACGAGGTCGCCGCGCGCATCGTGCATGCCGGCGTCGGCGGCATCTCCGAATCCGACATCGCGCTGGCGGAAGCCTCCGGCGCCGCCGTCATCGGATTCAACGTGCGCGCCCATAAGGAAGCGCGCGAAGCGGCCGAGCGCGCCGGCATCGAGATCCGATACTACAACATCATCTACAACCTCGTGGATGACGTGAAGGCGGCGATGTCGGGCCTGCTCGCGCCGACGCTGCGCGAGACCATGCTCGGCAATGCGCAGATCCTCGAAGTCTTCGACATCTCCAAGGTGGGCAAGGTCGCGGGCTGCCGCGTCACCGACGGCAGGGTCGAGCGCGGCGCGAGCGTCCGCCTCATCCGCGACAATGTCGTGGTGCACGAGGGCAAGCTCTCGACGCTCAAGCGCTTCAAGGACGAGGTCAAGGAGGTCGACGCCGGCCAGGAATGCGGCATGGCCTTCGAGAACTACCAGGACATGCGCGCGGGCGACGTCATCGAGTGCTACCGCGTCGAGGAGATCAAGCGGACGCTTTGAGCCCCGCTTTCTCGCGTCATGGCCGGGCTTTGGTCCCGGCCGTCAACGTCTAGCGAGCGGCAATATGCGGGTGTCGAACGGCCCGCCTCTTCGATTACAACGGTTGAAGCGTCATGCCCGCGTCAAGCGCGGGCATGACGCATTGCCGGCAGCGTAGAAGCATATCGTCATGTCCCGATCCCATCATTCCGCCGGCTCCGCGCCGTCGCAGCGCATGTTGCGCGTCGCCGAACTCGTGCGTCACGCCATGGCGCAGATGCTGTCGCGCGGCGACATCAACGATCCGGTGCTGGAAAAGCACGTCGTCACCGTCTCGCGCGTGAAGATGAGCCCCGACCTAAAGCTCGCGACGGTCTATGTCATGCCGCTCGGCGGCAAGGACGAACCGGAGGTCATCGCCGCGCTGGACCGCCACAGGAAATTCCTTCGCGGCGAGATAGCCCATGAAGTGAATCTCAAATTCGCCCCGGACATCCGTTTCCGCATCGACGACAGTTTCGACACGGTCTCGCGCATCGACGCGATCCTCAATTCCGAGCGTGTGAAGCGCGACCTCGAAGCGTCGGACGACGCCGAAGACAACGCCTGAGACATTATGAGCCAAAGAAGATCCAATCGCGCCGTCGTCGACGGCTGGGTGGTGCTCGACAAGCCTGTGGGCCTGACCTCCACGCAGGCCGTGTCCCGCCTGAAGCGCATCTACAACGCCCGGAAGGCGGGCCATGCGGGGACGCTCGATCCGCTGGCCTCGGGCATTCTCCCGGTCGCCTTCGGCGAGGCGACCAAGACCGTGCCCTTCGTGCAGGACGGCGAGAAGGCCTATCGCTTCACCGTCAAATGGGGCGCGGAGAGCAACACCGACGATTCGGACGGCGAGATCACGCACACGAGCGAGAAGCGGCCCGAGCGCGCCGAGATCGAGCGGCTGACGCCGCAGTTCATCGGGGACATTCTGCAGACGCCGCCGCAATTCTCCGCCATCAAGATCGGCGGCGAGCGCGCCTATGACCTTGCGCGCGAGGGCGAACAGGTGGAGCTGAAGGCGCGCGCGGTCACGATCCATTCCCTGGCGATCGAGGCCTGTTCGCCGGAAGAGACCGTCTTCTACATGGAATGCGGCAAGGGCGCCTATGTGCGCGCCGTCGCCCGCGACCTCGGGCGCCTCATGGGCTGCTACGGCCATGTCACGGCGCTGCGACGCACGCGGGTCGGGCCGTTCGTGGAGGAGGATTCCTACACGCTCGACGAGATCGAAAGTCAGGGCATGGCGGGCGACGCGCTGCTGTCCGTCGAGGCGGGGCTCTCGGAGCTTCCCTGCGTCGTGGTCGACCGCGACACGGCGGCGCGGTTGCGTCGGGGCGGCTCGGTGATCCTGCGCGGCCGCGACGCGCCGGCGGAGGGCGTGGTTTATGCCGCCTGCGGCGGCGTGCCGGTCGCTTTCGGCGAAGTGATAGAGGGCGCGCTGGAGCCCTCGCGCGTCTTCAATCTGCCGTTCTGATTCTTTTAATTCGGAAGCCTATCATGGCGGGGCGCGAGCGATTCGCGCCCCTAACATTTTTGGCCCCATGACCCGCCCGCCCAAAATACTCGTTTTCGACTCCGGCCTCGGCGGTCTCACGGTCTTTGCGGAGATCATCAAGCTCAGGCCGGGCGCTGTTTACGTTTATTGCGCGGACGACGCCGGCTTTCCCTATGGCAATTGGAAAGAGCCGGACCTTGTGACCCGCGTCATGCAGGTGATGGAGAAACGCATCGCCGAACATGCGCCGGACATGGTCGTCATCGCCTGCAACACGGCTTCGACCATCGTGCTGCCTTACCTGCGCGTGCATTGGCCGCAGCTTCCTTTCGTCGGCACGGTGCCGGCGATCAAGCCGGCGGCGCAGCGTTCTAAGTCGCACCTCATCTCCGTCCTCGGCACGCCGGGGACGGTGAAGCGCGACTATACGCAAAATCTCATCGCGCAATTCGCCGCCCATTGCCGCGTCACGCTGGTGGGCTCCGCCAATCTGGCGAAGCTCGCCGAAGCGCAGATGCATGGACAGGGCGTCTGCGACGAGGACATCGGCGCGGAGATCGCACCCTGTTTCGTGGAAGAGAATGGCGCGCGCACCGACGCCGTTGCGCTCGCCTGCACCCATTATCCGCTGCTCGTCGAAGAGTTCCGCCGCCTCGCCCCTTGGCCGGTCGATTGGATAGACCCAGCGCTGGCGATCGCGCGCCGTGCGGATAATTTGCTGCGCGAGAAAGGCTTCGAGGAAAATTTCAAAGGCAAGGGCCAGGCGCGCGCGGTCTTTAGCAGCGGCGCCAAGCCCGATGCGCAATTGCGCGCGACGCTGGCGCGCTACGGCCTGGTCGCCGGCTAAATGTATCGAAACCTGCCTATAACCGGGTGAACCTGTAGCGGGCCTGTTGTGTTTCTGTTACGTTCTCTCGAAATGCGAGTTCGAGCAGCGAGAAAATGCCGGGAAAAATGACCACTAAGCACCTGATTCCCGCTGACATCATGGAATTTTATGAGGTTCATGAGTGGCGAAATGCGGCAGGAGTTCTGTTTACCGCGCATCCAACGGAATGGGACGAGGTTCTCGCGGCGCTTCGAGCGTTTCGATTCAAAACGTCAGACGTGCTCGCGCCGGGTAAGAATAAATCCGAGCTCGCGAAAAGTTTCGATGCGACCCTAACTGGGAAAGGCTGGAAGGAGACCCATTTCTCGACGGCCATTAAAGTCGACGAAGAAGTAAGAGAGAGCCCGACGCATAAAGTCGACTGCTACAAAAACCGGGTCGCGCTCGAGGTGGAGTGGAATAACAAGGATCCTTTCTACGACAGAGACCTGAACAACTTTCGCTTGTTGTTCGACTTGCGCGTTATCGACGTGGGAATCATTGTCACTCGTTGCTCCGAGTTGCAGGACATTTTCAATCGCCTCGGGAAGGGTAAGAGTTACGGCAACTCCACCACACACATGAAAAAGCTGATCCCTCGCATCGAGGGTGGCGGCGGAGGAGGTTGCCCCATATTGATCTTCGGCATCACGTCGAAGCTGTACATCGAAGAAAAAGTCTGTATTCCTGCGGTTGGTGACGAGGAACCTGGAGAAGAAGCCGATGACGCCGAGTGATGATTTGCTCGATTTTGCAAAAGGAAGGCGTTTTCGTACAGTTCTTGCCGATCCTCCTTGGCAATTTCAAAACAAGACGGGGAAGGTCGCACCAGAACACAAGCGACTTAATCGCTACGGCACAATGAGCCTTCCTGACATAATGAAGCTTCCGGTTGCGCAGATTACAGCAGAACCCGCTCATCTCTACATGTGGGTGCCCAATGCGCTGCTGCCAGAAGGAATCGCGGTGCTAGACGCTTGGGGATTCAAGTACAAATCTAATATTGTTTGGCACAAGGTCAGGAAGGATGGTGGATCGGACGGCCGCGGGGTCGGATTTTATTTTCGAAACGTGACCGAGTTGATTCTGTTCGGGGTTCGCGGAAAAAATGCCAGAACTCTCGCGGCTGGGAGAACTCAGGTGAACTATCTGGGCACTCGCAAAAGAGAACATTCCAGGAAGCCAGACGAGCAATACGACCTCATCGAAAGTTGCTCGCCGGGGCCTTACCTCGAACTTTTCGCGCGTGGCACGCGTCGGAATTGGGCAACGTGGGGAAATCAGGCCGACGACGAATATCGCCCAACCTGGTCGACTTACGCAAATCATTCCCGTGCGGATGGATTGGCGCCGTTGGGCGAGTAGGCGGATACTACCGATTATCCGTGAGCGTCTCCAGAAAGGCCGTGATCGCGTCGATCTCTTTCTCCGAAAGACGCGGCTTCTCGCCCTCCTTGCGGTCGTAAGGAACTTCGTTCGTATTGACGTTCTCGCGATATTCAGCCGGCAGATCGTTGAACTTCTCGGCCTTGCCCTTCTCGCCCTTGGGATACCAGCGCGCGGGATCGGTGTCGCGCGTGGCGTAGAAGGCGACGACGTCGCGCAGCTTCGCGAAGGCGCCATTGTGCAGATAGGGGCCGGTGACGGCGACGTTGCGCAGCGTCGGCACCTTGAAGGCGCCGCAGACGCTGTTCACATCAAATCCGGCAGGGGCGAGCTTGTCCAGGCCGGGGCGCTTGCACAGGCCGAGATCGGGCGTCGTCGCCGTCGCGGCGATGGCGGCGTTCTTCGGCGCGCCCAGCGCGTCATAGGTGAAATCGGTGAAGAGCCAATCCTTCGGGTCGCGTGACTCTTCCTTCCCGACATGGCAGGCGACGCAATTACCCTTCTTCGGGTCCTTGAACAGCTCGAAACCCTTCTGCTCCTGCGCCGTCAGTTGCGCCTCGCCGCGGAGATAATCGTCGAATTTCGACGCGAAGGGATGGAAGCGGGCGCTCGATTCGAAAGCGACGACGGCTTGCGCCAGCTTCTCGAAAGCCTTGTCGGGATCGTCGAAAATCTTGTCGCCGTAAACTTCCTTGGCAAGCGCGGCGTATGCGCCCGTGCGGATCGCCTCCACCGCAAAGCGCTTGGAGGGGGCGTTCATTTCGAGCGGATCGAGAAGCGGCCCCTCGAATTGCGCGAGAAGATCGCTCGCCCGTCCATCGAGGAATTGCCCGCCCGCCGGAACCTTCTCGACTTTGCCCGTCTCCTCGTCCTTGTCGTCGACGAAGCCGAAGGGCGGCGCGAAGGAGGCGTACATGATGGTGGGCGTGTTGCGCTTGCCGAGCGAGTCCGGCTTGGAGCCGCGCGCCACGGCGGGAACGGGCGAGCCGTTCACGCCCTGGAAGGCGGCCGCCGCGTCATGGCAGGAGGCGCAGGAGACGCCCGCCGGGCGCGAGAGATTCGCATCCTCGAAGATGCGCTTGCCGAGCCGCTCCAGCTGGGTCAGTCCGGCCTCGTCGGCGGCCTGTCGCGGCCCGGCGTCCAGCGCCCCGGCGCCCGAAGGCGAGAGCGACGCCAGGGCCGCGATCAGCGCGACGCGCAGAGTGGCGCGCAGATTGGAAAGTCGGGAAAGCATCGCCGCTCGCTTCTGACAGTGTTTCACTGGAGTCTAGAAAGCGCGTATGCGGCGCGTCAATTTGGATAGCTTGGATTCGTTCCAGGCAAGCCTGCGCCCAGTCGTCGCGCCCACGCGCCGGCGCATGGCGCGTCGGGCGCCGCCGCCCATCATCGCCCGGAATGAAAGGGGCGCGTCAACAGATCGCCGCTGGAACGGCGCATGACTACTGGCTAAAATACGGATCGAAGTAAAAAGGGGCGGCCGGCGTCCGGCCGCCCGCGTCGTTACTGGAGCGTATTCAGCCAGTCGTCGACATTGCGCTTCGCCTGGTCCTTGCCGATCCCGTATTTCTCCTGGATCTTGCCTTCGAACTGCTCGCGGCTGCCTTCCATCTTGTCGATTTCGTCGTCCGTGAGCTCGCCCCATTTCTCCTTGATTTTACCCTTGAACTGCTTCCAGTTTCCTTCGACGCGGTTCCAATCCATCATGATCGGTCTCCTCACGAGATGGGTCGCGCCCCGGCTGGGGCGCGGGGCGGGGCAAAATGAAGAGCCCGCCCCGGTGAGCCCAAAACGCGACGTTCGTTCCGGTGTTCCGGCGCGAGCGGGGCTTAAGGGGCGAATAACCGCCACAATTTATGGTTTTGATTCGGTGGAGGGCCGCCGGGGAGGAACCCGGCGAGCGGCTGGCCGCGACTTTTTCCCGCCGACTCCGGCGGTCCACGACACGCAAGTGGGCAGGCATGAACACGCAAGACGACAAGGAACTCATGGCGGCTTTCGCCGAGTTCAAGGAGCTTTTGAAGCGCGACGCGGAGCCGCCGACCGACGCCAGGGCGCCGGCGGTGACGCTGGAGCCGCAGTTCGGCGCGGCGCCGGGGGCGGAGTCCGCGCCGCCTTTCCCGGCGCTCGACGCCGGCCCCGCCGATTATGGTCCGCCGCCAATTACGCAAATATCGGAGGCGCCGTCCGACTGGGCGCCGTCCTCGGGCGAGGACCCGCTCTTCGCGGCCCGCCAGACGATCGCCAACAACCGCAATCGCGGCGACGGGGGCCGTCGGAAGCTGATCTATCTCTCGGTCGGCATCGTCGCCGTCGGCCTTGCGAGCCTTGGCTGGACGCTCGCCAAATGGCGCGCCCCCGCCGAGGACCCCGCCATCGCCGACCTCGAGCCGCCAGCCGAGCCGGAGACGGGGCCGCCCGCCGATCAGGCCGCGCTCGACGCGCCGGCCGCCGACGCCGCCAAGGAGCCCGAGGCGCCTGCGGCCGAGGGCGAGGGCGCGCCGCCGCAAAGCGCCGAATTGACTCCGCCCCCGGCGGAGGTTCCGGCGGCGGACGCCGCGTCCGCGCCCGCGCCGGAGGCCGTCGCTCCGGCGCCGGAATCCGTCGCGCCGCTGCCGGCGGTTCCCGTCGCCCCTGCCGCGTCGGCCCCTGCCGCGTCGGCCCCTGCCGCGTCGGCCCCGGTCGCGGCGGCGCCCAAGCCTGTCCCCGCAAAGCCGGTAGCGCCTGCTCCGGTTGCGCGCGCCGTCGGGCCCATGGGGCCGGCGCCCGGCGCGGCCGTCGCGCCGGTTCCGGCCGAGCCGGCAGGCGCCGTCGCCAAGCTGACTCCGCCGGCTGCGCCCGCCAACCGCTTCACGCCGCCGCCGCCAGAGCCCTCAGCCGCCGCCGAGCCGGCCAATACCGAGCCGAAGCCGGCCGCCGCCAAGCCGGCGAAGCCGAAGCCAAAGCAGGCCGCCGCCAAGAAGCCGAAGACGCGCGGCGCGCCGCCGGCGCCGGCGCCGGAAGCCGCCGCCGCCCCGGAGCCGATTTCGGCCCCGCCGCCCCCATCGCCGCCGCCGCCTCAGAATGAGGGCGGAGCCTTCGGCTATGTGAAGCGCGCGGTGAATTCGGTGGGCTCGGCGATCGGCAATATCGGCCGCAGCGTCGTCCCCTAAACGGCTTAGCCATTTGCCAAATCGACCGCTCCGTCGCAAGCTGGCGACGACGGGGCGGTTTTTCTTTGCGTCCCGTTCGCAGTCCGGGAGAGCATTCAATGGCCAAGCCTACCCAGGCCGACGCAGAAGCGGCCGTGCGCGTCCTTATCGAATGGGCGGGAGACGATCCCGATCGTGAAGGGCTCCTCGAAACGCCCGCCCGCGTCGCGCGCTCTTACAGGGAGCTTTTCGCGGGTTATGAGATCGACCCGCGCGACTATCTCAAGCGCACCTTCGAGGAGGTCGGCGGCTATGACGAACTCGTCGTGCTCAAGAATATTCGCGTGGTGAGCTTCTGCGAGCACCATATGCTGCCGGTGCTCGGCCGCGCCCATGTCGGCTATCTGCCCACGAACCGCGTCGTCGGCATCTCCAAGCTCGCCCGCGTCGTGCACGGCTTCTCGCGGCGCCTGCAAATCCAGGAGAAGCTGACGGCCGAGATCGCCGAGGCCATCCAGGACATTCTGCAGCCCCAGGGCGTCGGCGTCGTGATTGAGGCCGAGCACAATTGCATGACGCTGCGGGGCGTGAACACGCCGGGCTCCTCGCTTACGACGAGCAAGCTGCTCGGCGTGATCCGCGACGATTCGCGCACACGCGAGGAGTTTCTCGGCATGGTCAGGGGAGCTTGATTTCTCTCCTCGTCAAGACGCAGAGAGCGTCAGGGCGAGGGGCGAGGCCGCAGCGACGCGCGCCCCCGCCAGGCTGTAATTTGCGCTCACCCCAGCCCTCTCTCCGCAGGCCGGAGAGGGGGGAGATCCTCCGCCGCCTGGCCCGGAACATCTCCGCGCAAGTCGCGTTGACTCGCCACTTGTTTAAACCGTCGGAGGCGGCAATGGCCGAGGAACGTAACGTACAGCAGCGCCATAACGGGCATGGCGCGGGCGAAGCGACGGGCGCGATCGCGCAGCAGGCGCAGACCGCCGCCGAGCAGATGGGCCGGGCCGTTCAGCAGGGCGTGGGCCGCGCCAACGCCGCCCTGTCGGCCGTCTCGGAGCGCAGCGGAGAGGCCGCGCAGCGCACCGGCGAGGTTCTGGGCAATTTCCGCTCCGCGATCGAGACGTCGGCGCGTTCGCAGCCGACGACGACCGTGGCGCTCGCCGCGCTCGCCGGCTTCTTCTTCGGCGCCTTCTGGAGGATAGGCAGATAAAATCCTTCTTCCAGAAGCGCGTGGTGACGTCATGTTTGAGCCGATGATCAAAAGGGCCGAGAACGCCGTCGGCGCCACGATTACCCGTCTTTCCGGAAATGCGATGGCGGCGGTTCCGCTCGTCATCGCCTTCGGTTTCGCGCTGGCGGCCGCAGCCTATTGGGCCAATGAGGAACTGGGGCCGCTCTGGGGCAATCTGGCGATCGCGGGCGTTTTTCTCGTGCTCGCCGCGATGGTCTTCGCTTACGCTCGCCGTCGCGAAGCCGTGCAGCAGGCGCGCGCGAGCGCGGAGCTTGCGGCGCTGACCGAAGCCTCGCCTATGACCGCGATCTCGCGGGCGCTGCAGTCGTCGAACGTCTCGCAGGCTTTGCTCGATCTCGCGAAAACCGCGGCGCCCATGGCGGCGAGGAATGCGGCGCGCGCAGCCATTCGCGAGGCGCCGCGAAACTTGCCGCTGCTCATCGGGGCGGGACTGGGCCTGATGGCGGCGTCGCGTCTCGTCAACGCCTGGACGAATGGCGCGAATGGCCGGCGGCATTGAGAGAGCCTTGCGCGCCTGAATGCGCGCGGGATGGGAGCGCGAGTCTTCAGGCTCGCGTCTTCATCTCATCCGAAGAGCCAGGCGGCGAGCAGCGCGATGGCCGTGAGCCCGATCAGCAGCCGGTTATCCGAGCGCCGGCGGGTTTCGGCCATGGCGTCGACGGACGCCGACGAAAGATCGACCCCCTTATCCGCCATCTTCGAGATGCGTTCGATTGCGAGTTCCGCGTCGGCAAGCGTCTTGGGAAGATGCGTCGCGAGCTTCGCCAGCTCCATGACGCTTTTGCCGGCGTCTTCGATTTTTGCTTTCGGCCCGAGATTTTCCTCGATCCAGCCGCGCACGACCGGATCGCAGGTCTTCCAGATGTCGAGCTTGGGATCGAGGGTGCGCGCGACGCCTTCCGCCACGACCATGGTCTTTTGCAAGAGCACCAGTTCGGTGCGCGTGCGCATGTCGAAAAGCGCAGTGACCTCGAAGAGCAGCGTCAGCAGCCGCGCCATGGAAATGTCGGAGGCGTTGACCGTGTGCAGCGGCTCGCCGATGGCGCGCAGCGCCTGTGAAAATTCCTCGATCGAGTGCGTCGCCGGCACATAGCCCGCCTCGAAATGCACCTCGGCCACGCGCTTATAGTCGCGCACGATGAAGCCGTAGAGGATTTCGGCGAGGAAGCGCCGCTCCTTCGCGCCGAGTCGGCCCATTATGCCGAAGTCGATGGCGACGAGGCGGCCCTGTCTGTCGACGAAGAGATTGCCCTGATGCATGTCGGCGTGGAAGAAGCCGTCGCGCATGGCGTGCCGCAGGAAGGATTGCAGCACATGGGCGCCGAGCTTCTTGAGGTCGTGGCCTTCCATGGCGACCCGCTCGAGGTCCGAAAGCGGCGCCCCTTCGATCCATTCGAGCGTCAGCACCTCCCGGTCCGTGCGGTCCCAGTCGACATGGGGCACGCGAATGTCGGGGTCGTTCTTGACGTTCTCCGCAAATTCCGAAGCGGCGGCGGCTTCGAGACGGAAGTCCGTTTCGAGCTTCACGGTGCGGGCGAGCGTGTCGACGACCTCGATCATGCGCAGGCGCCGGGCTTCGGCGGACCAGCGCTCCGCAAGGCGCGCGACCATATACATGTCGCGCAGATCGCGGGCGAACTGACCCTCGACGCCGGGACGCAGCACCTTCACCGCGACCCTGCGCTCCCTGCCGGCATAGCGGGCCGTGGCCATGTGCACCTGCGCCACCGAGGCGGCGGCGACCGGCTCGCCAAAGCTCGTAAAGGCCTCGTCGATCTTCCTGCCGAGCGCCTTCTCGACGATCTCGACGGCTTTATCGCGCCCGAAGGGCGCCATGCGGTCCTGCAAAGCGGTGAGCGCGTCGGCGATCTCGCCGCCGACGACGTCAGGGCGCGTCGCGAGGAACTGGCCGAGCTTCACGTAAGACGGGCCGATCTGCGACAGCGCGCGCACCAGCGCTTCGCCGGCGTTCTCGCCCTTTCCCTTGGCGAAGAGATTGGCGAAGCGGACCAGCGGCGCGGCCGCGGGCGGCACGAGATTGGGGTCGAGCGTGGTGAAGACCCCTTCGCGCGCCAGAATATAGCCGGCGCGCGCCAGTCGCAGAAGATTGCCGGTTTGGAGCAGCATTCGCGGCCTTAATATTTCCAGCCGGAATGGATCGCGACGACGCCGCCGGTGAGGCGCTCATAGCCCGTGCGGCGGAAGCCCGCCTTGCGGATCATCCGCTCGAAATCGTCGGCCAGCGGGAACTGGCGGATGGATTCCACGAGATAGCGATAGGGCTCGCCGTCGCCGGCCACCAATTTGCCGACGGCGGGGATCACGTTGAAGGAATAGGCCTCGTAGATCTTGTCGAGGCCCGGCACGTTCACCTGCGAAAATTCGAGGCACAGGAAACGCCCGCCCGGCTTCAGCACGCGATGCGCCTCCTCCAGCGCCGCTTGGATCCGCGGCACGTTGCGGATGCCGAAGGCGATCGTATAGGCGTCGAAACGATTGTCCGGGAAGGGCAGGGACTCGGCGTTGGCCTGGACGAATTCGAGCTTGTCGAGGACGCCCTTCTCGCGGGCGCGGTCGCGGCCGACTTCCAGCATGTCGCCGTTGATGTCGAGCACGGTGATCTCGGCGTCCGGCGCCGACTGTCTCGCGATGCGGAAGGCCACGTCGCCCGTGCCGCCCGCGACGTCGAGATGCTTGAATTCCTTGCGGTTGCGAGCGTTGACCTTGGCTGCGAAGGTGTCCTTCCAGAGGCGATGGAGGCCGCCGGACATCAAATCGTTCATCACGTCGTAGCGGCGCGCGACCTTGTGGAACACGTCGTCCACGAGATGCTGCTTCTCCGAGAGCGGCACTTCGGAATAGCCGAAATGGGTCGAACCCTCTCGGTCGGAATGGGAATCGGTCATTGAACGCTCGTCTGACGTAAGGAGGACGGGGAGAGGGTATAGCCTTTTTCTTCCATGCCGCATAGCGGCGCGCGTCGGCGCTCGCTCGCGACATATTTCAATCTGAATCAGTTAGATAACGACATTTGGCGCCGAGCGCGGGAAGGGAGGCGGCCCGCGCGGCCGCTCGCTCGCGCGCCGGGAAACAGTCCTGAAAAATAGCGGGCGTCGCCGCCATGCTATTTTCGGCCGCCGTCGATCGCATCAAAGCGGCCGAAGTTTGGATCGAAAGGATTGAGATGAAGGGCTATCTGTACGCGGGCGTCGCGCTCTGCCTTGTCGCCTTCGCCATGAATGCGGGATGGATTCCGAGGCCGGCGTCAAACCTTGAGACGGCTGCGACTCCGGCGGCGCCTGAAAAGCCCGTTGTTTCTGATCCGACGGCGGCTTTGGAGCCCGCTTCGGCGACGGCGCCGCCCGCCGCGCCCGAACGTCAGCCAATGCCGGTCGGGATCGACGCGCCGGCTCCCGCGGCCGCGACGACAGAGGCGGACGCTTCGGCCAAGCGCGTTTTTGCGCCCGCGGCCAAACCGGATGCGCCGCCGGCCCCTCACGCCAGGCGCCGCGGCGCGCCGCATTAGCCCAGGTTTGCGCGCGGCCGGCGCGGGACGCCGCCTCTCGCGTCGCGGGCGCGGCGGCGCTAATAGTTTCCCGCCAGCGAGCGGGAAAATTTCCAGATGCCTGAACTGCCCGAAGTCGAAACCGTCCGGCGCGGCCTCGCGCCCGCGCTCGTGGGCGCGCGGATCCTGCGCGTCGAGCAGCGGCGGGGCGATCTTCGTTTTCCCTTCCCCTCCGACTTCGCCGCGCGGCTGGCGGGGAGGCGCATTCTCGCATTGCGGCGGCGCGCGAAATATCTCCTCGCCGATCTCGATGGCCGCGAGACGCTCGTCATGCATTTCGGCATGTCGGGCTCCTTTCGCGTCGATGGCGATCTTCAGGGCTTTTTCCACCATCCGCGCGACAAGAACGCGGCGCATGATCACGTTGTCCTCCACATGGAGAACGGCGCCCGCGTCACCTATAACGACCCGCGCCGTTTCGGCTTCATGCTGCTCGTTCCGACAGAGACGCTCGACGCGCACAAGCTGTTTAAAGGCCTCGGCGCCGAACCCTTGAGCGATGCGCTCGACGCGGCTTTCCTCGCCCGCGCCTTTCGCGGCCGCGCCGCTCCGGCGAAGGCGTTGCTGCTCGACCAGCGGCTCATTGCGGGCTTGGGCAACATCTATGTCTGCGAGGCGCTGCATCGCTGCGGGATCTCGCCTCTGCGGGCCGGAGGCGAGCTCATCACCGCGGCCGGAAGGCCCACGGCCGCTTTGGCGCGGCTGCCGCAAGCGATCAAGGACGTGTTGGCCGAGGCGCTCGCCGCCGGCGGCTCGTCGCTGCGGGACCATCGGCAGGCGGACGGGTCGCTGGGCTATTTCCAGCATGCCTTCCGCGTCTACGACCGCGAGGGCGCGGCCTGTCCGAGGCCCGGCTGCAAAGGGACGGTCGCGCGGGCCGTTCAGTCGGGACGCTCGACATTCTATTGCCCTGAGTGCCAGAAGTGATTTTGCGGAGCTTTTCTCTCTTTCATCCTGGGTGAGGAAGGCCTCGCTTGACCAGCCGGCGGGCCGCGTTGACCCTTGCCGGGGCAGTCCGGCCACGCCATAACCCTCCCATGTCCCCCTCATCGCCCGAACCGGCGCTCGCGGTTCACGGCCTCTCCAAAACCTATGGCAAGCGCAAGGTCGTCGGGCCGCTCGATTTCGCCTTGCCGCCTGGCAGCGTGACGGGCCTGCTCGGCGGCAATGGTGCCGGCAAGACGACGACGATCGGCATGGTCATGGGGCTCATCGAGCCGACCGAAGGCTCGATCCGCGTCTTCGGGCGCGATCTGCTCCGCGACCGCTACGCCGTGCTCGGCCGCATGAATTTCGAAAGCCCCTATGTCGATCTGCCGCACCGCCTCACCGTGCGGCAGAATCTGCGCGTGTTCGGCATGCTCTACGATGCGCCCGACGTCGATGCGAAGATCGACGAGTTGTCCTGCTCCCTCGCGCTCGGCGATTTCATCGACCGCCAGACCGGCCGGCTCTCGGCGGGGCAGAAGACGCGCGTCGCCATCGCCAAGGCGCTGATCAACGATCCGCAACTCCTGCTTCTCGACGAACCGACCGCCTCGCTCGATCCCGACACGGCGGATTGGGTGCGCGCGCGGCTCGAGGCGCATCGCGCCACGCACAACTGCGCGATCCTGCTCGCGTCCCACAATATGGGCGAGGTCGAGCGCCTCTGCGACCGCGTGCTGATGCTCAAAGAGGGCGTCGTCGCCGACGATGATTCTCCCGCCAATCTCCTCGCGCGCTACGGACGCGCCAATCTGGAGGAAGTCTTTCTCGATCTCGCGCGCGGCCGCGCGGGAGCCGCGTCTTGAGCGGCGCCTTCTCCGCCAGGCGCGTCGGCGCCATGCTATTGCGCTACAGCTATCTGCTGCGCGCGACCTATACGCGCATACTCGACATCATCTACTGGCCCTTCGTGCAGATGCTCACCTGGGGCTTTCTGCAGACCTATCTCGTGCAGGCGGGGGCGCTGCAATCGCCCGGAGGCGCGGCGCAGGCGGCGGGCACGCTCATCGGCGCAATCCTTTTGTGGGACATTCTGCTGCGCGGCCAGCAGGGCTTCTCCTTCTCCTTCATCGAGGAGATGTGGTCGCGCAATCTGCCGAACATTCTCATGAGCCCGCTGCGGCCGACGGAGTTCGTCCTGTCGCTCATTCTCATGAGTCTCATCCGCCTCGCCCTCGGCGTCGTGCCGGTGACGATTTTGGCGATCCTGTTTTTCGGCTTCAATCTCTGGGCGCTCGGCGTCGCCTTCGGCGCCTTTTTCGTCGTGCTGATGTTCTTCGCCTGGAGCATGGGGCTCTTCGTTTCGGGTCTCCTGCTGCGGCTGGGGCTCGGGGCGGAAAATCTCGTCTGGTCGCTCATGTTCTTTGTGCAACCGCTCGGCGCCGTCTATTATCCCGTCTCCACGCTGCCCGCCTGGTTGCAACCGATCTCATGGACGCTGCCGCCGACCTATGTCTTCGAGGGGCTGCGCGCCGTGCTGATCGAGCATGTCATCCGCTGGGATTTGATGGCGCAGGGCCTCGCGATCGACGTTTTCCTCTTTTCGGGGGCCTGCATCGCCTTCGGGCGCCTGCTGCAAAGCGCGCGGCGCGCCGGCACGCTGTTGCAGACAGGCGAATGATGGCGACGAAGCGCGCCGATTCGGCGCTGTGCGAATGGGGCTATTTCGAGAGCCGCGCCAAGGCGCGCGAGGCGATCGAAGCCGGCCTCGTGACGGTCGACGGCCGCGTCGTGACGAAGCCCTCGGCGCCGATCGCGGAAGGCGCGGAGATCGTCGCCGCCGCGCCCTATCCATGGGTGTCGCGCGGCGGCGTGAAGCTCGCTTACGCGCTCGACGCCTTCAATGTCGATCCCAGGGGCCGCTTCTGCCTCGATGTCGGCTCCTCCACGGGTGGTTTCACTGACGTGCTGCTGACGCGCGGCGCGCGTCATGTCGTGGCGGTGGACGTGGGCCACGGTCAGTTGCACGAGAAACTGCGCGGCGACGCGCGGGTCACGTCGATGGAAGGGCAGGACGCCCGCACATTGACGGCGGCGCAGCTCGCGCAAGCGCCGACGCTCATCGTGATGGACGCGAGTTTCATCTCGCTCTCCGCTTTGCTGCCCAATGCCGTCACGCTCGCGGCGCCGCAGGCCGAAATCGTCGCGCTCATCAAACCGCAATTCGAGGCTGGCCGAGCGGCGACGAAAAAAGGCGTGGTGCGCGACGAAAAGATTCACGCCGAGGTTTGCGGCAAGGCGCGCAGGGAGCTGGAGGCGCTGGGCTGGCGCGTCCTTGGCGTCGTCGCCTCGCCCATCGCGGGCGGCGACGGCAATCGCGAATTCCTCATTCACGCGGCGCAACCATGAAGCAACTGACCATCGAGCGCCTGGGCCATCGCGGCGAGGGAATCGCGCGAGACGACGACAGGCGCGTCTTTGTTCCCTACGCGCTGCCCGGCGAGACGGTGACGGCGGAAGTCGAGGGCGAGCAGGCGCGGCTCGTGGAGATCGTCGCGCCCTCGCCCGACCGCGTCGCGCCCATTTGTCCGCATTACGCGCATTGTGGCGGCTGCGCGGTGCAGGCCCTCGCGCCGCCCGCTTATGCGGAATGGAAGCGGGGCCTTGTCGAATCCGCGCTACGCAACGCTGGCCTGACGCTCGACGTCGCGCCGCTTGTCGACGCGCATGGGGCAGGGCGCCGGCGCGTCGCTTTCCATGCGCGCATGGAAAAAGGACGGGCCCGCGTCGGCTTCATGGCGGCGCGTTCGCATGAGATTGTCGAGATCGAGACCTGCCCGCTGCTCGCTCCGGAACTGGCCGGCGCGCTGCCGGCCGCGCGCGTCCTCGCGCAAATCCTCGCCGGGCGCGGCAAGCCGCTCGATCTCTCCTTCACCGCGACGCTGGAAGGTATGGATGTCGATCTGCGGGGGCCGGGGCCGCTCGAGGAACATGAGACGAGCGCGCTTATCAAGGCCGCGGAGGCGCATGGTCTCGCGCGGCTTTCCAATCACGGGCGCCTGTTGACGTTGCGCCGCGCGCCTTTCGTGGAGGTCGGACCGGCGCGCGTTCCGCTGCCGCCGGGGGCCTTTCTCCAAGCGACCGAGGCGGGGGAGGATGCGATTGCCGCCCGCGTGCTCGAAGCGGCGAAAAACTCAAAGCGCGTCGCGGATCTTTTCTGCGGCGTCGGCGCCTTCGCGCTGCGGCTCGCGGCGCGGGCGCCGGTTTGCGCCTATGATTCGGCGGCCGACGCGGTCGACGCCATGTTCGCGGGCGCTCGCGCCGCCGCCGGACTCAAGCCGCTCGACGGCGCGGCGCGCGACCTTTTCGCGCGCCCGCTCACGGCGCAGGAGCTCGCGCCTTTCGACGCGGTCGTCTTCGACCCGCCGCGCGCGGGCGCCCTGGCGCAGGCGAAGGAAATCGCCGGGTCCAGGGTCAGGACGGCGGTCGCCGTATCTTGCAGTGCACAAAGTTTCGCTCGGGACGCCGCAATTTTGCTCAGCGGCGGCTTTAGCGTGGGCTGCGTCGTTCCTATTGACCAGTTTCGGCACGCTCCCCATGTCGAAATTGTTGCGGTTTTTTCGCGCGGGGACGGCCGGAAGCGGCCAAAACGGGGTCTTCTAGGGTGAATCACTTAATTTTTAGGTAACGTTCCTGTGACGAGAATGTCTCAACGGAGGGGAAACAGACTGATTTGACAGGGCCAACAGCAAAGCCGGTTGCCACGCAAAAAAACCAGGCATAGGATTTGCTCGATGGTCCGGTGCAGGCGGGAATCGGCTGATTCCCCGAACTGGAAGGAGATGGGTCATGATGAATGCGCTAATCGCCGCAGCATTGTGCAGTGTCGTCCTCGCAAGCGCGCCTGCGGCCGCGCGCGCTTACGTCTACGCCCGCAAGAGGGACGCCCGCGCTCATCGCCGCCGCAATTATTACTGATGCACCGAGGCCGTTGGCCGACTGAACGAGGGCGCTTTCTCTGTCTCGGAGTGCTTGGCTCGATGCGCCCGATCTCTGCGATCGCCTGAAGGCGATCGTCGGAGCTTCCGCCGTGGTGACTGATACGGCGGAGATGGACGCCTACCTGTCCGAACCGCGCGACCTTTATCGCGGCCGCGCTCAGTGCGTGGTCAAACCCAGGGACGCAGGCGAAGTCGCGAATGTCCTTGCGCTGTGCGACGCGCATGGCGTCTCCGTTGTGCCGCAGGGCGGCAATACGGGTCTCGTCGGCGGCCAGACGCCGGACGCGACCGGCCGGCAAATCCTGCTTTCCCTGCAAAAACTCGATCGCATTCGCGAGGTCGATCCGGCTTCCGACGCCATGACGCTCGAAGCGGGCGTGACGCTCGCGCGCGCGCAGGAGATCGCGCAGTCGGTCGACCGCTATTTCCCGCTGTCGCTCGCCTCCGAAGGCAGTTGCACGATCGGCGGCAATCTCGCGACAAACGCCGGCGGCGTGCATGTGCTGGCTTACGGCGCGGCGCGCGACCTTGCGCTGGGTCTCGAAGTCGCGCTCGCCGACGGGCGGCTGCTCTCGACGCTCGGCAAGCTGCGAAAGGACAATACGGGCTATAATCTCACCCAGCTCTTCATCGGTTCGGAAGGCACGCTGGGCGTCATCACGGCCGCGACGCTGAAGCTCTTTCCGCGCCCGCGCTCGCGCGCCGTGGCCTTTCTCGGCCTCGACGACCCGGCGCGGGCGCTGGCTCTGCTCAATTTCGTGAAGGAACATGCGGGGCCGGGCCTTCAGGCCTTCGAACTCGCGCCGCGCATCGGACTCGAACTCGTATTGCGCCACATAGCCGGCGCGCGCGATCCGTTCGGCGCGGTTCATCCCTGGTATGCGCTGGTCGAGATCGCCGGTTTTGCCGAGGGCGAGGCGGAGCGCGTCGCCGGCGCGACTTTTTCGCAGGCGCTGGATTCGGGCCTTGTCCGCGACGCGACGCTGGCTCATTCGCTGGAACAGGCCGAGAATCTGTGGCGCCTGCGCGAGAGTCTCTCAGAGGCGCAAAAGCGCGAGGGCGGCTCCATCAAGCATGACATCTCCGTGCCGATCGAGCGGATTCCCGATTTCATCGCGGAGGCCGGCGCGCGCGTCGCGGCGCATTTTCCGTCGGCGCGGCCCGTGCCGTTCGGCCATATGGGCGACGGCAATCTGCACTACAACGTCTCGCAGCCCGTCGGCGCCGACAAGGCGGAATTCCTCGCGCGCTGGGGCGAGATGAACGAGATCGTCCATGGCCTCGTGCATGAATATGGCGGCTCGATATCCGCCGAGCACGGCGTCGGCCGGTTGAAACGCGACCTGCTCGCGCAGGTGAAGGACCCCGTGGCCCTCGACGTGATGCGCGCGCTGAAGAAGACGCTCGATCCGAAAGGGGTGCTCAATCCCGGGAAACTGCTATAGGGCGATTCAGCGCGCGGCTCGCGATTCGGTCAAAAGCAGCGCGATCTAGGCGATCTCCGCATAGATCGGGTCGATCTTCGCCCCGCGATTGAGGCCTCTGCGAATGGCGATCTCCAGCCCCTCGGCGCGCGCCTCGGCCTCCGCCCGCGCGACAATGGCCCGCGCCGCCGACTCGCTCTCGACGAAGGCGAAGCCGGTCGGCCCCCATGAGGTCTGTCCTCCGCCCGTTGCGCCCTCCCGGATGAGGCGGCCGACCACGGCCTCGACCCTGGCGCTGGCGAAGCGGCGTCCGCCCTGGGCGGGGGCGAAATAGTCGCCGACGATTTCCTGTATGCGTCCGATCGCGGCGCCGAAGGCGGCGAGGTCGCGCTCCGCCAGAGCCGGGAGCGCCTGCATCAGCACCAGCCGGCAAAGCTCGCCGCTCTCCGCGTCGCTCGACGGCGGAAGGGCGACGAAGGCCTCCTTCTCGTCGGCGCCGTGCAGTCCCACGGCGGTCGGGTCCGACACAACCAGGGCGCGCCACTCTTCCGGAAATTCCGCCCGCGCAATGACCGGGGGCGTGCGCGTGCCCGGCCCCCGCCCGCCGTCGACCACGAGGCCGCCGGTGACGAAAAGCCCGGCCCCGAGGCCGGAGCGCGCGCCGCGCGACATGAGGGCGGCGTCGGCGGCGGCGTCAAGCGGCAAATCCTCAAGCCGCCGCAGCGCGGCGGCGGCGGCGAGCGCGAGTTGCGTGCCCGAGCCGAAACCGGAATGAGCGGGAATGGCCTCATGGATGGTCAGCGCATGGGCGGACTCCGGCGCGAGCGCCGCCCGCGCTTTTTTGAGCAGCGCGGCGCCGCGATCGCTTTCCGGCCCCTCGACCGTGTCCGCCGCCGCCCGGGTCAGCGTGATCCGCGTGGCCGGCGCGTCGAGCGACAGACCCAGGCCGCCGAATTTGCGTCCGAGGGCGCCGTTCATGTCGAGAAATCCGAGATGCAGCCGCGCCGTCGCCGCCACGCTCACTTTGGCCGCCATATCGCTCCCTGTCGATCGTGCAAGACTTGAGGCCGGTTTAGGCTATATCTGCCTTTGACGAAAGAAGTCGCGGCGGCGGCGTCCCGCCGCAAGAATCATCGGGGAGCGGAAATGAGCAAGGAAGAAAAGGCTTTGCCGGAGAATGAAATCGTCGAGCGGCTGGCGAAGGAGCTGCCGCACTGGCGCTACGAGAACGGTTGGATTCGCCGTAAATACAAGACTCATAGCTGGAAGGGCACGCTGATGGTGATCAACACGGTCGGCCATCTCGCCGAAGCCGCCTGGCACCATCCCGACATCGCCGCCTCCTACGCCTGGGTCGAGGTGAAGCTCATGACCCACACGGCGAAAGGCATAACGGACAAGGACTTCGAGCTCGCCCGCAAGATCGAGGACGTCGTCGGCTGGCGTCCGGGCAAGGAGGGGGGCGCGCTCGAGGGCGCGCCGGAGACCGACCAGCGCTTTGCTTATATCAAATATGACTGAGACTCTGTCCTTCGACCGGGCGGCCGTCGCGGGCGGCCGGGATCGCTTCTTCGCTCCCGTCGGCCGTCGGCCGGTCATTATGGGCATTGTCAATGTCACGCCGGATTCCTTTTCCGACGGCGGGCTCTTCGCCTCCAGGGCGGCCGCGCTCGCTCAGGCGAGGAAGCTTGCGGCGGATGGCGCGGATATCGTCGACGTGGGGGCCGAATCGACCCGGCCGGGGCATACGCCGGTGCCGCCCGAGGCGGAATGGGCGCGTCTCGAGCCGCTGCTGGCCGCTCTCGTCGCAGAAGCGGGGGTCCCGGTGTCGATCGACACCTATAAAGGGATCACCGCCCGCCGGGCGCTCGCGGTCGGCGTCTCGATCGTCAACGACGTCTGGGGCCTGCAGCGCGACCCGGACATCGCGCCCGCCATCGCCGAAGCGGAGGCGGGAGTCGTCATCATGCATAATCGCGAGGCGACGGACCCCGAAATCGACATCGTCTCCGACATGCTGCAGTTTTTCGACCGCTCGCTGGAGATCGCGCGCCGGGCGGGGATCTCCGACGCGCATATCGCGCTGGACCCGGGAATCGGCTTCGGCAAAAGCCGGCTGCAAAATTACGACGCCCTCCGGGCGACGCCGCGACTTTTAAGTCTAGGTTTTCCCTTGCTCATCGGCGTATCGCGCAAGTCGATCTTCAAGGGCCTGCCGGACGGGGCGATCGAGGGGCGGCTCATTGGAACCCTCGCCGCCAATCTCTTGGCGGCGGGCGACGGGGCCCAGATTTTTCGCGTCCACGACGTCGCCGAACATCGCGCGGCTTTCGAGGTTTTTTCGTGCCTGCGCGCCGCGCCGGCGAAAGGGTGAGCCATGCGGGTGGGTTTCGGGCTGGGCAGCAATATCGGCGACAAGCCCGTGAATATAAAGAGGGCCTTGAGACTTATCGAAGAGCGGGGAATCGCGGATCTGGCTGCGGTCTCGCGCATTTACCGCACGCCGCCCTGGGGCGTGCCCGACCAGGGGGATTTCGCCAACGCCTGCGCCATCGGCGACACGGCGATGTCGCCGTACGAGCTCCTGGCCGCGGTAAAGAAGATCGAGGCGGATATGGGTCGGGAGCCGACCCGCCGCTGGGGACCGCGGCTCATCGACGTGGACATCCTGTTCCTTGGCGACCATACGCTGGACGATCCGGAACTCACGTTGCCGCACAAGGAATTGTTCGGCCGGGGCTTCGTCCTTATGCCCCTGGCCGAGATCGCGCCGGATCTCGTGCTCGACGGCGTCGCCGTCGCGCAAGCGCTTGAAAGCGTCGATACCGCCGGCGTGAGGCCCTGGGCGGAAGGTTAAGGCGCCTACCCCCGATAGCTGGTGTTGCCGCACTGCAACATCAGTCATGCGGTCCTGCCGCGCAGCGCTTTGCAAACTGCTGTAAACCCCGAGGATACAGGCAATATTGCGCTGTCTAAGAAATGTCGCGAACCGAGCGGCGCGGGCGAAATGGGGTGGGAAAAAAACCGTCCACTGGGGTTGTTATTACTATTCGATAGACAGTTTTCAGCTATACCAAGGGATATTGATATTATGTTGGTGAGGGGGAATGGTTGGGCCACGCTAAACGGGGTCTTGGTCTGGTCCTTGCGGGGGTCGGGTTTTGGGCTTTGTTTAGGCGGCGACGTCGGTGTTCGTCCGATAACAACAAGCGGCTGGATTGGATGTTCGATCTTTGGGGAAGGTTTCTCTGGGATTGGGGATCTGAGGGCTGCGGCAAGAAGGGCGGTATGGCGTGGGGCGACGTTTTGGGACGGGCCCAGCCTAACGTTTAATCAAACGAGGACGAAGCGGTTCCGTTCTGGGAGGCGGAGCTTTTACCGGTCACGCGCATATCCCTGGGAGCACATAGGAGGAGTTAAATATGAGCTCGACGACTAGCGCTGCTGCTGGCGCAGCTGCTGAGGTAGAGTCCGTAGTCGATCTTCGTGGCATGTGGATTGGACTGGCTCTGCTGAACACGTTTTATCTGATCGTGCGCATTTACGAGCAGATCTATGGCTGGCGCGCTGGCCTGGATTCGTTTGCGCCGGAATTCCAGACTTACTGGATGTCGATCCTTTGGACCGAGATTCCTCTGGAGCTGGTTTCCGGCCTGGCGCTTGCGGGCTATCTTTGGAAGACGCGCGACCGCAACGTTGACGCGGTTGCGCCTCGTGAGGAGCTTCGGCGCATTGCGGTGAACATCCAGTGGCTGGTTGTTTACGCGTCTGCGATTTACTGGGGCGCGTCGTTCTTCACGGAGCAGGACGGCACCTGGCACATGACGGTTATCCGTGACACGGACTTCACGCCGTCGCACATCATCGAGTTTTACATGAGCTACCCGATCTATTCGGTGATCGCGGTTGGGGCGTTCTTCTATGCGAAGACGCGGATTCCGTTCTTTGCTCATGGCTACTCGCTGGCCTATCTGATCGTGGCCATTGGTCCGTTCATGATCATCCCGAACGTTGGCCTGAACGAGTGGGGCCACACCTTCTGGTTCATGGAAGAGCTGTTCGTGGCTCCGCTGCACTGGGGCTTCGTGTTCTTCGGCTGGATGGCGCTGGGCGTGTTCGGCGTGGTTCTTCAGCTCCTGGCCCGCATTCATGCGCTGATCGGCAAGGAAGGCGTCGCCCTCCTGACCGCCGAGTAATGACGGACAAGGCCGCTCGCGCCCAAGGGCGCGGGCGGCGGTCTGGGCGCGGGATTTTTTCTAAACGGACAAGGGAGCGGGCATGTCTGGCCGCGTGAGGCGACCGGGTCTCTCGTTTCGTGTCGAAAACCGGGGTTAACCCGGCTGTGAAGGGAAGGTTTCGCGGCGCTGCGTCGAGCGCGCTGCGCGAGAGAAAACCGGGCGGGCGGGTTTTTCCGCCAGTCCGGGCGCGGGTCCGGGGGCGCGAGGCTTCGGGTCTGCGGCGATAAGAAAGCTCGGGGCCTGGAGGGTTTCCGAGAAACACCAAGGAGAAGAGTGATGTCACAATCGAAAAGCGGGGGGGCGGTCGGTCCGTTCAACTCCGTCGCCGAGGCGGCGGGTTGCGTCGCGACGGTGGACTGGATGCTTCTGGTTCTGCTGTTCTTTGCCGTTCTGGGCGGCTATCACGTCCACTTCATGCTGACGGCGGGCGACTGGGACTTCTGGGTTGACTGGAAGGATCGTCGTATGTGGCCGACGGTCGTGCCGATTCTGGGCGTGACCTTCTGCGCGGCTTCGCAGGCTTTCTGGTGGGTTAACTTCCGCCTTCCGTTCGGCGCCGTTTTCGCGGCTCTGGGCCTTCTGGTCGGCGAGTGGATCAACCGCTACGTCAACTTCTGGGGCTGGACGTATTTCCCGATCAGCCTCGTGTTCCCGTCCGCTCTGATCGTTCCGGCGATCTGGCTTGACGTGATCCTGCTTCTGTCGGGCTCCTATGTGATCACGGCGGTTGTGGGCTCGCTGGGCTGGGGTCTGCTGTTCTACCCGAACAACTGGCCGGCGATTGCGGCGTTCCACCAGGCGACCGAGCAGCATGGCCAGCTGATGACGCTTGCCGACCTGATCGGCTTCCACTTCGTCCGCACGTCGATGCCGGAATACATCCGCATGGTCGAGCGCGGCACGCTGCGCACGTTCGGTAAGGACGTTGTGCCGGTTGCGGCGTTCTTCTCGGGCTTTGTCTCGATGATGGTGTATTTCCTGTGGTGGTTCATGGGTCGCTGGTATTCCACGACCAAGGTCATCGACACCATCTGATGCGGGCTTGGCCGGGGTTTTCTTCGGCCCAACTCGAAAAGAGAAACGCGGACTGGAGTTGGTTGGGTCGTTGATTTGGCCTGCTGGTCCGCGGCTGAAAAAATCGGCTGGCGCGCGAGGCGCCGGCCGGAAGAGGAACCTGGGAGGTTTGTTCATGAAAAAGCTAGTCAAGCTCGCCGCCATTGGCGCGGCGGCTGCTGTGGCGGCGACGCTGGGAGCCGTGGCTCCGGCTTCGGCGCACGGCGAGAAGTCGCAGCAGGCGTTCCTTCGCATGCGCACGCTGAACTGGTATGACGTTCAGTGGTCGAAGACGACGGTCAACGTCAATGAAGAGCTGGTTCTGTCCGGCAAGGTTCACGTCTTCTCGGCGTGGCCGCAGGCGGTCGCGAATCCGCGCGTGTCGTTCCTGAACGCCGGCGAGCCCGGCCCGGTTCTGGTTCGCACGGCCCAGTTCATCGGCGAGCAGTTCGCTCCTCGTTCGGTGTCGCTTGAGATCGGCAAGGACTACGCCTTCTCGATCAACCTGCGCGGCCGTCGCGCCGGCCGTTGGCACGTCCACGCCCAGATCAACGTCGAGGGCGGCGGTCCGATCATCGGCCCCGGCCAGTGGATTGAGATCAAGGGCGACATGAAGGACTTCACCGACCCGGTGACGCTCCTTGACGGCTCGACGGTCGACCTTGAGCACTTCGGCATCAGCCGCGTTTACGCGTGGCATCTGCCGTGGCTGGCGATTGGCGCGGCGTGGATCCTGTTCTGGTTCATCCGGAAGGGCATCATCTCGTCCTATATCCGCGTTGCTGAAGGCCGTCCGGAAGACGTCATTGGCGACGACGACCGCCGCATTGGCGCGATCGTCCTGGCTCTGACGATCCTTGCGACGATTGTCGGCTACGCCGTGACGAACTCGACCTTCCCGCGCACGATCCCGCTTCAGGCCGGCTTGCAGAAGCCGCTGACGCCGATCGAGACGGAAGGCACGGCGGGCGTGGGCAAGGAGCAGGTGACGACCGAGCTGAACGGCGGCGTCTACAAGGTTCCGGGCCGCGAGCTGACCATCAACGTGAAGGTCAAGAACGGCACGTCGCAGCCGGTTCGCCTCGGCGAATATACGGCGGCTGGCCTTCGCTTCCTGAACCCGTCCGTGTTCACCACGAAGCCTGACTTCCCGGACTACCTGCTTGCCGACCGCGGCCTGTCGAACGACGACACGATCGCGCCCGGCGAGTCGAAGGAGATCGTCGTGAAGATCCAGGACGCGCGTTGGGACATCGAGCGTCTGTCTGACCTGGCTTACGACACCGACAGCCAGATCGGCGGCCTGCTGTTCTTCTTCTCGCCGGACGGCAAGCGCTTCGCGGCTGAAATCGGCGGCCCGGTGATTCCGAAGTTCGTCGCCGGCGATATGCCCTAAGCGAGCCAAAATCGCCTAAATCAATGGCCGGCCGGACTTCTGTCCGGCCGGTTCTTTTTTGCGAGATGGAACGGACTTAAAACGCCGCCGCGCCAGGAGCCGCGGCCAAAGGACTTTTATCGACGCCGGCAGAACGCGCTCCCGTTCTTCGGGTTTGACCCTCGCCAGATCGTGCTTCGTTCAGGCAAGTTTCCCGAAAGGGGCGACAAAAAGCTACGCGCCCGCAAAGGGATGCGTCCGTGTTTGGGACGCCGGCGACCATGCGCGCACTTTGTTTCGACGGAAGCCACGGTTCGAACGCACAGACGCCATCTCCGAAAAGCGGACGCGCGCCCTCCAGCGCCGGCGCGAAACGCCACGAAAGCGTAGCTGCTTGAGGCGCCGGTTCCGATCTGGAATTCCAGAACGAAGAGTCGCGGCGCCCTTTGACCGACGCCCCCGGTCCGACGTCAACCCCCGTAGGAACGGACCAAGCTGCCGACGAGCAGATTCCACCCGTCGATCAGGATGAAAAAGAGAACTTTCGCGGGCAATGCGATGGTCGTTGGCGGAAGCATCATCATGCCCATCGACATGGTCAGCACCGACGCGACAATGTCGATTGCGAGAAAGGGAACGACGATCAGGAAACCAATCTCGAATCCGCGCCGCAATTCGGAAATCATGAAAGCGGGAACAAGCACGTCCAGCCTGGGCGATTTCGACGGCGAGGCGTTCGTCCTCCGAAAGTCCTCGAAAAGCCGCAGGTCCTTTTCCCGAACATTGGCGAGCATAAATTGACGAAACGGATCTGTGATTTTTTCGAAAGCCTCGGCTTCCCCAATCCGGCCCTCGAGAAGCGGCCTGACGCCCGCCTCCCAGGCTCTTTCGCCGGTCGGGGCCATGACGTAGAACGTCATGAAGAGCGAGAGGCTGATCAGGATGAGATTGGCCGGCGTGCTCTGCAAGCCGAGACCGGTGCGCAAAAAAGAAAACGCGATGGCGAAACGCGTGAAACTCGTCACCATCACAAGCAGGCCCGGCGCGACGGACAGAACGGTCAAGGCGCCGAGAAGCTGGATCAGCCGCCCGCTTGCCGATCCGGCGCCGGCCGGCAGCAAAGCGGCGAGATCGAACGACTCGGCGCCCAAGGCTTGCGACGTCCAAGCGAGAATGACGGGGACGGCGAGGAACACTTTCATTGAATAACAAGCGTTTCGATGATGAGTTCGCGAATATGTCCCTCGGAGCGCGTCGACGCCCGCTCTCTCAGTTCTTCCTGCAGGCGCCTCAGACCGTCCGCTCCCTCGACCGCGGAGAGGTCCAATGTGCCGAGAAAGGAAACGATGTCGGAGCGCAACGACGCCAGCAAAACGTCCACCTGTTGCAGTTCCTTCGGGTTATAAAGAATCGCGGATTGAAGTCGGATCAACTGCCTTCCCGCTCCTGAGAGATTCGTTACGATCGGCGGCAATTCCCTGACTTCGAGCGCGGCCGCCGGCGCCTGTCCGTCCGTCCTGGCGTTTTTCGCGACCGCTTCTCCGTGCGCGCCGCCATGGGCGGTTCCTGAGAGAGGCGCCGACGTTTCCACTTGCGCCGGCGTTTCGGCCGGGGGGATCGCACCGTTCATACCGGGAAGGATCGACGCGCCGAGAAGGCCGCCGCCGGCGCCGCCGATGATTGTCACGATCGTCAAAGGAAGGACGAAATCCGTCGCCTTGCGATTATTCTCGGCGTCGCCGCTCTTTCCCGCCATAATCCGCAACCTCAGAACGGCGCAAGAATATCGTAGAGCTGCTGGCCCCAGGCCGGTTGCTGAACCTCACTGAGACGGCCGCGCCCGCCATAGGAGACGCGCGCCTCTGCAATCTTGTCGTAGGAAATGGAATTATCCTTATTGATGTCGCGCGGCCGGGCGATCCCCCCGACAGCGAGCACGCGCAACTCATTATTGACGCGAATCTCCTGAGATCCATGCAAGACGAGATTTCCGTTCGGAAGCACGGCGGTGACGGCGGCCGCGAGCGTGAAGCGAATCTGCTCCGAACGATTGATCGTTCCCTGGCCCTGCGTCTCGGTTTTCGAGTCGATATCATTCTGCCAGGCGCCTGTCTGTCTTGTCTGAGAACCGGGCGGCCCGCCGATCATCGGGAGGAGATCAAGGAGAAAGCTCCATTTCGATCTGATTTTCGCTTCCCGCGAGCGATCGGTCGAATTACCGAGGATCGCGCGATCATCCATGGAAATTATGACCGTTACGACATCGCCCACGCTCATCGCCTTTACGTCCTTGAAGAGGTTGACGCGATTGTCGTCGAGATGCATGCCCGGTCCGAGCGAAGCGCTGCGCAACGGCCCGAGGGGCAATCGATCGTCATAGAAAGCCAGCCCGCTGCCAATCGGCGACATATGCGGCTCGCGCGTTATGTCGCGCGGGTCCGTCGCGCAGCCGGCGAGCAGAAGCGCCACGGCGAAAGCCGGCGTCGTTGTTCGCGTCATGGCTTCTTCTCATCCGCGCCGCCGCGTAGATCGGCGATTCTTTTCGCAAGCGCCGCGCCGCGCGACGCCTCCATTTCTCCAAGGATCGCGCTCGATATTTTCGCTTTGAGTTGCAGTATCAGAGCGGCGGCGACGTCATCGTCGATCTGTGTGAGCTGCGCCGCCGCCGCTTCCGGCTTCATGCGCGAATACAGTCCCACTAGCGCGTCGCTCGTCTTGCGCTCGAAAGCGTCGATCCGGTCCAGAAGAGAGCGCAGCTCCTGCCGCCTCGCCTCGAGGCTCGCCAGGCGCGCCGCGATTTCGCTCTCAAGCTCCGCGAGCTGTCTGCGGCGCCGCTCGATTTGAAGAGCTTCCGCCGATGCCGCGACATTCGCGCAATATTGCTGAATATCGCGGGCGGAGGGAGCCGCCGCTTCACCAGCCGAAGCCGGCGCCGCGACGATTGACATGCAGAAAAGCGAAGTGAGGGACGGGACGCGCCTGCGCGCGGGGCTTGGTCGTCCGGGTTTGCGTGCAGATGTCATCGGGCGCAGAGTCGACCTTGACCCTTGCGCGTGACTTGCGTGCGGTCTTGCTGCGTTGAGTGTCGAATAATGGGAGCGAAACGGGGCTCTAAGCATTCGCATTCGATATGATTGCGCGGATCTGCGCGATAGCGTCGCGGCGCGCCGACGCATGCGCGGATTGCTTCAACGACTCGTAAATCAGCGGCGTGAGGCGCACGGCGCGATCCAGTTCCGCGTCCGCGCCCGGCTGATAGCCGCCAAGAAGCCGAAGATCGCGGGTGTCCTCGAAGCGCGCCACGAGGCTGCGCGCCGTCTCAATCGTTTCTCGATCCTCCGCACGCCAGACGCGGTCGGCGAGCCGGGAAATGGACTTCAGAATATTGATCGCAGGATAACGTCCCTGTTCGGCGATTTCGCGTTCGAGAACGATATGCCCGTCCAGCGTTCCTCTTATGCAATCCGCGATCGGATCGTTGTGATTGTCGCCATCGACGAGCACGGAGAAGATCGCCGTGATCGAGCCACCGCCTTTGAGGCCGGGGCCAGCGCGTTCGAGAAGGCGAGGAATGTCCGCAAAGACGCTGGGCGCGAAGCCGTTCGCCGCGGGCGGCTCGCCGGCGGAAAGCGCGATCTCGCGCAGCGCATGCGCATAACGCGTCACCGAGTCCATGATGAGCAGAACGGACTGCCCGCCATCACGGAAATATTCCGCAACGGCCGTGGCGGTGAGCGGCGCGAGGCGCCGCGTCATCGGGCTCTCGTCTCCGGTCGAAACGACGATGACGGCGTTGCTTGCGCTTTCTCCCAACGTCTCGTCGAGGAAATCGCGCACCTCGCGTCCACGCTCGCCCACAAGGCAGATCACGACGGCGTCGAAAGACGCCGAGCGCGTCATCATGGAAAGGAGGGTTGATTTGCCGACGCCCGAGCCCGCGAAGACGCCGAGGCGCTGGCCGCGGCATAAGGGCGTGAAGGCGTCGATGGCGGCGACGCCTGTCGGCGCGGGATCGCCGACGCGGGCCCGCGCCATGGGGCTGGGCGGCGAGCGGTCAAGGCGCCTTCTCGCGCCGAGCGTGAGAGGGCCCTTATTGTCGATGGGTTGCGCCAGCGCGTCCAGCACGCGGCCCTTCCAGCTTTGGTGGGGCGCGATCTCGATGGGTCCCTGGAGCGTGACGCGCGCGCCGAGGCCGACGCCGGCGTTGCTCTCGAAGGACTTCACCAGAGCGCCGCGCCTGTCGATGCGGATCACCTGCCCATGGAAGGCGCGCCCGGACTCTTCGAGCAGGACGCAATCGTCGAGGCGAAGGAAGGGCGATAGCCCCTCCACGCGGAAATGGGACGGAAAGACCTCCGTCACGGCGCCGCTGATGCGCAGCCGCGCGCCGGGGCGCGCAAAGCTCTCAACCGCGTCCCCAAGTCGCGTGAGCGCATCCGCCATCGACGATCAGGCTCCGCCCAGGGTGCGGACGACATTGCGTTGCGCGCCGTCCATCAGGTCATAGGCCGCCGTCGCGCTTTCGAAGGCGCGGTGCGCCATGATGAGCTTGGTGATTTCGGCCACAGGATTGACGTTGGCGCTTTCGAGATGGCCCTGCGCGACGCCGTTTTTGGAGAAGTTCACGACCGCCGTCGCCGGGATGGAGGGGATGACGGCCGAGTTTTCCGCGCGCCTCAGCGTCGCCGCCTCGTCGATCTCGAAAAGGCCGATCGCGCCGAACTGGCGGTCGCTTTGGTGAATCATGCCGTCACGAAAGATCGTCGGCGGTCCGGCGGTGGGATCGAGCACGATGGGCGAGTTGCCGGCGTCGAGGACCGGATAGCCCAGCAATGTCTGAACTTCGCCCGTCTCCAGCATGCGCAGGCGGCCGTCGCGGGTATAGGCCACGCCCTGCGGCGTCTGGATGGCGAGCCAGGCGTCGCCGATGACGGCGACGTCGAAAGGGTTGTCGGTCTTGATCAGTCCGCCCGACGTGCGGGAGATGTAATCCGTTCCTGCCGAAGCGTAAGCCGTTGGCGTGGCCGACGCCCTGGAAAGGACCGTGTCGAAGCTCACGCCTGTCGCGCGAAAGCCGATCGTCGAGGCGTTGGCGACATTCTCGGCGATGGTCGTCAGACGCCTGTCGAGCGCGACCTGCGAAGAGAGCGTGACATAAAAGGCGGATTGCATGGGCGTCCGGGGAATTGCGGCTACGCGCCATGATCGGCGCGCAACCTTGCCTGAAACCCACCGGGCGCGCGCGCCTGATTATTTGCCGCCGTGGAAGGCCGATTTGCGCACATTGGCGCTGATCGGCTCTTCGAGAAAGAAGTCGAGAACGGCGTCTTGCGCGGGATCGACGGAGTAGGGCAGGAGATCCGTCACGCCTTCTTCCGCCAGCGCGCGCACGTCGATGAAGAAATTGCCGGTGCAGCCGCGCGAGGGACGCGTGAGGATGGCGTGCGCGGCGTCGGCGACGATCTCGGGCTTGCGCGAGCGCTTGATGATCTCCTCGCCGCCGAGAAGATTGCCGACCGCCGCCGTTGCGATCGCCGTCTCCGGCCACAGCGAATTCACCGCCACCCCGTCGCGCGCAAGGTCTCTGGCGAGGCCGAGCGTAACGAGGCTCATGCCGTATTTCGCCATCGTATAGCCGAGGTTTGGCGCGAACCATTTGGGGTTCATGTCCAGCGGCGGCGAGAGCGTGAGTATGTGCGGGTTCGCTGATTTGCGCAGATGGGGCAGAGCGAGCTTGGCGCAGAGATAGGTTCCGCGCGCATTGACCTGATGCATCAGATCGAAGCGCTTCATCTCCAGGAGGTCGATGCCGCGCAGGTCGATGGCGCTCGCATTGTTGACGAGGATGTCGATCCCGCCGAAGGTCGAGACGGTCTGATCGATGGCCGCCGCGACCTGATCGTCGAAGCGGATGTCGCAATGAACGGCGAGCGCCTTGCCGCCTTCGGCCTCGATCTCGGCGGCGGCGGTGAAGATCGTTCCCGGAATTTTCGGATTTTCCGCGACGCTTTTTGCGGCGATGGCGATATTGGCCCCGTCTCGCGCGGCGCGCTTCGCGATGGCGAGGCCGATGCCGCGGCTCGCGCCGGTGATGAAAAGCGTTTTGCCCTGAAGAGACCGAGCCATATTCCGAATCCTTCGAAAACTCTCCCGTCTGACACTTAGCCGATCGCCGGGAGGCGGCAAGCGCCTCCCGGCGGTTTCTCAAAAACCCATGCGCCGGCGGGCGCCCGGCTTCGTCTCCGCTTCCTGCCTCAGCCACGGGCCAGCGCGTTCGCGTCCCGCTCTTCCAGCACGTGCGCCTTGCGCGCGACGACCGTGAAATCGCCGGGCGTAAGATTGTCGAGTGCGAGCGCCTCTTGAAGCGGCGCAGCGCGGCGGGATCGAGCGACTGAAAGGCGTTGGTCGTGCAGGCGAAATGCAGATGATGCCGCTCCATGCACACCAGCTACGCCGCCACCTGCGCCGGATAGCCCGCATCGGTGATCGCCTTCGCAAGCGCCGCCGGATCCTTCGGCGTCGGCGAGACTTCGACCTTGCCGGTCGCGAGATCGACCTTCACGTCGGCGTTCGGCTCCACCGCCTGCACGGCCTTGGTGACGTGCTTCACGCACATGCCGCAGGTCATATCCTTCACATTGAACGTCGTCATCGTTTCCTCCTTGTTGTCCTGTGTAATCGTCGCGGGCGTTTCGGGCGCGGCGATTGGTTCATGCGTCGCGGTTTCCGTAACGGCTGGCGGCTGGAAACGGCGCAGCCTCAGCGCATTGGTGAGAACGAATGTGCTGGAGAGCGCCATGGCGCCGGCGCCGAGCATGGGCGAGAGCTGCATGCCGTTCACGGGGTAGAGGGCGCCCGCCGCGACGGGAATGAGCAGTGCGTTGTAGCCGAAGGCCCAGAAGAGATTCTGCCTGATATTCTTCATCGTCGCGCGCGACAGCGCCAGCGCCGCCGGAACTTTCGCGAGATCGCCCGACATCAATACGACGTCCGCCGCTTCGATGGCGATGTCCGTGCCGGTGCCGATTGCGACGCCGGCGTCGGCGGCGGCGAGCGCGGGCGCGTCGTTCACCCCGTCGCCGACGAAGGCGACCTTGTTCTTTTCGCGCAGCCGCTCGAGCGTCGCGACCTTGCCGTCCGGCATGACGCCCGCGACGACTTCGTCGATGCCGAGACGGCGCGCAATGGCGTTGGCGGTGCGCGCGTCGTCGCCGGTGATCATCGCCGTCTTGACGCCGATGGCGTGCAGCGCGTCGATCGCTGGCTTCGTTGTCGGTTTCAACTCGTCGGCGACGCAAAGGATGGCGCGCGCCCTGCCGTCGACGGCGACATAGAAGGGCGTCTTGCCTTCCGCTGAAAGCGCGGCGGCGCTTTCATCAAACGCGCTCGCGTCAAAGCCGAGCGCGGCCATGTAGCGCTGCGCGCCTACGGCCACCTTGCGCCTGTTCGCGACGCCCGAGACGCCCATGCCCGAGACGGATTCGAAATTCTCGACGGGCGCGACGGCAAGGCCGCGGTCCTTCGCCGCCGCGACGATCGCCGCTGCGACCGGATGCTCCGACTGCGCCTCGACGCTCGCGGCGAGACGCAGCAGTTCAGCTTCATTCTCGCCCGGCGCCGTCACAAGATCCGTCAATCGCGGCTTGCCGAAAGTCAGCGTTCCCGTTTTGTCGAAGGCGATGAGCGTCACGTCCTGCAAGGTTTGCAGCGCCTCGCCCTTGCGGAAGAGGACGCCCAATTCCGCCGCGCGGCCCGTGCCGGTCATGATGGCTGCGGGAGTCGCGAGGCCCATGGCGCATGGGCAGGCGATGATGAGCACGGCGACCGCGCTGACGAGCGCATATGTGAGGCGCGGCTCGGGGCCGATCAGCATCCACATGACGAAGGTGAGCGCGGCAATGGCGAAGACGGCGGGAACGAAGACGGCGGTGATGCGATCGACCATGGCCTGGATGGGCAGCTTCGCGCTCTGCGCCTGCTCGACCATGCGGATGATGCCCGCAAGCGTCGTGTCCGCGCCGACGCGCGTCGCGCGGAAGGAGAAGGCGCCGGCGCCGTTGACCGTCGCGCCAGTGACGGCGGCGCCAATCGCTTTCGCGACGGAGGCGGGCTCGCCCGTCACCATGGACTCGTCGACGTAAGAGGAGCCGGCGGTCACGACGCCGTCGGTCGGAATGCGCTCGCCCGGCCGCACCAGCACGATGTCGCCGACATGCACGTCATCGATATCGACGTCGAGGGTCTCGCCGTCGCGCTCGACGCGCGCCGTCTTCGGCTGCAATTTTGCAAGCGTGCGGATGGCTTCGGACGTGCGTCCCTTGGCGCGCGCTTCGAGAAAGCGGCCGAAAAGAATGAGCGTCACGATGACGACGGCGGCTTCGTAATACACATTCGCCGCGCCCTCCGGGAGGAGGCGCGGCAGGAAGGTCGCCACGACCGAATAGAGATAGGCGGACAGCGTGCCGATCGCGACGAGCGCGTTCATGTCCGGCTGTCCGCGGAGCAGCGCGGGGACGCCTTTCAGAAAGAAGACGAGGCCGGGTCCGAAGAGGACGAGCGTCGCGAAGAGGAAAGAGAACTGGCGGATCATCCCCTCGCCGATCGTCGCCATCGTCCAGTGATGGAAGGCGGGGATGAGATGGCCGCCCATCTCCACGATGAAGACCGGCGCCGTCAGGGCGGCGGAAAGGATCAGGTTGAAGCGCAGCGTCTTCATCTCCCCTTCGCGCCGCGCGCGCTCGCGGTCCGTCGCGCCGGCGTCGGTCTCGATGCGGCGCGGCTCGTAGCCGGCGGCCGAGATGGCGCCGCGCAGCCTGTCGGCGAGGCCGGGGCCGGAGAGGGCGCGCACGCTCGCGCGTTCCGTCGCGAGATTGACGCTCGCCTCCAGAACGCCGGGAACGGCTTTGAGCGCCTTCTCGACATGGGCGACGCAGGAGGCGCAGGTCATGCCGCCGACGCCGATCTCAATCGTCTCGACGACGGGCTCATAACCCGCGGCCGCCACGGACTTCACGAGCGCCGCCGGGTCCGCGCCCGGCGCGAGCGCGACATCCGCGCGCTCCGTCGCAAGATTGACGCTCGCCGTCTTCACCCCCGGCGTCGCCTTCAGCGCCTTTTCGACATGCGACACGCAGGAGGCGCAGGTCATGCCGCGCACATTGAAGTCGAGCTGCGCTGTCTCGGCGCTCATCGTCACCCCCTGTTTTGAGGCAAAAGCCTAAAGCCATCGGCGCGTGCGCGCCATATAGGCCCGGTAGTCCTCGCCGAACCTGGCCACGAGATGCCGTTCCTCCGGCTCGACCGAAAGCTTCTGTAAAGCAAGCGCGAGGAGCGGCGTGAGAAGAACGGTGAAAGGCGAAGCGAGCAGCAGTCCGAGACCCAGGACGACGGCGACGTGCGAGACGTAGATCGGATTGCGCGACCAGCGGAAGGGGCCGTCGGTCGCAAGATGCGAGGCGGCGCGGTGCGGCATGATCGTCGTCCCGTGGCGGGCGAAGGTCATGGCGCACCAGAGGTCATTGAGGAGCGCCAGCACGACGATGAGCCCGCCGAGGAGCGGCGCGCCAGAAAAGGACAAGAGGCCCGAAAAAGCGCCGCCGCTCAGGCGGTCGAGCGCGAGTCCGCCCAGTATGGTCAGCGCGATGAGGATCGGCGGCCAGGGCGCGCGGGCGGGCGGGGAGTCGTCGGCTTGCGGGCGAGGGGACATGAAGGGGGCTCCGAACGACTTTAACATCGCGACGCGCGCCCTATTTTTCAACCCTGCGGCCATGGTTCCGCTTCGCTTGACCTCATGGGGGGCGGCCTTTACCAAGCCGCTCGTTCGGAGGAATGCGCGTGAGCGCCAATGCTTGAGAGATTTCGGGCGGACCTTGCAGGCCTTGCGGCGCGCGACAGGCTGCGCGCGCTGGCGCCGCGGGCGGGAGTCGACTTCGCCTCCAACGACTATCTGGCGCTTGCGGAGGCGCCGGAGCTGAAGGAGGCGGCCAGGGCGGCGCTGGCGCTGGGCGTTCCCGTCGGCGCGGGCGGTTCGCGGCTTCTGCGCGGCAACCATCCGGAGCATGAGGCGCTGGAAGAGGAGGCGGCGCGCTTCTTTCGCGCCGAGAGCGCGCTGTTTTTCGGGGCGGGCTTCTCGGCCAACGAGGCGTTGCTTTCGACGCTGCCGCAGCGCGGGGATTGCATCTTCCATGACGCGCTCATTCACGCGAGCGCGCATGACGGCATGCGCCTGTCTCGCGCGCCGCGCGTGGCCTTCGCGCATAACGACGCGGCCGCGCTGGACGGCGCCATTCGTGCTTGGCGCGGCGCGGGCGGCGCGGGCCGCGCCTGGATCGCGGTCGAAAGCCTCTACAGCATGGACGGCGACACGGCGCCGCTCGACGATCTCATCTCGATCGCGGAGCGCCACGAAGCCTTTCTCCTCGTCGACGAGGCGCACGCCACCGGGGTCTTTGGGCCGGGCGGGCGCGGGCTCGCCGCGCGTTTCGAAGGGCGCGAGAATGTCGTCACCGTGCATACCTGCGGCAAGGCGCTCGGCGTTTCGGGCGCGCTTGTCTGCCTTGCGGCGCCCTTGCGCGAATTCCTCATCAATCGCTGCCGCAATTTCATTTTCGCCACGGCGCCGTCGCCTCTGATCGCCGCTTGCGTGCGGGCTTCCCTGAAGATTGCCGAAAATGCGGAGGATCGCCGCGAGGCCTTGCGCGCGCGCGTAGCGCTCGCAGGGCGCGAGCTGCAAAGGCTCTGCGACGTCGCGCCTTCGGGTTCGCAGGTGCAGCCCGTGATCGTCGGCGACGACGCGCGGGCCATGTCTCTCGCGGCCCGGCTGCGCGCGCGCGGCTACGACATCCGTGCGATACGTCCGCCGACCGTGCCGGAAGGAACGGCGCGGTTGCGATTGTCATTCACTCTGAACGTCGGCGAAGCGCAGATCAGCCAAATGGTCGCAGATCTCTCAGAGGCGCTTGCGAGGGAAGATCGGTGAATCGCGTTTTCGTGATCGTCGGAACGGATACCGGCGTCGGCAAGACGGTTTTCTCCGCCGCGCTCGTCGGCGCGCTCGGCGCCTATTATTGGAAGCCGGTGCAATCGGGACTTGAAGAGGAAACCGACTCGGAATGCGTCGCGCGTCTCTCCGGCGTGGCGCCCGGGCGCATTCTTCCGGAGGCCTGGCGGCTGAAGCTGCCTGCGTCGCCACATATCTCGGCGCGGGCCGAGGGCGTGGAGATCGACGTCTCCCGCCTCGTCGCGCCCGTCGTCGACGGTCCGCTCGTCATTGAAACGGCGGGCGGCGTGATGGTTCCGCTGACCGACGACGTGCTCACCATCGACGTGCTTGCGCGCTGGCGCTTGCCCGTCATTGTCGTCGCCCGCACGGCGCTCGGCGCGATCAACCACGCCCTGCTGACCATCGAGGCGCTGCGCCGCCGCGGCGTTTCGATCCATGGCGTCGCCTTTGTCGGCGATGAGGAAAAGGCGCCGCAGGAGACCGTCGCGCGCTTTGGCGCGGTCAAAGCCCTCGGGCGCTTGCCGCGCCTGTCCGCGCTTGATCGTAACGCCTTGCGCGCCGCCTTCGACGCGTCCTTCTCGCTTCGGGATTTCACATGACCGTCGTCACGAATTCTCCCGTCTGGCGCCCTTTCACGCAGCACGCCTTGCAGCCCGGCGCTTATCAGATCGCTCATGCCGAAGGAGCCTGGCTTACGGCGGAGGATGGGACGCGCTTTCTCGACGCCATCTCTTCCTGGTGGGTGATCACGCACGGTCACCGCCGGCCGGAGATCATGGCGGCGATCCGCCGACAGACCGAGACGCTGGACCAGATTATTTTCGCGGGATTCACCCATGAGCCGGCGGAAGCGCTCGCACGGCGCCTCGTCGAGATCACGCAGCCGGGTCTCGAATACGTCTTCTATTCCGACAGCGGCTCGACGGCGGTCGAGGTCGCGATCAAGATGGCGTTGGGCTTCTGGCGCAATCGCGGCGCGCCGCGCGCGCGCGTCATCGCGATGGAGCACAGCTATCACGGCGACACGGTCGGAACCATGTCGGCCGGCGCGCGCTCCGTCTTCAACGCGCCTTACGAGGCTTTGCTCTTCGAAGTCGCGCGCATTCCTTTCCCCGAAAAGGGAAAGGAACAGGAAACGTTCGACGCATTGGAGGCCTTCTGCCGAGACGGCGCGGCGGCCTTGATCGTCGAACCGCTCATTCTCGGCGCCGGCGGGATGTTGACCTATGAGCCGCAAACGCTCGCGGAAATGAAGCGCGTTTGCGAGAAATACGGCGTTCTTTTCATCGCGGACGAGGTGATGACGGGCTTCGGACGCACGGGAACGCTCTTCGCCTGCGAGCAGGCGGGAATCGTCCCGGACATCGCCTGTTATTCGAAAGGCTTGACCGGCGGAGCCGCGCCGCTCGCCGTCACAATGTGCAAGCGCGAAATTTACGACGCGCATTACGCGCCTGAGCGTGCGCGCGCCTTCTTCCATTCAAGCTCTTTCACCGCGAACCCCATCGGATGCGCCGCGGCTCTCGCCAATCTCGACATTTGGCGGCGGACGGATGCGCGCGAGAAGGTGGCGAATCTCTGCGCCATGCAAAGCAAGCGGGCGGCGCGCTTCGCGGACGATCCACGCTTTCTCGACGTGCGCCATCTCGGCGTGATCGTCGCACTGGATCTGAAAGTCGCGCAGAGCGGCTATCTCGCGACGATCAGCCTCGACCTCATGCGCTTCTTCAATGCGCGGGGCCTCCTGCTGCGGCCGCTCGGCCCCACCGTCTATGTGCTCCCGCCTTATTGCATCACGGGCGAAGAACTGGATCTCGCTTATGACGCGATCGACGCAGCCGCGGATCAACTCGCTTCCGGCGCGTTGTGAATGTCGGTCTTGACGCCCTTGCCGCGGCCTTCGTCGTTCACCCAATGCGCACGCGCAAAATATTCGTCCCGCAGCGCGCGGCGCAGAATCTTGCCGACATTGGATTTCGGCAGCGCGTCGCGGAATTCGTAGAAGCGGGGCGTCTTGTAGCCCGTGAGCCGCTCATGCGCGAACTTGCGCAGCTCCTCCACCGTCAGGCTCGGATCGCGCCGCACGACGAAGGCCATCGGCGCTTCCCCGGAATGCGCATAGGGGACGCCGATGACGGCGACTTCCTTCACTTTGGGATGCTCCACGAGCGCGGCTTCAACCTCATTGGGATACACGTTGAAACCCGAAACAAGGACCATGTCCTTCAGGCGGTCGACGATGCGGAACATGCCGTCCGGCTCCATGACGGCGATGTCGCCGGTCCTGAAGAAGCCGTCGGGGGTCATCACCTTGGCGGTCTCGTCGGGCCGGCGCCAATAGCCCGGCATCACCTGCGGCCCGCGCACGCAGAGTTCTCCGCGCTCGCCGGCGGGCGCCACGTCGCCATGCTCGTCGCGGATCGAAATGTCGGTCGAGGGCAGCGGATAGCCGATGCCCCCGGTGAATTCGGCGATGTCCGGCCGGTTGACGGTCACGATCGGCGACGTTTCCGACAGGCCATATCCTTCAATGATGGGCTTGCCGGAGATCAGCTTCCACTCATGCGCGACGCCTTCCTGGGTCGACATGCCGCCGGCGATGTTCATGGCGAGGCCGGAGAAATCGACCTTCCTGATGCCGGGATGATCGGCGAGCGCGGCGTAAAGCGTGTTGACGCCCGCGAAAAGCGTGAAGCGCGTCTTGCGCAGCGTCGCGACGAAGCCCTTGAGGTCGCGGGGATTGGCGATGAGCAGGCAGCAGCCGCCGGTTTTCAACACCAGCAGGCAGCAGGCGGTGAGCGCGAAGATATGGTAGAGCGGCAGCGCCGTCACCATCACATGCGGGCTGGTCGGGCCAAGATACCATTCGAGCCACGCCCAGGTCTGTTCGACGTCGATCGACACGTTGCGATGAAGCAGGATCGCGCCTTTCGCGACGCCTGTCGTGCCGCCGGTATATTGCAGAAAGGCTATGTCGTCCGGCGCGACCTCGACCGGCTCGAACGGGACTCTTGCCCCTTTTTTCAAGACCTCCCGGAAGGGGACCGCTCCGGGGAGCCGATAGGCCGGAACCATCTTTTTCACATGGCGCGAGACGAAATTCACGAGGAGGCCCTTGAGTCCCATCAGATCGCCAGGCGCCATGATGACGGCGCGCTCGACCTTCATGTTCGGCCAGGCGGCCTCGGCCGTCTTCGCGAAGTTTTCAAAGACGAAAATCAAGCGCGCGCCCGAATCGTTGATCTGGTGTTCGAGCTCGCCCGGCGTATAGAGCGGGTTGACGTTGACGACGACGCAGCCGGCGATCAGCGCGCCCAGCATCGCCGCCGGATAGGCGAGAACATTGGGCGACATGATCGCGATGCGGTCGCCCTTGCGCAGGCCTTGCGATTGCAGCCAGGCGGCGACCGCGTCGGCCGCGCGCGCGAGTTCGCGATAGGTCAGCCGCGCGCCGAAGCTCTCGATCGCGGGGCGTTCGGGATAGGCCGCGACGCTCTTGCGAAAGTCGTCGACCAGCGTGGAGCACGCGGACGCGTCGACGTTCCAGGGCGCTCCCTTCGGATAGGAGGCCAGCCACGGCCGAGCGGCGTAGGGGTCGAGCGGTTGCTCAGGTCGCGTCATTTGAGCCTCGCGGAAATGCTTCAATCAAGATTCGATTTGTTCCGAATCGCGATGAAAAACAAGATAGCGCGTATCTCAACAGAATGACGCGACCTGCGCGGAATGATTATTTTTGCGTTGCAAACGACACGCATGTTTATGCTGCGTTGCAGGATACGCCTTCGCCAAGAAGCAGCGCGAGTCCAAGGCCCAGCACGAGCAGCGCGGCGAGCAGTTCGGCCGCGCGCGCGATCAGCATGCCGCGCCGCGCGCCGGCGCCGCCGAAGCGGATGGCGAGATCCTTGGCGTAAACGGCGATCGCGGCGATCGCGCCCGTCGTCAGCGCCGCGCCGGCCGACATGGCCATCACCGCGCCGGCGCCGGCTGCGAGCATGTCCTGCGACAGGGTGAAGACCAGCACGAGGATGGCGCCGGAACAGGGCCGCATCCCCGCCGCGACGACCGTCGCGAGCGCATCGCCCCAGCGGAAGGCGGGGCCCGCGAGCGTTGCCGGGTCGGGCGCATGGACGTGGCCGCAGCCGGCGCCGCGCACGCGATCCGGGTCGTCGATCGCTTCGCAGACGAAGCGGCTGGAGCCGTTCGCGCCGGCGATCGCCATGGCGATTTGCGGTTGGCCCAGCGCCGCCAGCAGACCGCGCCCCTTGACCCAGGCCAGCCGCGCGCCGAGCGCGGCGATGGCGACATAGCTCACGACTTCGACGGCCCGCGCGGCGTTCGTCATCTGGCCGGCGGTGGCGTTGAAGATCAGCGCGGCCGCAGCGACGAGCGCGATCGCGACCAAGCCCTGGAGAAAGGCGGCGAGAGCCGCGAGCGACAGGCCGCGTTTCAGCTGGACTTCGTTCGCCACCATATAGGCTGTCAGCACAGCCTTGCCGTGGCCGGGGCCGGCGGCATGAAAGGCGCCATAGGCGAAGCTCGCCGCCGCGAGGGCGAAAAAGGCGGAAGGGTCCGTCTTCAGCGCGCGCGCCGCGGCCTGCAGCTCGGCATGGAACTTGCTCTGCCAGGAGAGGACAAGCCCGGCGAAGCCTCCCGTCGCGCAGGCCGCCTCCCGGGCGCCGACGGCGAAAGGGTGCCGCTGGGCGAGCGCCGGTTCCACGGCCAGAATCACGACGGCCGCCGCGACGGCGGCGAGGGCCAGCGTGTTCGGTTTCACGGGCAGGCCACGATGGCCCGGGTGGCGAGCTTCATGCCGAAATCTGCGCCGGGGGACATGTTCTGGAAGAAGGCTTCGCTGAGCTTCTGATTGTCGGTCGCGACGAGCGGGGCCGGCTCGACGAGGCTCACCGAACAGCCGGCGGGCGCGCCGGCGAGCTTCACCGGCTCCTTTTTTTCGAGGCCGAAGGCGACGAAATAGGTGGGGTCGTAGACCTGGAAGGAAAAAGGCTTCTTGGCCGCGACGGCGGTCTCCAGCGGCAGGAAGAAGTGCAGCGTCACGATCTTCTTGTCGTCGGCCTCCAGATAAACGTCCTGCGGCGGTTTGAAAGGGGCCTTGGCTCCGTTCTGCCTGGCGAAGGTGAAGAACTCGAATTCGGGCAGGTTTTCAACGATCTCCTGCGCCTTGCCCGAGAGTTCCTCCCGGGTTGGCGGCTTGCCGCCCTTGCCGAGTCCCTGCACCGCGAAGGCGGAATACATTTCGTCGAATTCCCAGGCATGCCGCACGCCCGTCACCTTCCCGTCGGCGAACACGACTTCGCTGCGCACCGCAACCCAAACATGCGGGTGAGCCTGCGCCGCAGCCGTCCAGGCCAGGGTCAGGAGGGCGAAAAACAGGAGCAGGCGGCGATTCATGAGCGATCCGGTTAGGGCTGGAAATCGGCGAAAACAGGGCGCGTCGCGCCTCGCCCAATGCCTGTGCATCGTAACATATGGGTTCTTGAAAAGGTCATTCGCTCTGTCATAGAGTGCAACTAACAAGAGCCGCGCTTTTACAGCGCGCCAAGCGGCGTAGCCGCGTAAGAGGAGAGCCGGGCGGCGGGTCGCCTCACGCGGTCGGGTCCTGTGTAGGGCTCTGAGTGCTCGTTCCTAGTCGTTATTGGTTCTGGCGCACGACCCAAGCGCGCATCGCCGTTTCGCGCAGGAGAGTTTCTGAATGGCGGATCACGTCGCCGGCGCCTTGAACCCCGGCTCCGCCTACGGCGAGGCAAAATCCGCCTACGGCGAAGCTCGGCTCTCGGACCGTTTCGACCTTGCCCGCGACCGCGTGCTCATCACAGGCACGCAAGCCATCGTGCGTCTGCTCCTCATGCAGAAGGAGCGGGACCGCCGCGCGGGGCTCGACACGGCGGGCTTCATCACTGGCTATCGCGGCTCGCCGCTCGGCGGCGTCGACGCCCAGATGCACAAGGCGAAGGCCCTCTTCGACGCCAACAACATTCTCTTCATGCCGGGCCTCAACGAGGATCTCGCCGCCACCGCGGTCTGGGGCGCGCAGCAGGCCGAGATGCGCGGCGAGGGCAAGTATGACGGCGTCTTTTCCATCTGGTACGGCAAGGGTCCGGGCGTCGACCGCAGCGGCGACGCGCTGCGCCACGTAAATCTCGCCGGCACGTCGAAGCACGGCGGCGCGCTCGCCCTGATGGGCGACGACCACACGGCCGAATCCTCCACGACCGCGCATCAGTCCGAATATCACTTCGTCGACGTGATGATGCCAGTCCTCGCGCCCGCCGGCGTGCAGGAGATTCTCGATTACGGCCTCTACGGCTTCGCCATGTCGCGCTTCGCCGGCGTCTGGGTCGGCCTGAAGCTCGTGAAGGACACGGTGGAGTCAACGGCGTCGATCGACGGCTCGCTCGACCGTGTGCAGCCCGTCATTCCGGCCGATTTCGTCATGCCGCCGGGCGGGCTCAACATCCGCCCGGGCGATCCTGTGCTCGCGCAGGAAGAGCGGATGCAGGAGAGCAAGCGCGACGCGATGCTCGCCTTCATCCGCGCCAACCGCCTGAACCGCATCGTCACCTCCGGCGGCGCCCATCCGAAGATCGGAATCATCACTGTCGGCAAGTCCTATCTGGACGTCCGCCAGGCGATGGACGATCTCGGCGTCGACGAAGCGCGCGCCAACGATCTCGGTGTGCGACTCTACAAAATCGCTGCGCCCTGGCCGCTCGAGCCCAGGGGCCTGCACGAATTCGCGCGCGGCCTCGACCTCATCATGGTCGTGGAGGAGAAGCGCTCGCTCATCGAGGTGCAGCTGCGCGAGGAGCTTTACGGCGCGGCGCATCAGCCGGTCTGCATCGGCAAGAAGGACGAGCGCGGCGACTGGCTCTTTCCGGTGAAGGGCGCGCTCGACGCCAACGACATCGCCATCGCCATCGGCCGGCGTCTGTTGAAATATCATGCGTCCGAAGAGCTCGAAGCGCGCGTGCGGCGCCTGGAGCGTCTGCAGGATCGCCGCAAGACGATGACGGACGTCACCGTGCGCGTGCCGCATTTCTGCGCCGGCTGCCCGCATTCCACCTCGACCCATGTGCCGGAGGGCGCGCGCGCCTATACGGGCATCGGCTGCCATTACATGGCGCAATGGATGGGCCGCCGCACCGAGGGCTACACCCATATGGGCGGCGAGGGCGCGAACTGGATCGGCGAAGCGCCGTTTTCGACGCGCAAGCATGTTTTCCAGAATCTCGGCGACGGCACCTATAATCATTCGGGTTCGCTCGCCATCCGCTTCGCCGTGGCGGCGGGCGCCAACATCACATTCAAAATTCTTTACAACGGCGTCGTCGCCATGACCGGCGGCCAGAAGCACGAGGGCGAACTCACCATCGAGGCCATCGTGCGTCAGGTCGCGGCCGAGGGCGTCAGAAAGATCGCGCTGGTCACGGACGAGCCCGGCAAATATCCGCCGACCATCGCCTGGCCCCCGGGCCTCACCATCCATCATCGCAACGTCCTCAACGAGGTGCAGCGCGAGCTGTCGGGGACGGAGGGCGTCACCGTCCTCGTTTACGACCAGACCTGCGCGACCGAGAAGCGCCGCCTGCGCAAGCGCGGCCTCTTCCCCGACCCGGACGCGCGCATCATCATCAACGAGCTCGTATGCGAAGGCTGCGGCGATTGCGGCACGGCCTCGAACTGCGTCGCCGTGCAGCCGGTCGAGACGGAATTCGGCCGCAAGCGCCGCATCGACCAGTCGGCCTGCAACAAGGATTTCTCCTGCCTCGAAGGCTTCTGCCCCAGCTTCGTGACCGTGCATGGCGCGAGGATGAAGAAGGCGCCGCTGCCGACGAAGGAAGACGCCAGCGGCCAGCCGGCCCTGCCCGAGCCGGAGATCGCGGAGATCGGCCGCACGCCCTACGGCATACTCGTTGCGGGGCTGGGCGGCACGGGCGTCGTCACGGTCTCGGCCATTCTGGGCATGGCCGCGCATCTCGAAGGCAAGGGCGTCGGCGTCATCGACATGGCCGGTCTCGCGCAGAAGGGCGGCGCCGTCTATTGCCATGTGAAGATCGGCCGCACGCCCGCCGAGGTCCACGCCATTCGCGTCGCCGCGGGCGAAGCCAATCTCTTGCTTGGCTGCGATCTCGTCGTCGCGGGCGCCAGGCAGGTGCTCGCGGCCGTCGAGCAGGGCAAGACCCATGTGCTCGTCAACAGCGCCGAGGTCTTTCCGGGCGATATCGAGCGCAATCCCGATTTCGTGCTGCCCTCCGAAGAGATCAAGCAGGCGATCCGCCGCGCGGGCGGCCCGGAGTCGACCTTCATCGACACGACGGCGCTCGCGCAGGCGCTCCTGGGCGACTCCATCGCCGCCAATATCTTCATCCTCGGCTACGCCTGGCAGAAGGGCTATCTGCCGCTTACGGAAGCGTCGATCCTGCGCGCGATCGAACTGAACGGCGAGTCCGTGCCGATGAATCATTCGGCTTTCCTCTGGGGCCGCCGCGCCGCCCATGACATGAAGAGCGTCGACGCGGTGGTGGAATCGCTGCGCCGCCCGACCGAGGCGCGCCAGCGCTCCAGGACGCTGGAAGAGATCGTCGAGCGCCGCGCGGCCTATCTCGTCGATTATCAGAACGAGGCCTATTCGGCGCATTACCGCGCCCGTGTCGCGGCGGTCGCGAAGCTCGAAACGGCGCGCATGCCGGGCTCGGCCGAACTGACCGAAGCGGTCGCCCGCTATCTGTTCAAGCTGATGGCCTTCAAGGACGAGTTCGAGGTCGCGCGCCTTTATACGAATGACGCCTTCCAGCGGCAGCTTTCCGAGACTTTCGAGGGCGACCTGAAGCTCGAACTGCATCTCGCGCCGCCGATCCCCTTCCTGCAGCGCAAAACCGATTTCGGCGGATCGCGCAAGATCACTTTCGGTTCGTGGATGTTCGCCGTGATGAAAGTTCTCGCGAAGCTCAAATGGATTCGCGGCCGCTGGTTCGACATCACCCGCTTCAACAATGACCGCGTCGTCGAGCGGCGCCTGCTTGACGAATATGAAGCGCTGATCGACGAATTGCTGGCGTCGCTGACGCCGGAAAACCACGCGGCGGCGGTGGCGCTGGCGCGTCTGCCGGAGAAGATCCGCGGCTTCGGCCACATCAAGGGCCGCCATGTCGCGGCCGCCGACATCGAGCGCGAGCGCCTCCTTGCGGAGTTCCGCAACCCGGCTTCCGTGAAGCTCGCGGCGGAGTGAGGCGCGCCGATCTTGTGTAACGAGGCGTTTCTGTTGGCGCGACGCACTGGGCGGCCTGCCCCCCACCCGGCGTCGCTTCGCGCCGCCGCCCTCCCCGCAAGGGGGAGGGACATAGCGGCGCGGTCGGCGGCATGTGACCAAGAAGCGGATCTTGGAGGGAAGCCCCCTCCCTCCCCCTTGCGGGGAGGGATAAAGGGTGGGGGTCCTCGCAGCTTCGACCCAGTAAAAAAAAGAGTGCGGCCTTTCGACAAATTCTCCGGCGAGCGTCCTGTTGCTCGTCATGCTGGAATGAAACGCATCCTCCTCCTCGCCGGCACGAGCGAAGCCCGCGCGCTCGCGGCGCGGCTCGCCATCGAGCCGGGTTGCGACGCGGTCGCGTCGCTTGCGGGGCGAACAAGCGCGCCGATGGCGCTCGCGCTGCCAACGCGGGTTGGCGGTTTCGGCGGCGTCGCGGGATTGCAGCTCTATCTTGAAGAACAGCGCATCACCCATGTGATCGACGCGACGCATCCTTTCGCGGCGCAAATGTCCGCCAATGCGCAAGCCGCCTGCGCGGCGCTCGGACTGCCGATGATCGCCTATGCGCGTGAACCCTGGAGACGCGCGCCCGGCGACGACTGGATCGAGGTCGCGGACAGCGCCGCCGCCGTTCATGCGCTGGGAGCGGCGCCCCGGCGCGTTTTTCTCACCATCGGCCGGCAGGGCGTCGCCGATTTCCGCGCGGCGCCTCAGCACGATTATCTTCTGCGCGTCATTGAGCCGCCCGAAGCCAAGGATCTTCCCCCTAACTGCAAGGTCTTCTCCGCGCGCGGCCCCTTTGCGCGCGAAGACGAAGTCGCGCTGATGCGCGAGAAAGGCGTCGAGATGGTCGTCAGCAAGAATAGCGGCGGCGCACTCACCTACGCCAAGATCGAAGCCGCGCGGCAACTCGGGCTTCCGGTGGTGATGATCGAGCCGCCCCCGCGCGCAGGCGTCACGCTGGCCCATGATCTGGACGCCGTCATGGCGCTGCTCGCGTCGTGAGCCGCGCGCTGATGATTCAGGGGACGGGATCGGACGTCGGCAAGTCGCTCGTCGTCGCCGGCCTCGCGCGCGCTTTCGTTAATCGCGGGCTCAAGGTCGCGCCCTTCAAGCCGCAGAACATGTCGAACAACGCCGCGGTGACGGAAGATGGCGGCGAGATCGGCCGCGCCCAGGCGCTGCAGGCGCGCGCGTCGCGGCTGGCGCCGAGCGTCGACATGAATCCCGTGCTGCTGAAGCCGCAGGGCGCGAACGGCGCGCAAGTGATCGTGCGCGGCGCGATCGCGGGGCAGGCCAAGGCGCGCGACTATCAGGACTGGAAATCGCGTCTCAAGCCCGCCGTGATGGAAAGCTTCGCGCGGCTGAAGGCGCAGAGCGATCTCGTGATCGTCGAAGGCGCGGGAAGCGCGGCGGAGATCAATCTGCGCGCCAACGATATCGCCAATATGGGCTTCGCCCGCGAGGCCAACGCGCCGGTCGTGCTCGTGGGCGACATCGATCGCGGCGGCGTCATCGCGCAGCTCGTCGGCTGCCAGGCGGTGCTCGACGCGGAAGACGCGGCGATGATCGAGGGCTTCATCGTCAACAAATTTCGCGGCGACGCCTCGCTCTTCGACTCCGGGATGCGCTTCATCGCCGAGCGCACGGGCTGGCGCGCGCTGGGCCTCGTTCCCTATTTCGACGCCGCGTCGCGCCTGCCGGCGGAAGACGCGTTCGGCCTTCGCGCGCAACGCGACACGCAGAAGGAGGGCGCCGTCATCGCCGTCCCGCTTCTGCCGCACATCGCCAATTTCGACGATCTCGATCCACTGAAGGCGGAGTCGGGCGTCGACCTGCGCCTCGTGCAACGCGGCGAAGCCCTTCCGGCGGATGCGCGCCTCGTTATCCTCCCCGGCTCCAAGGCGACCATCGGCGACCTCGCGGCGTTGCGCGCCAATGGCTGGCATATCGACCTTCTGGCGCATGTGCGGCGCGGGGGCCGGGCGTTCGGAATTTGCGGCGGCTATCAGATGCTCGGCCGCCTGATCCGCGATCCGCATGGTATGGAAGGCGATGTCGCGGAGGCCGAAGGCCTCGGTCTCCTCGACATCGAAACGACGCTCACCGGCAAGAAGACGCTGGCGCGCGTCGCGGGTCGCGCGCTTTGCGTCGACGCGTCCTTTCACGGCTATGAAATGCATGTCGGCGAAACCTTCGGGCGCGATTGCGCGCGCCCCATGCTGCGCTTCGCCGACGGCCGCGCAGACGGCGCCGTCTCGCGGGACGGCCGGATCATGGGCGCCTATGTGCATGGGATTTTCTCCGACGACGCGCTGCGGACGGCTTTTTTGAGATCGATAAACGCCGAGGCGTCTGCATTGCGCTTCGACCAGTCGATCGACGAAGCGCTCGACGCGCTCGCCGCGCATTGCGAGCGGCATATCGATCTCAACGCGCTTCTGGAGATCGCGAGATGAGGGAGCCGATCGCGCATGGAGGCAGGCTGGACGAAGCGCGCCGCCGCTATCCCGGCGCGCCGCAGCCCTGGATCGACCTCTCGACGGGCGTCAATCCGCATCCTTATCCGCTGCCGCCGATCGCGCCCGAGGCGTGGACGCGCCTGCCCGACGACGAAGCTTTCGCCGCGCTCGAAGCGGCGGCGCGCGGCGCCTATCGCGCGCCGCAGGCGGCGGCGATCCTCGCGGGCGCCGGCGCGCAGGCGTTCATTCAGCTCCTGCCGCGCGTTTTTCCCGCGCGCCGCGTCGGCGTGCTCGGCTTCACTTACGCCGAGCACGCCGCCTGCTGGTCGGCCGCCGGCGCCAGGGTTGCGACAGCGCAAAGCGTCGCCGAACTCGCGACATACGACGTCGCGGTCGTCGTCAATCCCAACAATCCCGACGGACGTGTTCTCTCGTCGCGGGAGCTCGCGCCGCTGGCGGAGGAGATGACGCGCAAGGGCGGCCTGCTCGTCGTCGACGAATCCTTCATGGATTTCACGCCGACGCACAGCGTCGCGGCGCTCGCGTCGCTCGACGGCGCGATCGTGCTGCGCTCTTTCGGCAAGGCCTATGGGCTCGCGGGGTTGCGCCTCGGCTTCGCGCTTTGCGCGCCGGCGCGCGCCGAACGCCTTCGCGCGGCCCTCGGGCCCTGGGCGGCGTCAGGGCCCGCGCTCGCCATCGGCGCGCGCGCTCTTTCCGACGCGCGCTGGTTGCACGCCGCCGCCGCAGCCTCGGCGACCGACGCCGCGCGCCTCGACAGTCTGTTGGAGCAGGCGGGTTTCGGCCTGATCGGCGGAACCGCGCTGTTCCGTCTCGTCCGTCACGCGCGGGCGCAGGATTGGTTCGCGCGGCTCTGCGGAAGCGGCGTTCTGGCGCGGGCCTTTCCCGAGCGCCCCGAATGGCTACGGTTCGGACTCCCCGCGGGCGAGGCCGCCTGGATGCGGCTGACCGCCGCCCTGGAGATTGCGTGATGGCGGACGAAACACCTTTCGAACCGTGGCGAATCGCCGCGGACGAACTCGGCCCCGCCGCGCCCTTCAGCGAGACGGATCGCGCCGCGGTCTATCGCGCGATCTATACGCGCCGCGACGTGCGCAACGAATTCCTTCCCGACGAGGTGCCGCAGGATCTGCTCATGCGCATCCTCGACGCGGCGCATCACGCGCCGTCCGTCGGCTTCATGCAGCCCTGGAATTTCATCGTGATACGCAACGCTGTCGTGCGGGGCCATGTGCATGAGGCCTTCCTGCGCGGGGCCGAGACCGAAGAGCGGATGCTCGATCCGGCGCGCCGCAATCATTACCGCAACCTTAAACTCGAAGGCATTCTCAAATCGCCGGTCAATATCTGCGTGACCTGCGACCGCCAGCGCCACGGCGCGACGGGACTCGGCCGCACCCAGCAGCCCAACACCGATCTTTTGAGCGCCGCCTGCGCCGTTCAGAATTTGTGGCTCGCCGCGCGCGCGGAAGGCGTCGGCGTCGGCTGGGTGAGCATTATGCGCGAGGAAGACCTTCGCGCAATTCTCGGGATTCCCGAGAAAATCGTCATCGTCGCCTATCTCTGCGTCGGCTTCGTCGAGCGCGCTTACAAGCGCCCCGAGCTCGAAGTGAAACGCTGGGCGTCGCGCCTGCCGCTGGAGACGCTCGTCTTCGAGGACCGCTGGGGGGCGCCTTGCCCCTTCACAAAGGCGCCTTAAATTTCCGTAAGAAATATTTCAAGGAACCGTCATTTGGGCATGAACGACATCTTAAGCGTCGGAAAGGATGCTGATTGTGTCGTGTGAGCATCCGATGGATAGTCGCATCGCTCCATGTGAGGAGCAGGAGACGCAGACATGGCGCCCGCGAATTTCGAACGCTATTTCGACAGAACTTTCCCGATCGCCAACAGCACCATTCTGACGGTGACGGAAGTTCCTGATTGCGAAGAGGAGCTTCTGAAGCTTCTGGAGCGCGCGATGGTGCGCGGCTTCGATAACCACGCGCGCCTTACCGAGATCCATCTGCCGATGGAGCGCTTCCCGCACATGGACTCGAAGTTCTGGCATGTGCCCATCGAAGACTGCGGCAATGCGCAGGTGCTGCGCTTCTTCTTCGAAAATCCGGAGACCGAGGCGCACTGACGCGCCGGAAATCGCCGGACGCTATTTTCGAGGCGCGCTTTCCCAGAGGCGCGCCAAAATTATTCGGCGCCCGTCATCGCATGCGCCGTCTCTCGCGTCGCTTCCGTTTCGGGCTTGCGGCGCAGTTTGCTCATCAGCAGATAAATGACCGGGGTCGTATAGAGCGTCAGCGCCTGGCTGAGCAGAAGGCCGCCGATGATGGTGATGCCGAGCGGCCGGCGCAGCTCGGCGCCGATTCCGGACGCGAAGGCGAGCGGCAGCGCGCCGAACATCGCCGCGAGCGTCGTCATGACGATCGGGCGGAATCGGTCCTGCGCCGCCTCCAGCGCCGCGTCGTGAGTCGACATGCCTTGATCGCGCTCGGCGCGAAGCGCGAAATCGACGAGCATGATGCCGTTCTTCTTCACGATGCCGATCAGCAGCAGAATGCCGATAAAGGCGATGACCGTGAATTCGACGCCGAAAAGCTCCAGCGACAGCAGCGCGCCGAGCCCGGCCGAAGGCAGCGTCGAAATGATCGTGATCGGATGGACGAGGCTCTCGTAGAGAATGCCGAGGATGATGTAGACGGCGAGGAGCGCCGCCAGGATCAGCGTCGCCATGCCCTTCGCGATCTTGCGGAAGTCGGCGGCGTCGCCCGCAAAGCCCGCATGCAGGCTGCTTGGCGGATTGAGCTCGCTCACCGCCTCCTCGATCGCGGTGGTCGCGGCGTCCAGCGTCGAGCCCGGCGCGACGTTATAGGAGATTGTGACCGCCGGCAGAACGCCTTGATGGTTGACCACGAGCGGCATGGAGCTGCGTTCGATCCGCGCCAGCGCGGTCAGCGGAACCTGCTGCCCGCTCGCGCTCGAGACATAGACGCCCGCAAGGTCGCTGATGTCGCGCTGGCGCGAGGGCGGCGTCTCGAAGATGACGCGATACTGATTGCGCTGCGTGTAGATGATCGTGTCCTGCCGCTGGCCGAAGGCGCTGTTGAGCGCGGCGTCGATCGCGGCGATCGGCACATTCATGCGCGAAGCGGCGTTGCGGTCGATGATCACCTGCGCGCGCAGGCCGCCCTTTTCCTTGTCGGAGGTGACGTCGACGAGTTGAGGCAGCGACTTGAGGCGCTCGATGATTTTCTCGCGCCATTCCTCCAGCTCGTCTAGCGAGGCGTCGGAGAGCGTGAATTGATACTGCGCCTTGCTCACGCGGCCGCCGCTGCGCAGATCCTGCGAGGGCTGCATGTAGACGCTGACGCCCGGAATCCTGGCGAAGGACTTGCGCAGGCGCGCGATCACTTCCTTGCTCGACGTCTGGCGAACCCCGACGGGCTTCAGGGCGACGAACACGCGACCCTGGTTTCCTGAGGCTGTAAGATTGCTGGCGCCGATGAATGAGCCGACATTGGCGACGTCCGGGTCCGCCATCAGGGCGTCGTTCACGCGGCGCTGGAGACGGCGCATCTCCTCGAAGGAGACGTCCGGCGCGGCTTCCGTCGTGCCGTTGATCAGGCCGATATCGTCCTGCGGCAGATTGCCCTTGGGGATGGTGCGGTAGAGCTGAACGGTCAACAGCACCGTGACCAGAATGACGATGAGCGTCGCCCATGGATGGTCGACGACGGGCCTGAGCGTGCGCGCGTAAAAGGATATGATCCGGTCGAGCCCCTCCTCGATCCAGCGGTCGAAGCGGTTTCGTTGCCGCTCCTTCGGCATGGGGAGCCAAGCGCAGATCATCGGCGTCACGGTGAGCGAGACGACCGTGGAAATGACGATGGCGAAGGCGAGCGTGACGGAAAATTCACGCAGCAGCCGCCCCATGACGCCTTCCATGAAAAGCAGCGGAATGAAGACGGCGATGAGCGACAGGCTGATCGAAACGACCGTGAAGCCGATTTGCCTCGAACCCTGGAGCGCGGCCTCGATGCGGCTCATGCCGCGCTCGCGATTTGATTCGATATTCTCGATCATGACGATCGCGTCGTCCACGACGAAGCCGACCGAAATGGTGAGCGCCATCAGCGAGAGGTTGTCGATCGAGAAGCCGGCGAGCCACATGGCCGCGCAGGTGCCGACAAGGGAGAGCGGGACCGTTATGCCCGCCGCGATGACCGGCGTGGCGCGGCGCAGGAAGGCGAAGACCACCATCATCACGAGCGCGACCGAAATCGCCAGCGTGAACTGGATGTCGTGGATGCTCGCGCGGATGGTTTGGGTGCGGTCGGAGAGGACGTTGATCCTGATGCCGGAAGGGATCCACTCCTGCAACTGCGGCAGCAGCGCCTTGATGTGATCGACGGTCTCGATGACATTGGCGGCGGGCTGCTTGGTGACGATGACGAGCACGGCCGGCTTGCCGTTGAACCAGCCCGCCGACATGCGGTTGCGCACGCCGCGCTCCACTCGGGCCACGTCTCCGAGCTTGACGATCGCGCCGTTGCGCGAGGCGATGACGATGTTGCGATAGTCGTCCGGCGTCGAAAGCTGGTCCGTCGTTCCGAGCGTGATTTCCTGCGTGCCGCCGGCTAGCGCGCCCACGGCGGAATGGGCGTTGGCGGCGAACAGCGCTTTCGCCACTTCGTTGACGCCGAGATTCATCGCCGCAAGACGCGCGGAGTCGACCTGAACGCGAATCGCGGGCTGTTCGGCGCCGGCGATGCGCGCCTCGGCGACGCCGGGCACTTGCGAAATGCGCTGCGCGATGACGGAGTCGGTCGCGTCGAAAATCGCGCTGGTCGGCAGCGTGTCCGACGTCATCGCCAGCACCAGCACCGGCATGGTCGACTGGCTGGCCTTGCGGAAGCTTGGCGCCGTCGGCAGGTCGGTGGGCAGATCGACGAGCGACGCGTTGATCGCCGCCTGCACGTCGCGCGCGGCGGCGTCGAGATTCTTGTCGATGTCGAACTGTGCGATGATTTGCATGCTGCCCAGCGAACTCGTCGAGGTGAGCTCGTTCAGCCCGGCGATGCCGGAGAGGCGGCGCTCCAGCGGCGCGGCGACGGAGGCGGCCATGGTCTCCGGATCGGCGCCCGGGCGCGAGGCGCTGATGCCGATCGCGGGGAAGTCGACGGCGGGCAGGCTCGCGACCGGCAGGAAGAAATAGGCGACCGCGCCAAGCATGAAAAGCGCGGCCGCGAGCAGCGTCGTGCCGACCGGCCGGCGGACGAAAGGCTCGGAGACGTTCATTCGGCCGCCTCGCGGCGTGGCGGTTCTTCGGCCGCCGGCCCCCGCATAGCGGCGTCCTCCTCCTCATCCGCCTGCAGCGGCTTGAAGAAGCGCCGGCGCAGCCTGTCGACCTGAAGATAGATGACCGGCGTCGTGTAGAGCGTCAGCGCCTGGCTGAGCAGCAGGCCGCCAATGATCGATACGCCCAGCGGAATGCGCAGCTCGCTGCCGGGTCCATGCGCCATGGCGAGCGGCAGCGCGCCGAAGAGAGCGGCGAGCGTCGTCATCATGATCGGTCGAAAACGCATATGTGCGGCGCGCACGATGGAATCGCGCGGGCCGAGGCCCTCGTCGCGCTCCGCGTCGAGCGCGAAGTCGATCATCATGATCGCGTTCTTCTTCACGATGCCCATGAGCAGCACCACGCCGATCAGCGCCACGATGGACAAATCGATGCGGAAAATCATCAAGGCGAGAAGCGCGCCGACGCCCGCCGACGGCAGGGTGGTGAGCACGGTAAGCGGATGGGCGAAACTTTCATAGAGCACGCCCAGCACGACATAGATGGCGATGATCGCGGCGAGGATCAACCAGGGTTCGCTGGCGAGCGACTTGTTGAACTCCGCCGCGTCGGCGCTGAAGACGCCGACGATGGAGGAGGGCATGCCGATCGCCTTTTCTGCCGCCGTGATCGCCTTCACCGCGTCGCCCAGCGCCATGCCGCCCGCAAGGTCGAAGCTGATGGTCGAGGCGGGGAACTGGTCTTGATGCGCGACGGAAAGCGGCGCGGCGATATTGTCGACGCGCACGAAAGTCGCGAGCGGCGTTTGCGGCCCGCCACCGATGGGCGCCACATAGAGCTTTTCCAGCGCCGACATGTCGCGCAGATATTGCGGCGCGGCCTCGAGGATCACCCGATACTGGTTCGACTGGGTGTAGATCGTCGAGATCTGGCGCTGCCCGAAGGCGTCGTTCAGCACATTGTCGACGTCCTGGGCCGAAATGCCGAGCCGGCCCATCTTCTCGCGGTCGATCCGCATCAGGGCGCGCAAGCCGCCGTCCTGCGTTTCCGCGGCGACGTTCTTGAGGCCCGGCGTGCCGCGCAACTGGTCGAGCAGCCGGTTCGACCAGCGCATCAGCTCGCCGGCGTCGGAGGAGGTCAGCGTATATTGATATTGCGAGCGGCTCGGCCGCGTCGTGATCTGAATGTCCTGCACCGGCTCGATGAAGAGCGAGGCGCCGGCGATCTTCTCCCCTGCCGCCTTCAGGCGGTCGGCGACGACGTCGGCGCTCACGTCGCGTTCCTCGCGGCTGCGCAGCGTCACGGTGAGGCGCCCGACATTGGTCGTGGCGTTGAGCGGCCCGACGCCGAGCACCGAGGTGACGCCGGTCACTTCCGGATCCTTGCGGAAAACTTCGGTCACCTTGGCCTGCAACGCCTTCATGCGCTCGAAGGAGGCGTCGGGCGCAGCCTCCAGCACCACGCTCAGGACGCCCGTGTCCTGCCGCGGCAGGAAGCCTTTAGGGATGAAAATGTAAAGGCCGACCGTCAGAGCGAGCGTCCCGGCCGTCAGAGCGAGCATGAAGCGCTCATGCTTTAGCGCCCAGTCGAGCGAGCGGTAATAGAGGCGGTCGAGCCAGAGGGAGACTATCTCCCAGGCCGTATGCGTCCGCTCCCCCTCGGCGCGCAGCAGAATGGCGCAGAGCATGGGCGTCAGCGTCAGCGACACGACGGCCGAAATCACCACGGCGATGGAGAGCGTCAGCGCGAATTCGCGGAACATGCGCCCGACAATGCCGGTCATGAACAGCAGCGGGATGAACACCGCGATGAGCGAGACCGTCAGCGACACGACGGTGAAGCCGATCTCCTGCGCGCCGTCGAGCGCCGCCCGAAGCGGCTTCTTGCCATGCTCGATATTGCGCACGATGTTCTCGATCATCACGATCGCGTCGTCTACGATGAAGCCGGTGCCGATGGTGAGCGCCATCAGCGACAGGTTGTCGAGCGAGAAGCCCGCGAGCCACATCACGAAGAAGGTTGCGATGATCGAGAGCGGCAGGCTGACGCCCGCGATGAGCGTCGCGCGCCAGCTCCGCAGGAACATCAGCACCACGGCGACGACGAGGCCCGCGGCGATGAGGAGCGTCATCTCCACTTCGTGGATCGAGGCGCGGATCGTGTCGGTGCGGTCGTTGACGATGTCGAGGCTCATGCCCGCGGGCAGCTCGCCGCGCAGCTTCGGCAGCGTCTGTTTGACGAGCTCCACCGTCGCGAGGATGTTCGCGCCCGGCTGGCGCATCACGTCGAGCACGATGGACTGTTCGCCATTGTACCAGCCGCCGACGCGGGCGTTTTCGAGCCCGTCGAGGACCCGCGCGACGTCGCGCAGCATCACCGGCGCATTGTTGCGCCAGGCGACGATGACGGTCTCATATTGCTTTGCTTGCAGAATCTGGTCGTTGGCGTCGAGCGTGTAGGATTGGCGGCGGCCTTCGAGCGAGCCCTTGGCGCCGGCGTTGTTGGCCGCCGCCACCGCCTGGCGCAGATCCTCCATGCCGATGCGGTTCGCGGCGAGACGCGCAAGGTCGGCTTCGATTCGGATGGCGGGGCGCACGCCGCCCTGCACGGACACGCGGCCGACGCCTGAGACCTGCGAGAGCTGCGGCGCGATCAGCGTGTCGGCGAGATCCGAAAGGTCGCGAAGCGTCGCGGTTTTGGAGCGGAGCGTCAGCGTCAGCACTGGCGTGTCGGCCGGGTTCACCTTGGCGTAAACCGGCGGATAGGGCAGGTCGCGCGGCAGAGTCGAGGCGGCGGAGTTGATCGCCGCCTGAACATCCTGCGCGGCCGCGTCGATGTCGCGGTCCAGCGCGAATTGCAGCGTGATCTGCGACAGGCCGAAGGAGCTTTGCGACGACATGCTGGTCAGCGACGGGATTTGCCCGAACTGGCGTTCGAGCGACGCCGTCACCAGCGAGGCGATGGTGTCGGGATTTGCGCCCGGGAGCTGCGTCGTGACCTGGATGGTGGGAAAGTCGACTTGCGGCAGCGGCGAGATGGACAGCCGCGCATAGCCGAGCAAGCCGAACAGAAGCACGGCGAAAGCCAGGAGAGACGTCGCCACCGGCCTCTTGATGAAGGGCGCCGAAACATTCATGCCGCTTTACGTCACCTTCCGGGAGAATGTTCTCCCCTTGCGCCGCGCTCCCGCCGACCTGCGCCTTCCCGCTTGGGCTCCTCTGCGGCCGAGGCGGAGGCGGCGTCTTCGGGATGGGTCACGCGCACCTGCGCGCCGTCGGACAGACGGGAAAATCCGCTCGTCACGAGCGTCGTCCCGGCCTCGACGCCGGAAACGATGACGACAAGGTTCTCATCCTGCCGCCCGGTCGTTACATTTTTGATATGAGCGCGGCCGTCCTCGCCCAGAATATACACAAAGGCGCCGTTCGGCCCGCGCTGGACGGCGGGGCTCGGGGCCACGACCGCCTTCGGAATGGTGTCGAGCATCAGCCGGACGTTGACGAACTGACCCGGCCAGAGTTTCAGATCCGCGTTGCCGAACACGGATTTCAGCTTCACCGTGCCGGTGAGTTGATCGATCTGGTTGTCGACGACCTTGAGCTCGCCGGTTTCAATCGCCGTCGCATTGTCCGGTCCGAGCGCTTGCACCTTGGCGGCGCCTTCGGCCTGCGCCTTTTGGACGGCGGGCAGCGCCTGCTGAGGCAGGGTGAAGACGACATTGATCGGCCGGAGCTGCGTGACGACGACGATTCCGTTGAGATCGGAGGAGTGCAGGATGTTGCCGACGTCGACAAGGCGAATGCCGACGCGCCCGTCGATCGGCGAGCGGATCGTCGCATAGTCGAGCGTCGTCTTGGCGTTGTTGATGGCGGCCTCGTCGGCGCGCACCTGCGCCTCGAGCTGCGACACCAGCGCCTTCTGGGTGGCGTATTGCTGCTGCGACAGGAACTTGCCGGCGACCAGCCGCTCATAGCGCTGCGCGTCCACGCGGGCGTTGGCGAGATTGGCTTCGTCCTGCGCTTTTTTGGCGACGGCCTGATCGTATTGCGCCTTGTAGAGGGCGGGGTCGATCTCGGCGAGGATATCCCCCTTCTTGACCTCCTGGCCCTCGGTGAAGCCTAGCTGGATCAGCCGGCCGTCGACCTGGGTCCGGATCGTGACCGTGTTGAGGGCCTGGACGGTGCCCACGGCGTCGATCGTCACCGGCACGTCCTGGACGCGCGCCGTCGCGGTCGTAACGGAGACAGGGCCCTGGTTATGGCGCCCGCCCAAAGCCTCCTCCCCGGCGGCCGGCCTCTCTCCGCCGCCGACGCCTGGCAATATGCCCGCCCGATAGGCGGAGCCCAAGGCAAGGGCGAGGCCGAGCGCCCCTATCGCCATGAGGATACGCCGATCGGCGCGGATCATGGAAAGATACCTTTGTCCGCCTCATAGGCGGCGTTTGCGTGTGCGATTTCGGCGTTTCGCGTGGTGGGCGACCAACCGCCGCCGAGAGCCTGATATAGGCTCGTTGCCGCTTGAAAGTAAGAGAGCCGGGCCACAGCGACGGCGTCCTGGGCCTGAAACAGCGTCGTCTGCGTCGTCGACAGCGTGATGACGTCGATGGTGCCTTCCTGCAGCCGCATCTCGGCGGCGGTCAGCGCCTTCTGGGCGGCGGCGGCGGCGTCCGTCTGCAGCTTCAGCGCCTGCGCCGTCTCCTTGATCGCGATCAGGGCGTTTTCCGTGTCCAGCAGGGCGGTCAGGATCTGCTTCTTGTAAAGCGCGGCGAGCTCAGCGTAGCGGCCCTTCTGCAATTCATACTGGCCTTGCAGGTTATAGCCGTCGAAGATCGGCTGCATCAGGCTGCCGGCCACCTGCCAGGCGACGGCCTCCGGCCGGATCAGATTGCGCAGCAGCGCCGACTGCACGCCATATTGGCCGGTGAGCGTGATCGACGGAAAGAAGGCGGCGCGGGCCTGCAGGACCGAGAATTCCTGCGAGGCGAGCTGCGCTTCCGCATTCGCCACGTCCGGCCGGCGCAACAGCACCTCCGACGGGAGGCCGGGCGCGATCTTCGGGAAGGAGAGCTTGGTGAGCGAGCCGCCCTTCACCTCGACGCTTTCCGGCGTCTGGCCGATCAGCAGGGCGAGCTGGTTCCGGGTCTGGCGCAGCGTCTGCTCCAGCGGCGGGATCGTCGCGCGGGCCTGGGCGAGCACCGACTCCTGCTGCGCGGTGTCGAGCGCGCTCGCCGTGCCGACTTGAAAACGCGCCTGGATCGCGCGGTTCACGCGCTCGGCGATGGCGACGTTGTTGTGAGCGATCCGCAGCCGGTCCTGCGCCGTCAGCACCTGGAAATAGGCGTTGATCACGGCGGCGACCGTCGAAATCTCCACCGTGTCCCGGTTGAAGCGGCTGGCGTTGGCGAGCAGCCGCGCGGCGTAGGAGGCGTCCTCGTTCTTGCCCCAGAAGTCGATTTCATAGCTTGCCGTGAGGCCGAGCTGGAAAAAGCCGAAATTCCGGGCGTTGAAGCCCGAGGTCGAGGAAGACGAGGAGTTGGAGCCGGTCGTCGCCGGGGTGAACCCCCCGCTCGCACCGCCGATATTTGTGGTCGTCCCCGGCGTGCGCGTGGTGCGCACGATGTCCTGCATGGAGACAGAGGGCCACAGCGCCGCGCTGGAGACGCGGGCCTGGGCGTCGGCCTGCTGAATGCGCGCCACAGCGGCTGCGATGTCGAGATTGTCCCCGACGGCCTGGTCCACGAGCTTGGTCAGCTCCTTCGAGCCGAATTTCGCCGCGAAATCGGGGCCGCCCGGAATGGGCTTCGCGGAGGCCCCTTTGGCCTCGCGGAACGTCTCCGGCGGCGGAGTCGCGAGGTCGGGCTTTTCCCATTCGAGATTGCAGGCCGCAAGGCAGAAAGCCGTCGAGAGCAGCGCGGCCCGGCGCGTCGGCGCGAAGGAGAAAGGAGAGTTGCGGGCTGTCAACTGAAGCTCATCTCCATCAGCGCGCCAACTTGTCCTCTTGCAAGGCGTCGCTCGCGGTAACTCTGTCGGAATAGTAGACCAATGCGGCGCCAGGACGGGGGGCCCGGCGCCGGATTCGCTGCGAATTAGGCGGGATGAGGCTTCGCCTACCGCATTGCGGCAGTCAAGTTACGTTATTTTAAACTTGTGGCGGAGCTTCCGTCACTCGTCCGCGGCGGCGGGCTTCGCAGGCTTGGCGGGGGCGGGCTTCGCCGTGGCGGCAGCCTTGGGGTCGGCCGGTTTTGCGGGTGCGGGTTTGGCCTCGGCGGGTTTCGCCGGCCTTTTCGGCTCCTCATGGCCAGCGGCGGAGGGCTTGGCTTGGGCGCCGCCCTTGTCGGCGGGCTTTTCCGCGGCTTTGGCCGCATCGGGGGCCGGCGCCTTCGCCGGCTTGGCGTCGACCTTCGACTCCGGTTTGGCGTCGTTGCCGGCCTTTGGCGGGCCCGAGACGCGCGTCCAGGTTTCGCTCTGGCAGAGGAAGGCGACCAGACAGCCCGTCAGCGTAAGCTGATTCGGCGCTTCATAGGTGATTTTGCCGGTATAAGTCTTGCCGTCTTCGGGATTGAAGAGGTCGCCCTTCCAGCTATTCGGTCCGGTTTTCGCGGCGTGGCGCAAGATAAGGGGCGCCGGGCTGCCGTCGAGCATGGGTAAAATGCCCTTTGCGCAGAGCTTTCCCTGGCAGTCGAAGAATTCGAGCTTGTCCGTCGGGTGTCCGTCGCGCACCCAGACGCCATAGATGTCCATCGCGGACGCAATCTGAGGCGCGCAGAGGGTCGTTGCGGCGACGATGCCCAGCAATAGTCTTTTCATAACGCCCGACCCCTGATTTGCAGTTGCGCCGAAATAATCATGTCCTGTAGCGAAAGGCCGAACCCTCGTCGCCGTCAAGTCGCATGGGCGCCCGGATCGGCCGGACGCTTCGGCGGGCCGAGAAAGGCCGGCACGATGATGAAGGCCGCGAGCAGCGTGAAAAACAGCGAGATGGTGAGGAATTCGCCCATGCTCGCCGTGCCGGGATGGCTGGAGAGGAACAGGCTGCCGAAAGCGGTGCCGGTCGTGAGCGAGCTGAAGAAGATCGCGCGGGTGAGGCTTGAGGCCAGCATGTCCACGACGCCCTTGCGCCAGGCGATGACGTAATAAATGTGGAAGGCGACGCCAACGCCGAACATGAGCGGAAGTGCGATGATGTTCGCGAAATTCAACGACACGCCGAGCATTTCCGCCGCCTGAAGGCTCATGATCCCCGCAAGGACCAGCGGACCCAGCGTGAGCGCGACGTCGACTGGATTGCGCAAAGCTACGGCGAGAATAAGGAAGACGGCGAGAAAGGCGTAGACGCCCGCCTCCAGAAAAGCCCGCGTCACCGTCTTGCCGGCCTCGGAAATAATGACCGGCGCGCCGCTCGACTCGGGGGCCACGGCGAGCATGGCGTCCGCGAAGCGGGTCATCACCTCGAGATTGTTGCTGTCGCCCTTCGGCGTCGTTTCGAGACGGATCTGGCCCTTGGCGGAGATCCAGTCGGCGCGCAGCTCCTCGGGCATGGATTCGGGCGTCACGCGCTGGGCCTTGAGCGCCTCGCGGATCTGACCCATCATTTTCTCAAAGCCCGTAAAAACGGCGGCGCGCGCCTTTTCGCGGGTCTGCGGGCTTGCTTTGGCGAGGCCGTCAAGCGCGGCGACGAAGCGCGTCACCTGCGGGGCCGGCTTCTTGGCGACGGCGGCGCGCAAAGATTTGGCGGCCGCGGCCAGCGCCTTCACCGTCTCGGCGTCGGTCGGCGCGGGCTTGACCCTCGGGTAAAGGGCGTCATGCAGCTCGTTCGAGGCGCGCTCGATCAAGGCGAGCTTCTCGTCCTGATCCGAAGGGATGAGCGAATCGATCGAATCGACGTGGTCCACCTCGGGCAGAGCGAGGATCTTTTGCTTCAGGTCGCGGGCGGCGGCGAGAGAGGGCGCCAAGGTCTGGATCTTGTTGGGGGCCGTCTTGGGGTCCTTGGTCAGATCGAGGAAGGTCGCAACCGATTCCACCTTTTGATCGCGCAGGTTCATCGGATTTGAGTCGAAGCGCAGCCGCAGCAGATAGGGCGTGCCGGCCAGCACCACCGCGGCCGTGGCGATGAGCACCAGCGCGCGGTGATGGGCGATCCAGTGATCGACCGCCGCGAGCGAATGGGTGGCGATCGGCACATGCTCCGCCGGCGGATGCAGCAGCTTGATCGCCGCGGGCAGGAAGGTCAGCGTCGCAATATAGGCGATGATCATGCCGACGCCCGCGATCAGGCCCAGTTCCGCGACGCCGAGGAAGCTCGTCGGCAGGAAGCAGAAGAAGCCGGCGAGCAGGGACACGGCGGCAAGCGTCAGCGAGCCGCCGATCTCGTGCGTCGCTTTCATCAGCGAACGCTCGAGGTCGCCATGGCCGTGACGCTCCTCGCGATAGCGGGTGGCGAACTGGATCCCGAAATCGACGCCGAGGCCAATGAAGAGAGCCGCGAAGGCGACCGAAATCAGGTTGAATCGGCCGATGAGCAGCACGCCCATGCCCGATGTGATGGCGAGGCCCGCAAGCAGCGTCAGAAGCACCGCCAGAATGAGCTTGGGCGAGCGGAGCGCGGCGAGCAGGATCAGCGAGACGACGACGAGCGTGCCGACCGTGTTCAGCGCCATGTTCTCGGAGAGGGTCGCGAATTCTTCCGCGGCGAGCGGCACTTCGCCTGTCAGGCGGACGGCGAAGCCCTTCTCCTTCGTGAGCCCGAGCGCCTCGGCTGACTTGCGGATGAAGGCCATGGCGTCGGCGCCCGGCTGAAGCTCGGAGAAGTCGATCACCGGATTGACCATCACGATGCGGCGTTTTTCGAGCGGCGGACCCACGGGCGCGGCCTCCCCCTTGCCGCCGGAAAGGAGCTTCTCCCAATCGACCTCCGCCGGCCGGCCGGCGAGCGTCTCCTCGAAGGCGCCGGAGAATTCGTCAAGGCCCGAGAGATACATGGCCGTCGCCCGCTCGCTGCCGGCGGCGCGCTTCTGGTTCGTGACCAGGACGCTGGACAATCCTCGCAGAGTCGGGTCTTGGGCGAGCGGCGCGAGCACGTCGCGCTGGCCGAGCATCATGCCGACGGTGTGCTGCACCTCGTTCAGGTCGAGGTAGAGCAGGCCGTTCTTGACGAAGAAGGCCGGATCGTCCGGGCGCCAGACGCGCTGCATCAGCGGCTTGCCCTGGAGATCGGCCGCGAGCCGCGCCGCCGCGTCGTCGGCCGCCTCGCCCGTCTGCGCGTCGATGACGACGACGATCGTGTTTTCGAGCTGCGGAAAGGCGCGATAGAGCGTCATCTGGTTTTTCCGCCAGACCACGTCCGCCGAGAAAAGATTTGTCGTGTCGGTGTCGATCGCGAAACGCTCGACGGTGAGGTAAACGCCGCCGCCGGTCAGCGCCAAAGTGAGAAGAACCACCGTCCAGGGCCAACGAAGACAGAAGGCCACAAGCTTTTCCAACATTACCTGACCCCGGACGTAACTGAGACGTTTCCAAAAGCGGGACAACCGCTGCAACTTTATTCTTCTATACGCGGCCGCCGCCCGCTCACCAAGGCGCCGCTCGGGCCTGGCGGCGGCAAATTACGACAAAGCGTTAAGGATCAAAGATAACTGAGCCACCACAGATCCGCGCGCCGGCGCTTCACGCCCGCAAACCAGCGGCAAACCGGGTAAAGCGCGAGGACGACGACGACCCAGGCGGCATAGGCCCCGGCGAGCCCCGCGCCAAACGTCTCCGGCGGCGCGCCCGATGCGACGAAAGATGAGATGTCCGCGAGCGTGTAGCCCTTCGCATAGGCGAGGGCGACCGCGCCTGAGACGCCGAGATAGAGATGCAGGACGTAAAAGAGCAGGGGCGTCCGGCCAAAAATGGCGAGCGCCCGCCCGGCGGATCCGCCGAGCTTCGCCAGCGCCGGCAAAACCAGCGCCGCGCCGCCCAGCGTGACGAGGAGGTAAAGCAGCGAAGGCGGATATTTTGTGACGTTGAGAAACGACATCAGGGTGAAGACCCCGTCCCGCTGCGCCGACCAGGGATGCGGGTCGCCGTAGAAATCGCCCGCCCGCAGCAGGACGAAGAGCGCGAGCGCGCCCGCCCCGGCAAGCCGCAGGATCCGGTCGCGTTCGGCGGGCTGGGCCTGAAAAAGCGGCCCGATCCCGTAGCCGAACGCCACGACCCCTATCCAGGGCAGGGCGGGGTAATAGACGTCGCCGGGCAGGCCGAAGGGGAGAGGCCCTTTTTCGTGGAGCAGCCGCCATAGCGGCGCGAGCGCGCCGAGATCGGCGGCGCGGACCTCGTCGAGAAGATTGTGGCCGAGGACGATGGCCGCGCCGACCGCGAAAACGACGCGCTGCGGCAGCCGTGAAAGGAGGGAGAGGGCGAGAAGGCCGCAGCCGATCGCCCAGAGCGTGCCGAGCTCGATTCGCCCCGGCCCGCCCCAGACCGGGCTGACGACCACGGCGTCGAGCAGGATGAGCCAGAGGCCGCGCGTCGCGAGAAAGAGCGAGAGCGCCGTCGGGCTCTGCCGGCGCGCGCCGTAGAGATAGGCCCCGACGCCCGCGAGCAGCGCGAATGTCGGCGCGCAGAAATGCGTGACGAAACGGGTGAGGAACAGAAAGGGATAGGTGCGACCGAGATCTGTGGCGCTGAACCGAATGGCGTCGGCGTCGAAGAAGTCCCGCATATGGTCCAGCGCCATGACGACCATGACGAGGCCGCGCAGCCGGTCGATCTCCGGCAGGCGCGGGTCGACCTGGATATCGGCTCCCGACCCGTCAGCGCCCGGCGCCCCCCTCATCCCAGCGCCGCGAGGCCGGGGAACATTTCCAGAAGCCAGAAGGACATTTCCTGCACGCCGCCGGTTAGAAAGGCGACGCCGGTGACGATCAGCAGCGCGCCGACGACCTTCTCCACCTTGCCGAAATGCTTGCGGAAGCGGGCGACGAAGGCCAGGAAGCGGCCGAGCGCGAGGCCGGCGCCGATGAAGGGCAGGCCGAGGCCCAGCGAATAGGTCGCGAGCAGCGCCGCGCCGCGCGCCACGGTGTCCTGCGCGCCGGCGACGGCGAGGATCGCCGCGAGGATCGGGCCGATGCAGGGCGTCCAGCCGAAGGCGAAGGCGAGGCCCATCACATAGGAGCCGAACAGCCCCATGGGCTTCGCGATTTCGGCCCGTTTCTCGCGATAGAGCAGCTCGACCCTCAAGAGGCCGACGAAGTGCAAGCCCATCAGGATGATGACGCCGCCGGCGATCCAGGAGAGGATATGCAGATTGGCGCGGATAATCGAGCCGAAGGCGCTCGCCGTGGCGCCGAGCGCCACGAAGACGGTCGTGAAACCCAGAACGAAGAGGACCGCAGACAGCAACACGTCCCGCCGCGCCTGCGAGCGCGTCTCCATCTCGAGGTCCTCCATCGAGACGCCGGCGAGATAGGTGAGATAGGGCGGCACGAGCGGCAGCACGCAGGGCGAGAGAAATGAGAGCAACCCCGCCGCCGCCGCTGCGGGAAAAGTGACGTCCGCCGCCATTGTGATCCTCTTGGAATGGACCTCGCGTTCCTGCCACAGGCCCGCCCGTCGCGCAAAGTCAGGCATTAATGAGGCCGCATCGTGGCGGATACGGTTAACTCCGCGTGAGGAACTCTGTGCAAACGTCAAATGGTAAACAGAGAGTGGCCTGGGCAGCATGCCAACGCATACCGCTTTTCACGCGCGCGTCTACGACGCGCGGCTCCACGGACCTCCGGTCCGGGTCGACGTCGAAGCACGCATTGTCCTGGCGGGCATGGGCGAACATGCTTGTCGCATCGTCGAGGCGTCGACAGGGGAGATGGGTTTCGAGACGCCGCTCAAGCCCGCTTTCGGCGACCGCGTCATCGTTTACGCCCGCGAGTTCGGCCGGCTCGAAGGCGACGTGGAGCGTCAGGCCCAATGCGGCTTCGCCATCGCCCTCGACCTGCCGGAGGCGCGCCGCCGTCGGCTCGCCGGCCAATTGATCTGGATGGCGAACCGCGATTCCGCGAATCTGCCCGACATCCGCCGTCACAAGCGCTTCGTCCCGAAAATGCCCTGGACGAGCGTCCGAATGCCGGACGGCAGAGAGCGGTTCGCCCAGATCAACGACGTCTCGCTTAATGGCGTCAGCGTGGATGCGGCGGCCAAAGTTTCCGTGGGCGACCGCGTCGCGTTCGGCGTCAAGGCGGCGGTCGTGGGCCGCGTCTTCGACGGCGGCTTCGCCGCCGAATTCGAGGAGCCTTTCGCCGAGAGCGAGCTGTCCGAGGCGCTGCGGCTTTAAGCGACCGGCGCGGCCTTATGGGCGTGTCGAAAATGACACGCCCGGCGAAATCTTGCGGCCGGTTTCCATTCCAGCCGTTGCATCCCCGCGCCCGCCTTGCGATAGCTTTCGCCTAAAGGCTGATTCCGTAAGTTTATTCTCATTTTCCCGATCACGCGGGGGCTATCGGATGCGCAAATTCGCGATTTCAGTTGCGGCTCTTTGTGCGACGGTCGCGCCCGCCGGCGCGGAGGACGCGATCGGCAACGCCGCGTCGGTCGAGAAGGACGTGCAGGGCGCGACGGCCGGGCGCAGCCTGCGCCTCGCCACGGGCGACACGGTCTATTTCGACGAGGTCTTGACGACGGGCGCCGCAAGCCGCGCCAAGCTCGCCTTCGTCGACCGCACGACGATGCAGATGGGTCCGTCCTCCAAGGTGAAGCTCGACAGCTTCGTCTATTCCGGCGGTTCGGGTGTCGGCTTCAACGCCGCAAAGGGCGCCTTTCGCTTCGTCTCCGCGCCGGGCGAACACAAGTCTTATGAAGTCAGGACGCCAACCGCCATGATCGGCGTGCGCGGCACGATCTTCGCCGCGCGCGTGCTTCCGGGCGGCCGCACCGACGCGGTCCTTTATTCCGGCGCGATTGAGGTCTGCGACACGGCCGGCGTCTGCCGGACGCTGGACAAGCCCTGCACGTTCGTCACCGTCACCCGCTCGGGAATCACCGCCCCCAGGACGATCGGCAGGAACGACTGGAGCTTCGACAAGGCCTGCAAGGGCGCGCCTCCGCCGTCCGATCAGGGCGCGTTGCCGCCGCCCGGCGCGCCGGTCCCGCCGCCCCCCGGCGGGAGCGAACCCCCGTTCAATTGGGGCGGCCCGAGCATCGGCGTGACTGTCGGCCCGACGATCGGCGACGCCAGCTTCGCTGATCCAGTGCCGATGAACGGCGCGGCCTTTGCGGGCGGGCTCAAGCTCGGCTACATGCTGCCCCTCTGGGCCAATATTGTCGGCGGCTTCGAGACGGATTTCCAGTATCGCAGCGAGATCGGCGGCTCGACCAACAGCCACGGAACGACCTCCGCCTCGCGCCCCGGCTATGTCGGCACGGCCCGCGTGAAGCTCGGCTACGCTTTCGACCGCTTCCTCGTCTATGGGACGGGCGGTTTCGCCTACGGGCACATCATCGCGCCAAGGAGCTTCTCGGGTCCAAATGTCATTGGCCCGGCCTATTCCTTCGGCAATAGCGTCAACAACCCCTTCCTGCCGGGCTGGACGGTCGGCGCCGGCGTCGGCTACGCGCTGACGCGCAACATCTCGGTGAACGCCGAATATCTCTACATCAAGCTTTCGCACGACTATCCGCTCTACAATACGAGCGCGGCGCTCTATTCCGTGCCGGTCTGCAATACCAGCGGTATGCACAGCATCCGTTTCGGCGTGAATCTGAACTTCTCGCCGAGCGACATTCTTCCGGCCGCCGGGCGCTGAGGCTCATAGCCAATGGACCGCGCGCCTTCAGGCGCGTCCCATTGTGCGCCTGAAGGCGCGCGGTCCATCAACGCGGCGAGTCTGAAGGCGCGCGGTCCTCAGAACCGGTCCGCCCGGTAGGGATTGGGATCGGTGAAGGGCGTTTCTCCCGTCATCATCTCGGCCAGCAGCCGTCCGGAGACGGGGCCGAGCGTCAGGCCGTGATGCGCGTGGCCGAAGTCGAACCACAGGCCCTTGTGGCGGGACGCCGGGCCGAGCACGGGAAGCATGTCAGGCAGGCAGGGCCGGGCGCCTTTCCAGGGCGCGCGGTCGAGCGCTTCGCCGAGCGGGAAGAGCCTGCGGGCGATGGGCTCGCAAATCTCGATCTGCACCGGCGTCGGCGGCGCGTCGCGCGGCGCGAATTCGGCGCCGCTGGTGAGACGGACGCCCCTGGCCATCGGCGCGAGCAGAAAGCCATTGTCGGCGTCGAGCACGGGATGATTGAGCTTCGCGCCTTCGCCGGGGGCGTAATGCATGTGATAGCCGCGCTTGAAGCCGAACGGCATGTCATAGCCGTAGCGGCGAAAGATCTGGTCCGACCAGGGCCCCAGCGCGAGCACGACGTCGCGCGCGGCGACGCGTCCCTCCGGACCCGCGACGCTCCAGCGCCCGTTCGCCTCCTGCTCCAGCGTCAGCGCGTCGGCGGCGAGGAATCGGCCGCCGCGCGAAATAAAGAGATCCGCGTAAGCTTTCGCGAGCGCGCCGGGGTCGCTTACGGAGGCCGTATCGAGATAATGCACGGCGCCCGCGACCGGCGCGAGAGCGGGCTCCCGCTCGGCGACGCCGACGGAGTCGAGGATGTCGATATGGAGATCGAATTCGCGCAGCTTCTCCGCGTCCGCGACGCCGTGGGCGAGCGTCTCCTGCGTGCGGAACAGCTTGATCCAGCCCGTCCGGCGCAAAAGCTGGCCCGCGCCCGCCTGCTGAATCAAGGCCTCGTGTTCGATCAGGCTGTGCTCGATCAGCGGGCGGCGCGCCGCGACGCTGCGCGCGACGCGCTCGGGCGCGCTTTCGCGCCAATAGCGCATGAGCCAGGGGGTGACGGAAGGCAGGGCGGCGAAATGATAATGCGCCTCGGGCAACAGGTTCAGCGCATATTTGACGAGCTTCGCCGGATCGCGCGGAAAGACGTAGGGAAAGATGGAGGCGCGCTCGATCAGCCCCGCATTGCCGAAGCTGGTCTCCAGCCCTGCGCCGCGGCGGTCGACCATGACGACGTCGCGTCCGCGCATCTGCAAATGAAGGGCGGCTGAGACGCCGACCATGCCGGCGCCGAGAACCATGACATCGGCCGTCTGCATCACGCCCCTCCTTGCCTCGCCCTTCATATGGCTGCGCGCCCGCCGCATTGCAGCCCCGCCGATGCAAGGCGCGTGCAATCGTAAGGGATCCAATCCCGAAACGTTAACGCCAAGGGCGGGCGATCAAGGCGCGAAGCGCCCTAGTTTGTTGACGAACTTCCCAAGGCGGCCTCGCCCTTCGAGACACGAGCTGCGATCTCGGGCCTGCCCGAGATCAACATTCTTGTTTTGTGCAAGTCGGGAAAACCCGGCCCCGCAGGCTCCGATGGCCGCGCCGATCGTCGGCAATCCCGACCGCGCCCGCTCAGCCGAAGAAGGAAGCGAGATAATAGGCTGCGCCCGCGGCAAGGCCGCCGACGAGGAAGGTTTGAAGGCCGGACTTGAAGGGATCGGCCCCCGTGAGCTTGCCTTTCACCGCGCCGAAGACGACGAGGGCGGCGCCCGTGAGGATGATAGAGTGAATGAGCGCCTGCTTAACGTCGTCGTTGATCATGTAAGGCGCGAGCGGGATCAGCCCGCCAATGAAGTAGGCCGCCGCGATGGTCGCGGCGCTGAGGGGCGCGCGCCTGGGGTCGGGCCTTTCGAGCCCCAGCTCGAAGCGCATCATGAAATCCACCCAGCGCTTCTTGTCGGCGGAAAGCGCGGAGACGACCGAGTCGAGCTCTCCCTTTTCGAGGCCGAATTCGGAGAAGATTTCGCGCAATTCCCTGCGCTCCTGCTCGGGGAGCTTCTCCACTTCCGCATATTCGCGCTTTTCCTCGGAGTGGAAATGCTCCTGATCGCTCTTCGCGGCGAGATAGCCGCCGAGTCCCATGGCGGTCGCGCCGGCGACGATCTCGGCGAGGCCCGCGGTCACCACGACGCGCGTCGAGGCGATGGCCGCGGTGATGCCCGCGGCCAGCGCGAAGGGCACGGTGAGGCCGTCCGCCATGCCGATCACCACGTCGCGCACCGCCTCGGAATTGAGGAAGTGCCGCTCGATATGTTCGCCCGGCGCGCCTTTGGGGCGTCGCCGCCCGAAGAGAAGCGCGCGCAGCTCCTCCGTCCCCAGCACGCGCTCGAGCTCGACGAAGGCGAAGAAGGGGACGAGCCCGACCGAGGCGATGATCGCCGTCATGAGAATGGCCTGCAGCGAGCCGTCGCCGATGGTCGGGATCGCCTCCCCGACTGTCTTGCCGTGGAAGACGCCGATCGCCGTCTCCTCGAGCACGTGGAAGACGATGAGCAGCAGGCCGAAAATCACCGATTTGATCAGCGCTGGCGGCGCGACGGGCGCGTCCTTCTTGGGCTCGCCCAGATGCAGCTTCTGACCGATGACCACGATCTTGGCGAGAGCGAGCGCGTTGATGAGCGCCATGCCCTGTTGGTAGGTCAGCAGGTCCTCGTTGAAGATGAAAGCCTTGTGGAGGGAAAAGAGGGTGAGCAGCACCCAAAGATAAAGGAAGACCAGAAGGATCTGCCGGCCTTCCTCCACCACGCCCGCCTTCAGCCGCGCCAGCTTTTCCTGCTCCATGCCTCCCCCCCCCCCCCCCGCGCGACGCCGCTCGAACGCGCTCCGCCTATGCTAGATCACGCTGCGTCTGCGCGAAATCGCCTAAACGCGGACAACGGCATCGATTCTAGAGGTTTCGAGCGCGCCGGGCGAAAAACCGGCTCCTGCTTTTTCGTAAGCCGCGGCCTATCCTGCGCGACGGTTCGGCGCATTGGGACAGCGACATGCCGGTAAAGAAATATTTTCTCGTCTTCGCTTTCTGCGCCGTGTCGGTCATCGCGCTCCTTTACGGCGTCTCGCCGCGCTGGTTCGCCGCGACCTTCCTCGGCGCGCAAGAGATGGACCTCGATTTCGCGCATATCCTGCGGGCGGTGGCGGGGCTATATCTCGCGCTGGGATGCTTCTGGCTCTATGCGGCCTTCGACCGGCGCTATACGAACGCCGCCGTCTTGACGACGGCGCTGTTTTCGGGCGGCCTCGTCGCGGGCCGGATCGTCAGCCTGATCACCGACGGCAGGCCCGCGCCGTTGCTCCTGCTTTACGCGGCGATGGAGCTGACGCTCGTCCCCCTCGCGATCTGGGTCTTCCGCCGGCCGGATTGACCGCGCCGCGCGAATTTGCGAACCGAAGGCGAGAGCCCGCCACGCGCGGCCCTTTTCTTCCTTCGATCCGCCGAGGCCCCATGATCCCGCGCTATTCCCGACCCGAGATGACGTCCATCTGGGAGCCGCAGACGCGCTTCCGCATCTGGTTCGAGATCGAGGCCTATGCCTGCGACGCGCTGGCCGAGCTTGGCGTCATCCCCAGGGAGAGCGCCAGGAATATTTGGGACAAGGCCGATTTCGTGCAGTTCGACGTCGCGCGCATCGACGAGATCGAGCGGGTGACCAAGCACGACGTCATCGCCTTCCTGACGCATCTCGCCGAATTCATCGGGCCGGATTCGCGCTTCGTGCATCAGGGCATGACGTCGTCCGACGTGCTCGACACCTGCCTCGCCGTGCAGCTTTCGCGCGCCGCCGATCTGCTCATCGCCGATGTCGACGCGCTGCTCGCGGCGATCAAGAAGCGCGCCTATGAGCACAAATACACGCCGACCATCGGCCGCTCGCACGGCATTCACGCCGAACCCGTGACCTTCGGCCTCAAAATGGCGCAGGCCTATGCCGAATTCGCGCGCGCCCGCGAGCGTCTCGTCCACGCCCGCAAGGAGATCGCCACCTGCGCCATCTCCGGCGCCGTCGGCACTTTCGCCAATATCGATCCGCGCGTCGAGGAATATGTGGCGCATAAAATGGGCCTCGTTCCGGAGCCCGTCTCGACGCAGGTCATTCCGCGCGACCGCCACGCCGCCTTCTTCGCGACGCTCGGCGTCGTCGCTTCGTCGATCGAGCGGCTCGCCATCGAGGTGCGCCATTTGCAGCGCACGGAAGTGCTGGAGGCGGAGGAATTTTTCTCGGCGGGGCAGAAGGGCTCTTCCGCCATGCCGCACAAGCGCAATCCGGTGCTGACGGAAAACCTCACCGGCCTCGCGCGCCTCGTGCGCGGCATGGCGATTCCGGCGATGGAGAATGTCGCGCTCTGGCATGAGCGCGACATTTCGCATTCCTCCGTCGAACGCATGATCGGCCCCGACGCCACGGTGACGCTCGATTTCGCGCTGGCGCGGCTGACGAACGTCATCGACAATCTCGTCGTCTATCCCGAGAACATGAAGAAGAATCTCGACAGGCTCGGCGGGCTCGTCCATTCGCAGCGCGTGCTTCTGGCGCTGACGCAAAAGGGCGTCTCGCGCGAGGACGCCTATGCGTTTGTCCAGCGCAACGCCATGCCGGTCTGGCGAAGGGCGTCGGAAGGAGGCCCGTCGCAAGGGAACAATCTGGAGGGCGAGTTCCGCACGCTGCTCGGCCAGGACAAGGACGTGAGCGCGAAACTGTCGCCCGCCGAGTTGGACGAGCTGTTCGACCTCTCGTACCACTTCAAGCATGTGGATACGATCTTCCGCCGCGTTTTCGGCGAAGGATAAACCGCTCAATCGATGCGCGGCGGGATCGGCTCCCGCCGCCAGCCATGCTTTCGCAACAAGATGGCGTTGGCGTCGATCTCCGAATAGCCGAGCTTCACCTCCCGCCCGAAGGCGATCAGGGCGGCGGTGAAGAGCGCCATTGCGGTCACGAAGAGAAACGCCGCCCCATATTCGTGGCGAAAGCGCAATAGCGCCGCCGCGAAGGCGACGATGACGAGGAAACTCGTCACCACGCAGCTCGCGACCCCCCAATAAATCGAGCGATGCACCAGCACGGCGCGTTTGCGCAGGATCGGCAGCTCGACCTTGCGGTGCGCCTGCGCGTCTTCGTCGCTGAGTTCCATGAGCTCGCGCGAGCGGTCGACGATGCGGTCGAGTCGCGAGACCAGCACGCTCAGAAGCTGCGCTTCCGCCGCCAGCAGGAAGGCGGGACCCGTGACCTGAGAGATCACGTTGGAGAGATGTTCGATTGACGGCGTGTCGAAGATCATTTGGAGCCTCGGGCTGTTGCGTCATTGCATTTGTCGCGGGAGACTCCGTCGAGTCTCACCGGGACGGCCAAGTCCATTTCGGCGCCTCATGCGCTGGGGCGAGCGTCTCGCCCAAATGCTTTTCCAGCGCGATCTCCACGCAGGCTGCGTCGCCGCCGAGCGCGGAGACGAGCGCCGCGGAATGGGAGACGACGAAAAGCTGCGTCTCCTTCGCGACGCGGCGCATCAACCGCGCGAGCGGCGCGACGAGGCTGGGATGCAGGCTCGATTCCGGTTCGTTGAACACCATCAGGGGCGGCGGCCGCGGCGTCAGCAGCGCCGCGACGAGCAGCAGATAGCGCAGCGTCCCTTCCGAAAGCTCCGCCGCGCGCAAAGGGCGCAGAAGCCCGCGCTGGCGCATGAGGGTTTCGAAATAGCCCTCCGAAATCGAGAGGTCGACCGCGCTTCCCCGAAAGGCGTCGTCGATCGTCTCGCGCAGCGCCCCGGCGTCGCCGATTTCGAGAATCGCGCCGAGCGCGGCGGCGAGGTCGGCGCCGTCATCGGCGAGAGCGGGTATGAACGTGCCGATCTGCGGCCGGCGCGCCGGCGCCTCGCGATCCGCGCGCAGATTGTCGTAGAAGCGCCAGCGCCGCATGGTTTCCCGCAACACGGATAGGTCGAACGCCTCGCGCATGTCGGCGCAATGCGTCAACATGCTGTCGACGCCCGAGAGCTGGTTCGCGGCCTGCCGCCATTCGCCGGTTTCGGCGCGAATGCGCACGCTCGGCCCGCGGCGCTCGGCGAAGAGATTGGACCGGCCGAGGCAGTCGCCCGTCCACTGCGCTTCGACCTTGATCTGCGGATCGAGCGCGAAGACGCCGCCCTGCGTCGAGCTGTGGCCGAGGTCGATTGCATAGCCGTACGTGTCAGATGAGAATCCGAGCTTCACCCCTTTCGGCGATTGTCGCACAAGGCCCTGGATCGGCTGCTCTCCCTTCTTCATGGCGCGGGAAAATTTTTCCGGTCCCGCCCAGAGCGTCGAGTCGAGCCCGCCTTCGAGCGCGAGCGACTGGACGATCCGCCCCTGCGCAACGTCGGCGAGGAGCCGCAGCGCGCGATAGAGGCTCGACTTTCCCGCGCCGTTGGCGCCAGTGACCACCGTCAGCCGCCCGGGCGCAAGGACCAGTTCCCGGATGGATCGATAGCCCGAGATGGCGAGGCGCGTAATCACTGTTCCGAAAGCCTTTCGAGCCCCTTCTATGCCAGCGATTCCGCGCCGGACAAAGCGCATGGCCCTTCCAATCGGCCCTGCGAAGCCTTAAACAGCGCTCCCATGATCTGGCTCGTCTTCGCTCTCCTCACCGGCGCCGCGGTCATGGCCGTCCTCCTGCCGCTCGCCATGCGCGGGGAGGCGAAGGACGCCAGCGCCGCGGACGTCGCCTTTTTTGAGGAGCAGATCGCGGAGATCGAGCGGGAGCGCGCCGAGGGGCGGCTCGATCCTGCGGAGGCCGAGGCCGCGAAGACCGAAGCCGCCCGCCGCCTGCTGCGCGCGGAAGCCGCGCCCAAGGCGCGGGCGCATGGTTCGCGCAAGGCGGCGCTCGTCGCGGCGCTCGCCGCCATCGTCGCGGTTCCCGCAATCTCGGTGCCGCTCTATCTCAAGCTCGGCGACGCGGCTTTGCCCGACATGCCGCTGACGGCGCGGCTCGAATCCGCCCCGGCCCGGAACGACCTCGCGGGCGCCGTCGCGCGGATCGAGCAGCATCTGCGCGAGCATCCGGAGGACGGCCGCGGCTTCGAGGTCGTCGCCCCCTATTATCTGCGCACCGGCCGGGGCGAGGAGGCGATCAACGCCTATGAGCAGGCCCTGAAGCTCCTCGGCGCGACCGCCGAGCGCCGCGCCAGCCTCGGCCAGGCGCGCATGATCGTCGCCGAGGGCAAGGTGACGGCGGCGGCGAAGCAGGATTTCGAGGCGGCGCTGGCGCTCGACGCAAGCAATGTGATGGCCGCCTACTATCTCGGGCTCGGCGCCCAGCAGGCCGGCGAGAAGGACAAGGCCGTCGAGATCTTTTCCAGACTCGAGGCGGACGCGCCCGCCGACGCCGCCTATCTGCCGTCGGTGCGTCAGCGCCTCGCGGAACTGCGCGGCGAGCCGGCGCCGCGTCCGCCCTTCGCGCAGGCCCCGACCGAACGCGGCCCCGTCGCGCAAGGACCGGCGAGCGAGCAGGGCAGGGCCATCGCCGCCATGCCGGCCGACCAGCAGTCGGCGATGATCCGGGGCATGGTCGACAAGCTCGCCGCGCGGTTGGAGAGCAAGGGCGACGACGTCGAGGGCTGGCTGCGGCTGATCCGCGCCTACAGCGTCCTGTCGGAGCCCGAAAAGGCGAAGAAGGCGGTGGATGACGCCCGCAAGGCGTTGGCGGGCAAGGAGTCCGAGGTCGCCCGCATCGAGGCGCTGGCGAAGGAACTGAATATAGGGGGGTAACGCCCCTCTCCCGCTTGCGGGAGAGGGTGGCCCTCGCATCAGCGAGGGTGGGGTGAGGGCCCTCACCCGTCAAGCTTCGCGGCGACGCCTTCTCCCGCAGGCGGGAGAAGGCACGCACACCAAGGTCGTGGACAAAATGACGCGCAAAGGCAAGAGACTCACTCTTATCATCGGAGCGCTGGCCGTTCTGGGCGTCGCGGCGGGCCTCGTGCTGTTCGCGCTGCGCGACAATATCGTCTTCTTCTACACCCCGTCGGAACTGACGCAGAAGCAGGTCGCGCCCGGCGCGCGGCTGCGCATCGGCGGACTCGTGAAAGAAGGCAGCGTCGTCAAGAGCGGCAAGGACGTGACTTTCGCCGTCACCGACAGGACGAAGGATCTCGACGTCGCCTATACGGGGCTGCTGCCCGATCTCTTCCGCGAAGGGCAGGGCGTCGTCGTCGACGGCGTGTTGCAGGCGGACGGCAGGTTCAAGGCCGACAGCGTGCTCGCCAAACATGACGAGCGCTATATGCCCAAGGACGTCGCGGACAAGCTGAAAGCGCAGGGCGTGTGGCAGGGAGAGAAGAAGTGACGATGTCTCTTCCCATATCGCCGGCGCTGCGTCGCCCCCCACCCTTTATCCCTCCCCGCAAGGGGGAGGGAGGCGGCTCACGCCCAATATTCGCTCCCTTGGTCATGATCCCGAATGGCGCCGCTTCTTCCCTCCCCCGCAAAGCGCGGGGAGGGGCAGGGGTGGGGGCGTTCCAGCCGCAACGGGCGATGGAGATCATTGGCCTATGATCGTCGAAACCGGACATTACGCGCTCGTTCTCGCGCTCGCGCTGGCGCTGATGCAATTCGCCATACCGCTCGCGGGTGCGCGGATGAACGACGTCGCGCTGATGCGCGTCGCGCGGCCGACCGCCATCGCTCAATTTCTCTTCGTCGCGTTCTCCTACGGCGCGCTGACCTATGCGCATGTCGTCTCCGACTTCTCGCTCGTCAACGTCATCGAGAATTCGCACTCGCTGAAGCCTTTCATTTATAAAATCTCCGGCGTGTGGGGGAACCACGAAGGCTCCATGCTGCTGTGGGTGCTGGTGCTCTCGCTCTGCGGCGCGTTGATCGCGATCTTTTCGTCGGCCATGCCCGACAAGCTGCGCGCAGACGCGCTCGCCGTGCAAGGGCTGCTCGGCGCGGCCTTCCTGCTCTTCATTCTGCTGACCTCGAATCCCTTCGCGCGCGTCGATCAGCCGCCATGGGAAGGCCGCGACCTCAATCCGATCCTGCAGGACCCCGGCCTCGCGATCCATCCGCCGCTGCTTTATTTGGGTTATGTCGGCTTCTCGATCGTCTTCTCCTTCGCGGCCGCCGCGCTCATTGGCGGGCGCATCGACGCCGCCTGGGCGCGCTTCGCCCGGCCCTGGGCGCTCTTCGCCTGGACCGCGCTGACGCTCGGCATCGCCATGGGCTCCTATTGGGCCTATTACACGCTGGGCTGGGGCGGCTTCTGGTTCTGGGACCCGGTCGAGAACGCTTCTCTCATGCCCTGGCTCGCCGGCACGGCGCTCCTGCACAGCGCGGCGGTGATGGAGAAGCGCGAGGCGCTGAAGGTCTGGACGATCTTTCTCTCGATCCTCGCCTTTTCGCTCTCTCTCCTCGGCACCTTCCTGGTGCGCTCGGGCGTGCTGACCTCCGTGCACGCCTTTGCGAGCGATCCCGAGCGCGGCGTGTTCATTCTCGCCATCCTCGTCTTCTTCATCGGGGGCGCGCTGGCGCTCTTCGCCGCGCGCGCGGGGTCGCTTCCCGTGGGCGGATTGTTCAGCCCGATCTCGCGCGAGGGCGCGCTGGTCCTTAACAACCTGCTCCTTTCCGCGAGCTGCGCGACGGTCGTCATCGGCACGCTCTATCCGCTGGCGCTTGAGGCGCTGACGGGCGAGAAGATTTCCGTCGGCCCGCCCTTCTTCAACACGGTGCTGATCCCCATCGCGCTGCCGCTTGCTCTGCTCATGCCCATCGGCCAGATGCTCGCCTGGAAGCGCGGCGACCTGCCGGCGGCGCTTCAACGCCTGCGCGCGGCCTTCGCCGCCGGCGTCTTCGCGGCGGCGCTTTTCGGCGCCTTCTATGGGACGCCCTTCCTCTCCGTCGTCACCGGGGGGCTCGCGGTCTATCTCGTCATCGGCGGCGTGAGCGACATTGCGCAGCGCGCGGCCTTTCGCGCTTCCTCCGCAAGCGCCGTTTTCTCGCGCCTCGCGGGCCTGCCGCTTTCGGCCTGGGGCGCGTCGATCTCCCATGCCGGCATGGGGCTGACCCTGCTCGGCCTCGCCGCGACGGGATGGGGCGTCGAGTCGATCCTCGCCATGAAGCCGGGCGAATATTACGACGTCGGCCCCTACAAGCTCGCCATAGAGGAAGTCTCGCCGCGCGACGGCCCGAACTATTCCGAAATCTACGCCGTGATGGACGTGCGCTCCGGCGGACGGACGATCGCGAAGATCGAACCCGCCAAGCGCTATTATCAGGCCCGCAAGATGCAGCGCTCCGAGGCCGGCATCGTGACGCTCGGCCTGGGGCAGGTCTACGCCGCCATCGGGGAATCGCATGCAGACGGAACGATCGACGCGCGTCTTTATTGGAAGCCCTTCGTGACGCTGATCTGGATCGGCGCGCTTGTGATGGCCCTTGGCGGCGGGCTCTCTCTGGCGGATCGGCGCCTGCGCATCGGCGTCGCTCGGCGGGCAAAAGTGGTTGCGATGCCGGAGGCGGCGGAATGAGGGATTTCCCCGTCAACGCAAGCGGCGCTGAGGCGACCCCCGCCCTTTATCCCTCCCCGCAAGGGGGAGGGAGGCGGCTCACGTCCCATATCCCGACCCTTTTCCGCCGATCACGAATGGCGCCGCTTCATCCCTCCCCCGCAAAGCGCGGGGAGGGATGGGGGCGGTTCGGCCGCGACAGTCTTGGTCTTGACGCCCACAAGCTCGTCATCTCGAACCCAGGCAAGGCAGGGTTGGGGGCGCTGGCCCTGGCGGCGATGTTGCTCATAATCCCCGCTTACGCCGTCACCCCCGGCGAGAAGCTGCCCGATCCCGCCATGGAGGCGCGGGCCCGCGCGATCACGGGCGAGCTGCGCTGCCTCGTCTGCCAGAACCAGTCGGTCGACGATTCCGACGCCTCTCTCGCCAGGGATCTCCGCGTGCTCGTGCGGGAGAAGCTGAAAGAGGGCATGACCGACGCGCAGGTGAAGGAATATGTCCATTCCCGCTACGGCGATTTCGTTCTGCTGCGCCCGCCGCTGAGACCGGGCACCATCCTGCTCTGGACCGCGCCGCTGATCGCGCTCCTGGCGGGCGCCGCCGCCGTCTGGGCGGCCGCGCGCCGGCGGCGAGCGCCCGCCGGTCCTTCGCGGCTCACGGCGGAGGAGCATGAGCGTCTGAAGGCGCTTGGCGTCGAGTCAGACAAGGACTGACGGCTGCCTCTATCCAATTCACCCGCGCTGCAATATAGGGGGCGGGAGCGATCCTGAGCCGCTTCCTGCGGCCTCACGAAAAGAGCGGACCATGGCCGAACATTCCACGCCTCATTTCCACAATACGCCCGGCGTCGCCCAGATTCGCGTGGGCGCGAAGGAATTCATGTGCGTCGGCGCGCTGCCGCCCTTCGACCATCCGCACGTCTATATCGATATGGGCGCGGAAAATCAGGCCGTCTGCCCCTATTGTTCGACGCTCTATGTCTACGACGCCTCCCTCCATGGCGGCGCCGATCCGGCGGAATGCGTCTATCACGACGCCGCCAAAGCCGCGTAACGGCCGGCTGAGCGTAACATGAGCGCCCCCATCGTCGTCGCGGGCGCCGGCATAGGCGGGCTCACGGCGGCCCTCGCCCTCGCCCGCGCCGGAAAGCGCGTTCTGGTTCTGGAGCGCGCCTCCAAAATCGAAGAGGTCGGCGCCGGCCTGCAGATCGCGCCAAACGCCGGCCGGGTTCTCGCGGGGCTTGGCCTTGAGGGCGCGCTGGCCTCCGTCGCGCTGGAGCCCCAGGCGATCAACATCCGCCGGGGGCGCGACGGAGCCGTTCTGGCGCGGCTCGGCCTTTCCGATTCCCGCGCCCGCTGGGGCGCGCCTTTCCGCGTGTTCCACCGGGCCGATCTCCAGCAGGCCCTGTTGCAGGCCGCGCTGGCGAACCCGGCCATCGAGATCCGCACCGGCGCGCGGGTCGGCGATTTTGACGATCGTTCCGGCTATGTGAGCCTGCGCGTCCATGGCGAGCGCGGGGCGCAGGAGATCGAGGCCCCGGGCCTCGTCGGCGCGGACGGCCAGCGCTCGGCCGTCCGCGGCCATCTCTTTCGCGCCGAACGCGACGCGCCTTACTATTCGGGCCTTACCGCCTGGCGCGCGCTCGTGCCGGCCGACCAAGCCCCCGCGGCGCTGCGGGCGCGCGAGAGCAATCTCTGGATGCTGCCCGGCGCGCATGTCGTGCATTATCCGCTGCGCGACGGCGCGATCGTCAATGTGGTCGTCATCGTGGCTGAGGAGCCGCGTTCGGAAGACGGCGCGGCCATTCTCTCTCTCAGCGGGTCGCAATTGGCCCATCTGCTCGCGCGCAAGCGGCCCGGCTCCGATCTGCTCGCGCTCATCGAGGCGGGGGCGGCCTGGCGGCATTGGCCGCTTTTCGCCCGCCCGCCTTTGTCCGGTTGGAGCCGGGGCTCCGTCACGCTGCTCGGCGACGCCGCCCATCCCATGCCGCCCTTCCTCGCGCAGGGCGCGGCCCAGGCGATCGAGGACGCGCAGGCGCTGGGCCGCGCCTTCATGCAGCTCGGCGTCGCGACGGAAGCCGCCTTCGCGGCCTATGAGAGAAGCCGGATCGCGCGCGCCTCCCGCATCGTGCGCGCATCCCGGCGCCAGGGCGGATATTTCCACATGGGCGGCCCGGCCGCGGCGGCGCGCGATCTCGCGATCCGGACGCTCGGGGGCCGGGGCATGCTCGCCCGCAACGCGTGGCTCTACAGATAATTGGGGACGATGTGGCGAGCGGGCCACAATCGCCCAGATGCTGGCGTTTTAGCCGGGCAGACAGTGGCCAGACGGCCCCCGGGTTGTTAAAGAACTGTCAAGAAACGCTGCGTCAGGGGAATATTTCTCGTTGCTAATCAGGGGCCTGAAAGTTCTGTTCTCGACCATGGCGGCCTTTCTCTGGGCGCAGTCGCCGGGCGTGGCGACGGAATTGACGCCGCCTCCGAAGACGGACGCCAATGGCTGGATCGTCACCGTCAGCGTGATCGGCGCGGTCTCTCCGAGTTTCCCCGGCTCCGGCCAGATGCGCCCCTATCCGTTTCCGGCCGTGGCGGTCCGGCGGGTGGGCGAGGCGGAAACCTTCTCGACGCCCGACGAAGGCTTCGGCTTCCAGCTTTTCGATTATGGCGGCGTGCGCGTGGGGCCGGTCGCGAACTTCGTCTTTCAGCGCGGCCAGCGCGACGGCCTCTTCGGCCTGCGCCGCGTCCCGCTGACGCATGAAGTGGGCGGCTTTGTCGAATATCATCCTTTCGACCATTTCCGCGTCCGCGCCGAAATGCGCCAAGGCGTCGATGGTCACGAAGGTTTCGTCGCCGCCTTTTACGCCGACGCTTACGAGACCGTTGGCCGCTTTCGCTTCTCGGTCGGGCCGCGGCTGAATTTCGGCGACAACAATTACGCCAACGCCTACTTCTCCGTGACGCCCTTCGAGGCGCTGGTGAACGGGCGCCTCACGCCCTATACGGCGACAGGCGGCTTCACGGCCGCCGGCGGCATGGCGACGATCCGCTACCACCTCACCGACGATTTCGCCGTCTCCGTTTATGGCGGCGGCCAACGGCTCCTGGGCAGCGTGGGCTCCAGCCCGATCCCGAACCTCATCGGCTCCCGTAACCAGTTCAATGCGGGTTTAGCGCTGTCCTATTCCTTCATCGTGGCCGACCCGCTGCAATATGTTCCCGCGGCGCTGCGGCCCTGATGAACCTCCGCAGGCGAAAGCGCGCCGAGGGATGACGGCGTCGACCCCTTCGCTGCGCCAAAGGCGCGCCGAAAGGTCCGCAGCAACTTATTGAGAAATCGCGGCCTGGCTGCTTCGCCACGCCGCCGCCACAAAACTTACGGGGCGGGAGGGGCGTTAACCTCCTGCGGCCGGTCGTATTAACGAAATATGGGCGCATAATCGATTCATGACGGCCGGGGGCGGTTTCACCGCGGCGCAGGAACACGGCTTAATCACTTAAAATCAGTATGTTGTGCGCATGGATCAAATTTTACCCATTCCGGTTCCGGTAAATTATACTTACCTATGCCGCAGCCAAATCTAAATGCATTCGCGTAAAATGCGGATGAAATACTTTGAAGGGCGGCAAAACAAGAAATCTATTCTCGTCTCATCGAAGGGAGACGGGAAATGGTCGGCATCATCGGCAAAGCGGTTATGGCTTTCGGATTGGCGGGCGCTGGCGTTCTGGCCGTCGCCGCGACCTGCTCCGCAGGCCCCGACATGTCGAGCTACGCCGCAACCGGCCCGGAGACGAGCGTGCCGTTTGGCTGGGTCGACTTCTGCCAGAGGAACGGCGCGGAATGCGACGATGAGACCCGTGCGCCGCGCGACATTGACCTCGACGCGGCCGCGTTCAGGAAGATCGAACGCGTCAACGCCTGGGTGAACAAGAGCATCGCCCCGATCGCCGACGCCGATCATTGGGGGGCGCTCGATCAGTGGGATTATCCGACGGACGGCAAAGGCGACTGCGAGGATTATGCGCTTCTCAAGCGCCGCATGCTGATCGAGCAGGGCTTTCCGCGCGAGGCGCTGTTGTTGACCGTCGTCAAGGAAAGGAACGGCGACGGCCATTCCGTCCTGACCATCCGCACCAGTCGCGGCGAGTTCATCCTCGACAACCTCACCGACCAGGTGAAGCCCTGGACGAGGGCGCCCTATCGCTTCGTGAAGCGCCAGTCCCAGCAGAATCAAAACATCTGGGTCGCCATCGGCGAGCCCACGGCCGCGCCGGCCTATGTGTCGAACCGGCCCTGACGCCGTCTTCGGCCGCCGTCGTTTCGCCGCATTTTAGCGCCGCCCCGATCATGGCCGCGTTCCGCCGCGAGCGGGATGCTGACGGGTCATATCGTTGTTCTTAAACGTGTATGCCTGTTTTCGACGAGGAGCTGGCCGCGCTCGCGTAAACCATAAGTTAAGACGACCTTAACGCGGACCTTGGCAAAGCGGCCACAATCGTAAAAGATTTCTTAACGGTCCGTTGGCGGTTGGGGTTGCGTTAACATGCGTATTGCGCGTCAGGTTCTGGCTCTCGCTCTCGTCGTCCTCGGCCTTTCGGTTCTTCCGGCCGCCGCCGGCGCGAAGCTGCCGGTCTCCTCGGTCTCCCCTCTCGGTCCCGAGACGAGCGTTCCATTTGGCTGGGTCGATTTCTGCCAGCGTTACAGCGGCGAATGCGACGAGGCGGTTCGCGCCCCCGAGGCCATCGAGCTGACGGCGGCGGCGCTGCGCAAGATCGAGGGCGTCAACGCGCTCGTGAACAACAAGATCGCGCCGGTCTCTGACGCCGAGCACGCCGGCGTCCCGGACGCCTGGGACTATCCCTCCGACGGCAAGGGCGATTGCGAGGATTACGCGCTGCTGAAGCGCCGCGTGCTGATGGAGGCCGGCTTCCCGCGCGCCGCGCTGCTGCTTGCGGTGGTCAAGGACGAGCATGGCGACGGCCATGCGGTGTTGATGGCGCGCACGGATCGCGGCGACTTCGTTCTCGACAATCTCGCCGACGAGGTGAAGCCCTGGAACAGGACGCCCTATCGCTTCGTGAAGCGCCAGTCGCAGGAAAATCAGAATATGTGGGTGGCGGTCGGCGCGCCGACCAGCGCGCCGATGTATGTGGCGAAGTGAGAGGCCGAGCGGCTCACGGAGCCGGGCGGCGCTCCTGGCGCTTCGAGACGCTTGCTGCGCAAGCTCCTCGGCATAAGGGCTTTTTTTAGCGGTCGCTTAGGCCTCATCCTAAGGCGCGAGCGAAGCTCTCGTCTCGAAGGAGGGGTCGCCTCGGAGGTTTGTCAAGAGCGGGGCGATTCGGCCGTCAGCCTCCGATCTCGACGAGTCCCTTCGCATAGCGCCGGCCGTTCTCGACATAATGCTTCGCGGATTCGAGAAACTTCGCCCGCGAATCGAGGCCCAGCTCGCGGATCGCCTTCGCGGGCGAGCCGACGATCAGCGAATTGTCGGGGAATTCCTTGCCTTCCGTCACGAGCGCATTGGCGCCGACGAGGCAGTTCTTGCCGATCTTCGCGCCGTTCAGAATCGTCGCGCCCATGCCGATGAGGGCGCCGTCGCCGATCGCGCAGCCATGCAGGATCACATTATGGCCGACGGTGCAGTCGGCGCCGATGGTCAGCGGAAAGCCCATGTCCGTATGGAGAACGCTGTTGTCCTGGATGTTCGTGCGCGCGCCGATCGTGATCCACTCATTATCGCCGCGCAGGATGCAGTTGAACCACACATTGGCGTCTTCCCGCAGCTCGACGCGGCCGATGAGGTGCGCGCCGGGCGCAACGAAATAGCGGTCCCCCGCGGGCAGGCGCGGCGCAATTCCATCGAGCGTGTAGAGCGGCATCAGTTTCTCCTTGAGGGGCTTGAGGCGGCGCGACATTGCCATTTCCCGCCGCTTGCGAAAAGCAGCCCCCTTTTCGGCGGGGGAGGGCCTTGAGCGCGGCTTACGAAAAAGCGGGAGCCGGTTTTTCTCATGAAGCGCGCTCTAAACCTTTGGAAGCAGTCGCGTCGCCCGCATTTACGCGATTCCGCCCGAACGCGGCGCGATCTCGCGCGGGTTCGGCGCGTGAATGAAATAGTGTATAAACAGTTGCGGGCGCTTCGCTCTCAGCCGTCGGGCGGGCAATCGCCGGATTATTCTGGCCCAAAACGGGGCTTCGGCGAATCGGAGGCAGGGATCTGAACGGCGGCTTGCGTGACAGGATGCGGATGGCCGGCGCCTTGGCGGCGAAGGTTTTCGCGCGCGGCGCGGCGACGCCTTTTCACGTCGTGAAGTCCATGGCGATCGCGCCGCCCGAACGGCTGCGCATCGCGCCGCCCGACATTCGCACGGCCGATCCGACCGTGGCCGACGAAATCTACGCCGGCTATTTTTCCTTCGCCGGCAAGACGCTGCAAACCTATGGCGAGTCGCCCTTTTCGCTCACGCCGCCCTCGCCCGCCTGGCGCCGGGCGCTGGCGGGCTTTTCCTGGCTGCGGCATCTGCGCGCCGCCGACAAGACGCTGGCGCAAGCCAATGCAAGGGCGCTCGTCGCGGATTTCCTCGCGCTGAAAAAGCTGGTCCACGACGATCCGGCGATGGAGCCGGCGGTGGTGGCGAGACGGCTTTTGTCCTTCTTCTCGCAGTCGCCCGTGCTGCTCGACGGCGCCGAAGCGGAGTTTTACGACGCCTTCATGCTCTCGCTCGCCCAGAGCGCGCGACTGATCTGGCGGGCCATGGCCACGGGCCAGGCGCAGGGAGCCGATCGCGCGCTCTGCGCCATCGCGCTGGCGGAATTCGCCGTCTGCGCCGACACCGGCCGCAAGATCGCGCCGCAGATTTCCCGCATGCTGTCGACGGAGCTGGATCGGCAGATCCTCAGCGACGGCGGTCATGTCAGCCGCAATCCGCAGGTGGCGGTCGATCTGTTGCTCGACCTTCTGCCGCTGCGCCAGGTGCTCGCCGCGCGGGGCCTGCAGACGCCTTCCTCCATGTTGCGCGCGGTGGACCGCATGATGCCGACGCTGCGCATGTTGCAGCATGGCGACGGCTCGCTCGCGCTCTTCAACGGCATGGGCGCCACTCAGCTCGACCGCGTGGCGAGCGTGCTCGCCAATGAGGACACGCGTGGCGCCGCCCCGCTCAAGGCGCCCTATGTCGGCTATCAGCGGCTCGAGGCGAATGACGCGGTGGTTCTGGTCGAGGCCGGCGGGCCGCCGCCTTTCGAATTTTCCTCGACGGCCCATGCGGGATTTCTCTCCTTCGAATTTTCGCTCGGGATTGAGCGCGTCGTCGTGAATTGCGGCGCGCCGGCGCCGCCGCACGAGGATTTGCGGGATTTGGCGCGCGCGACGGCGGCGCATTCGACGCTCGTCCTGGACGACTGCTCTTCCGCGCGATTGGCCAAGAAGGAGGCCGGGCGGTGGCGCGCCGGGCGCATTCTCGATGGGCCGAGCCATGTCGGGGTCGAGCGCCACGAGGCGCCGGGCGCGACGACGCTGTCGCTCTCCCATGACGGCTACGCCCGGGCCTTCGGCCTCGTCCATGCGCGCGAGCTGATCCTCTCCGCCGACGGGACGGCGCTCGCCGGGCGAGACCGGCTGCTTGCCGGCGAGGGCGGAGCCATGGGGCCGGCGGGGGTCGATTTCGCCGTGCGCTTTCATCTCCATCCGCGCGTGCGGGCGGCGGAGCTGGAGGAGGCGGTCGAAATCCAGCTTTCGAATGGCGAGACGCTGATTTTCGAGGCCGAGGGCGTCTGGCCGCAGATCGAGGAAAGCATATTTTTCGCTGCGCCGGGCGGGGCGCGCAAATGCGCGCAAATCGTGCTGCGCGCAAAGGCCGCGCCGGGAGTCGAGCTGCGCTGGTCCTTCCAGAGGAGGTGAGCGGTTTCTCCTCCAAAGGATGTGTGATAAGCGCAGCGCGAAATATCCCGATGGAGAGGACGTCAATTCATGCCGGTCGATCAGCGTAAAATCGCGCGCGCCCTTCTTTCTGTCTCGGACAAGACGGGCCTCGTGGAATTTGCGCGCGCGCTGGCGGGCCATGGCGTCGAACTCGTCTCGACCGGCGGCACGCGCAAGGCGCTCGCGGACGCCGGCCTTGCGGTGAAGGACATTTCCGACCTCACGCATTTTCCCGAGATGATGGACGGCCGCCTCAAGACGCTGCACCCCAAGGTGCATGGCGGTCTGCTGGCGATCCGCGAGAATCCCGAGCACGAGGCGGCGATGCTCGCCCACGACATCCGCCCGATCGACCTTCTCGTGGTCAATCTCTATCCCTTCGAGGCGACGCTTGCGAAAGGCGCGCCTTTCGAGGAATGCGTCGAAAACATCGACATTGGCGGGCCGGCGATGATCCGCGCCGCCTCCAAGAATCATGACGACGTCGCCGTGGTCGTCGACGCTTCAGATTACGCCGCGTTGGCGGACGAGATGGCGGCGACGGGCGGAGCCACGACGCGCGCCACGCGCCGGCGGCTCGCGCAGAAGGCCTTCGCGCGCACGGCGGCCTATGATGCGGCGATCTCGAATTGGCTGGCGGCGGAACTCGGCGAAGCCGCGCCGCCCGTCCGCGCTTTCGGCGGCAGGCTCGCGGAGCCCATGCGCTATGGCGAAAATCCGCATCAGGCGGCGGGCTTCTATCTCACCGGCGAGGCGCGGCCCGGCGTCGCGACGGCGCGGCAGGCGCAGGGCAAGCAGCTCTCCTACAACAATGTGAACGACACGGACGCCGCCTTCGAATGCGTCGCGGAATTCGATCCCGCCCGCACGGCGGCCGTCGTCATCGTCAAGCACGCCAATCCTTGCGGCGTCGCGGAAGGCGCCTCGCTCGAAGCGGCCTATCTGAAGGCGCTGCGCTGCGATCCGGTCTCGGCCTTCGGCGGCATCGTCGCGCTCAATCGCAAGCTCGATGCGGCGGCGGCGCGCGAGATCGTCAAGGTCTTCACCGAAGTCATCATCGCGCCCGAGGCGGAAGACGAGGCGATTGAGGTCATCGCGGCCAAGAAGAATCTGCGGCTGCTGCTGACAGGGGGACTCCCCGATCCCCGCGCGCGCGGCGCGACCTTCCGCAGCGTCGCGGGCGGCTTCCTCGCGCAGACGCGCGACAACGCCGTCGTCGACGACATGGATCTGAAGGTCGTAACGAAGCGCGCGCCGACGCCGCAGGAGCTCGCCGATCTGAAATTCGCTTATCGCGTCGTCAAGCATGTGAAGTCCAACGCCATTGTCTATGCGAAAGACCTCGCCACGGTCGGCGTCGGCGCCGGGCAGATGTCGCGCGTCGACTCCTCGCGTATAGCGGCTCACAAGGCGGGAGAGGCGGCGCGGCTTGCGGGTCTCGCCGAGAGCCTCGCCAAGGGATCGGTCGTGGCGTCGGACGCCTTCTTCCCCTTCCCGGACGGTCTGCTCGCCGCCGCGGCGGCGGGCGCGACGGCGGTGATCCAGCCGGGCGGCTCGGTGAAGGACCGCGACGTCATCGCGAGCGCGGACGAGCAGGGCCTCGCCATGGTCTTCACCGGCGTGCGGCATTTCCGCCACTAGATCACGCCGCATGGTAGCGGAATCGCCCTAAACGCAGACAAGGTGATGGATTCCAAAAGCGTAGAGCGCGCTTCGCGCAAAACCGATTCCCGCTTTTCGCGACGCGCTCCGTATCGTTGCTTTTCCACAAAAGTAACCGTTGCGCGGCTTCGGCGCGCGGTTGATTACGCGAAAGCGGAAAGGCGCTAAGGTGGGGCTCTACTTCCGGTTTCAGGAGTCCTGTATGCGCCGCGCCTTTACTCTCTCACTCGGCCTCGTCACGGCTTTCGCGCTTCTTTCCAGCGACGCCCTGGCGAAGGCGCGCAAAACCGCGCCCGCTCAGCCGCCAGCGGCGGAAAGCGACGATTTCCCGATTCCATTGCCGAAAGACCTCACCACCAACAAGGATTGGCTCGACGACGGCGCCGGCGACCCGGCTTCGGGCGCGCTGCAGCCCAACGCGCACGCCAATGACAATTACTTCCTTCAGCAGCAGCAATTCTGGAGAAACGACCCGACGCGCTACACCGAAGCGGGCGAATTGTTCGACAATTGGTAATCCGTCATCGCGAAGGAAGCGACGCAATCCGGATCGGCGCTGCGGCTCTGGATTGCTTCGTCGTTTCGCTCCTCGCAATGACGAGCGAGATCGGCCTCAGTCGCCGCATCCCATGCGTCGCTCCTCCGCGACGATGTCGCGCACTGCGGCGCGCTGGCGGGCCGAAAGCGGCACGTCGTTTATGTCGTCAAAGCTGCATCCGGCATTGCCGAAGACCCGGATGGCCCGGGCGGTCTTGAAGCAATAGCCGGCGTCCTTGTAGATCTGATTGCGCGCGCTCCAGAGGCTCGCGCAGGAGGCTTGCGCGACGGAAGGCGCGAGAACGGCGCTCGTCATGACGACGCCGAGGGCGACAGCAAAAATCTTCATTTCGAAATCCCCAGTCTTCCTTGCCGGCTCGCATGGAGCGGCGGAAAGAGCCGGGCTTTTGCTCCGGCCCTTTTTTCACGGCCCGCATCAGTTGCAGACGCGCATGCGCTGGAAACCGACCACGTCACCCCAAGGATTATAGACCGGACGGCGGCTCGAATAGCAGTCGTGATAGATGACGCGGTGCTCGGTATAATAGCCGCCGCCCATGCCGCCCGCCATCGCGCCGACGGCGAAGGCGCCCACGCCGATCGCCGCGGCCGCGCCGTCGCTGACCCATGCCGCGGCCGGGGCGGTGGTGGAAACGATCGCCGCGCTCGACAGGCCGGCGACGAGAATGGCGGTGGTGGCGATCTTCTTGAACATGGCCTTCTCCTCTTTCCTTGTTCGCAACTCGATTTGCGATGAGAGAAGACTATGATCCTTTGCAGGGAATGTGGGTGCGTCGGCGCACATGGCGCGAAAACCGGAACGGATTCGTGGTTGAGAGCCGTTACGCCTCGCTCTGCGCGAGCAGCTTCTGCTGGTGGTCCGCGATGAGCGAGTCGATGATTTCGTCGAACTCGCCCTCCATCACGCGATCGAGCTTGTAGAGCGTGAGATTGATGCGGTGGTCGGTGACGCGCCCCTGCGGGAAATTATAAGTCCGGATGCGCTCCGAGCGGTCGCCCGAGCCCACCTGACTCTTGCGGTCGGCCGAGCGCTCCTTGTCGAGACGCTGACGCTCGGCGTCGTAGAGACGCGAGCGCAGCACGTTCATCGCCTTCGCCCTGTTGCGGTGCTGCGAACGCTCCTCCTGCATCATGACGACGATGCCGGTCGGGATATGCGTGATGCGGATGGCGGACTCCGTCTTGTTGACGTGCTGACCGCCGGCGCCCTGCGCGCGCATCGTGTCGATCTGCAAATCCCGCTCGTCGATGACGAGATCGACTTCCTCGGCCTGGGGCAGAACGGCGACGGTCGCCGCTGAAGTGTGAATGCGCCCCTGCGTTTCCGTCGCCGGCACGCGCTGCACGCGATGCACGCCCGATTCGAATTTCAGCTTTCCATAGACGCCGCGCCCCGTGATCTCCGCGACGATTTCCTTGAAGCCGCCAAGCGCGCCGGGACTCTCGGACACAAGCTCCACGCGCCAGCCCTGGAGCGCCGCGTATTTCTGATAGGCGCGGAAAAGGTCGCCCGCGAAAAGCGCGGCCTCGTCGCCGCCCGTGCCGGCGCGCACTTCGAGAATGACGCCCTTCTCGTCCGCTTCGTCCTTCGGCAGCAAGGCGAGCTGCAGGGTCTTTTCGGCCTTCTCCAGCCGTTCGCGCGCCTCGCCGACCTCGGCTTCGGCGAGCGCGCGCATCTCCTTGTCGAGCGACGGCTCGGCGAGCATGGCGGCGAGGTCGTGGGTCTCGCGCTCGGCGGCGCGATAGGCGCGGATCGCCTCCACGACGTCGTCGAGCGTCGCGCGCTCGCGCGAGAGCGCGACGAACGCCTGCCCGTCGGCGCCGCTGGCGAGCTTCTCGCCGATTTCGTCATAGCGGCGCAAAATAAGATCGAGCTTGTCTTGTGCGAACATTCGGGTTTCGGATTTGCGGAGCGGGAAAAGCGAGGCGGCGCGCCACTAGAGCGGAATGTTGCGCGCGAGCGCATAGTCGCGCAGCTTCTCGCGCACGGAGGGGGCGCCGTCGTCGGAGGCGAGCACCGACGCCAGGAAAACCTGGACCTCGTCGAGATCGACGTTGAGGATCATCGACTTGACGGGACCGATCGCCGACGGCGACATTGAGAGCGAGCGATAGCCGATGGCGAGCAAGGCGAGCGCTTCGAGCGGCCGGCCGCCCATCTCGCCGCAGAGCGTCACCGGCGTGCCCGCGCGCCGGCCCGCGTCGGCGACGCGCTCCAGCGCGCGCAGCACGGGCGGCGACAGATTGTCGTAGCGCTTGGAGACGCGCGTATTGTCGCGGTCCGCCGCATACATGTACTGCACCAGATCGTTGGAGCCGACCGAGAGAAAGTCGGCCCGCTCCGCGATGAGGTCGAGCTCCCACAGAAGCGACGGCACTTCGACCATCGCGCCGAGATGCAGGGAGCTGGGCTCGGGATAGCCGTGGCGCCGGATGTGATCGAGCTCGCGCAGCGCGATGGCCTTCGCCGCCTCGAACTCCGCGACATTGGCGATCATGGGGAACATGACGCGCAGACTACGCCCGGCGCCGGCCTTCAGCATGGCGCGCAACTGCATGCGCAGCAGCCCCGGCCGGTCGAGCCCGATGCGGATGGCGCGCCAGCCGAGCGCGGGATTCTCCTCGTCGATCGTCGCCATATAGGGAAGGATCTTGTCGGAGCCGATGTCGAGCGTGCGGAAGGTCACGGGGCGATCCGGCACCGCGTCCATCACGCCCTTGTAAAAGCGATACTGCTCGTCCATGCGCGGGAAGCGCGGCGCGAGCATGAATTGCAGCTCGGTGCGGAAGAGGCCGATCGACTGCGCGCCCGTTTCGTGCACATGCGGCACGTCGATGGCGAGGCCGGCGTTCATGTGCAGCGCGATCGGCACGCCGTCCCTGGTGACGGCGGGCACGTCGCGCAGCTTGGCGTATTGCTCCTGGCGCCGCGCGCGCAGCCGCGCCTTTTCGGCATAGGCGCTCTGCACGTCGGCCTGCGGACGCACATGCACTTCGCCCGTCGACCCGTCGATGATGATCGGATCGCCGGTCTCGACGAGGTCGATGATTCCCGACACGAGACCGACGGTCGCGATCCCGAGCGCGCGCGCGACGATGGCGACATGGCTCGACGGGCCGCCTTCCTCGAGCACGAGCCCGCGCAGCCGCGCGCGGTCATAGTCGAGCAGCGCCGCCGGACCCATGGTGCGCGCCACGATGATGGCGTTCTCCGGCACGCTCTCGCGGTCGGCGACATAGCTCTGGCCGGTGAGCTGGTGCAGCAGGCGGTTGGCGATGTCGTCGAGATCGTGGAGCCGGTCGCGCAGATAGGGATCGGTCTGGCGCTGCATGCGCGCGCGGGCGTCGCTCTGCACGCGCTCCACCGCCGCTTCCGCGGTGAGGCCCGACTTCACGGCCTCGCGCAGGCGCCGGACCCAGCCCTGGTCATAGGCGACCATGCGGACGGTCTCCAGCACGTCGCGATGCTCGCCCGCGCCGATCCGGTCGCCATGGGCGACCAGCTCGTCGATCGAGGCGCGCATGGCGTCGACCGCCTGCTCGAGCCGGGTCAGCTCGCGCGAAAGGTCTTCCGCGACGAGCTGCTTCACCACCACGCGCGGCTCGTGCAGCAGGACATGACCGAGGCCGACGCCCTCGTTCATCGGCGCGCCCTTGAGGGAGGCGGGCCGGTAGAGGGCGAGGTCGCGCGGATCCTCGATCGCCTGCAACTCGCCCGAAGCGATAAGCTCCGCGAGCAGCATCGCCGTGGTCTGGAGCGCCTCGACTTCTTCTTCCGAGTAGACGCGGCGCACCTTGTTCTGAACGACGAGAACGCCGAGCGTCGAGCCGCCGCGCAGGATCGGCACGCCGAGGAAGGAGTGGTAGGCGTCTTCGCCCGTCTCCGGCTTGTAGGCGAAGGCGGGGTGGTCCTGCGCCTCGGAGAGGGCGAGCGGCTCGGCGCTGCGGGCGATGAGGCCGACAAGGCCCTCGCCGGCATGCATGGTCGTCTGGTGGACCGCCTCGCGGTTCAGGCCCTCGGTGGCGTAGAGCTCGAGACGCTGGTCTGCGCGAAGGACGTAGACGGAGCAGACCTCGGCCACCATGTTCGCGGCGATTTGCACCACGATCTTGTCGAGACGCGTCTGCGCGCTCACCGGCTCCGCGCTGATCTCGCGCAGCCGGCGCAGCAGAAGGCGGGGGCCGCCAAGAGCGCTACGCATCCGTTCCATTCCCATCCACAGCGCGCCGCCCGCGGCAGGCCGTCGCGAAAAAACCGCCATTCACCCTTTTTGGAAATCCGCGCGCCGCGCCTCTGACGTCCCTCAAGCGTATATTGACGGCGTCCGCCATCCGCAAGCGCAGCCGACCTCCCCTCGCAAAGACCATACCGCATTTTGGCCGGTTTGAATCGACTTGCGGATCGGCGGCGGAGGCTCTACTGAATTTAGGAGAAACCCTCGCCGGTTGCGACGCCCTGGGGGCGCGGCGTCGGCTTCGTCCGGGGGCCTGGGCGTCCGGGCGCCGGAGAGCCGCAAGTCGCATTTTTTGGCCTAGCAATTGTCGCGCCTTGACCGTGATCAGAGAATAATGAACAGGCGCTCGCGGGGTCGAGCGCCAGCTAGCAGGCCGCAGCCGAGAAGAGAATGTGCGTCTCCAAAAGCTTCTGATCGCCCTTTTTGCCCTCCTGATCTCCACCGCCGCGGCGCTGGCCGTTGAATCCGTCCGCGTGCCGCAGGGCGCCAAGGCGATCGACCTCACCCATGTCGTGGAAAAGCACAATTCGCAGAGCGACCGGCTGCAGGTTTCCACGGCGCCGGGGTCCGACGGCATTGTGCGCCGCATCGAAGTCGGCGCCCGTGAGGCCGGGAGCCGGCCGAACTGGATCGTCTTCGCGCTGACGAACGACACGGACGAGCAGATCGAGCGCCTGATCGTGGCGCCGCATTTCCGCCTGCAGGGCTCGGGCGTGATCTGGCCCGATCTCGGCTCCACGCGCATTTCGGCCATCACTGCGAGCCAGGGCTTCCCGCCCGAGGCCGAGGATAGCGCCGACGCGGACGTGTTCCGCCTGACGCTCGATCCGGGCACGACCGTCACTTACGTCGCCGAGCTGCGCACGCCGAATCTCCCCCAGCTCTATCTGTGGGAGCCCGAGGCCTATAAGGACAAGGTGACGAGCCTCACCCTCTATAAGGGCATCGTCATCGGCATCGCCGGTCTCCTCGCCCTCTTCCTCACCATCGTCTTCGTGGTGAAGGGCGCCGTGATCTTTCCTGCGGCGGCCGCGCTCGCCTGGGCGGTGCTGGCCTATGTCTGCATCGATTTCGGCTTCTGGGACAAGATCTTCGGCTCCGGCGCCGACGCCGACCGCATCTGGCGCGCGGGCGCCGAGACCGTGCTTTCCGCGACGCTGGTCGTGTTTCTCTTCGCCTATCTCAATCTCAATCGCTGGCATGTGCGCGCCTGGCATGTCGCCGCGCTGTGGCTTCTCATTCTCCTCGACCTCGTCGGCCTGGCGGTTTTTGACGCCCCCGTCGCCGCCGGCGTCGCGCGCATCTCGCTCGCGACCGTCGCCGTCGTCGGCTTCGTGCTGGTGCTCTATCTCGCCTCGCACGGCTTCGACCGGGCGATCATGCTGATCCCGACCTGGTTCCTGCTTGTCGTCTGGGTGGCGACGGCGGGCTTCGCCGTCGCCGGCTGGATGACAAACGACCTCGTCTCGCCGGCGCTTGTCGGCGGCCTGGTGCTCATCGTGATGCTCATCGGCTTCACGGTGATGCAGAACGCCTTCGCGACAGGGGGCTTGTCCCATGGCGCGATCAGCGACGTGGAGCGCAAGGCGCTGGCCATGACCGGCGCCAATGAGATCGTCTTCGATTGGGACGTGCCCGCGGACCATATTTATGTGAGCCCCGAGATCGAGGCGGCGCTGGGCCTCGACCGCGGCGGGCTCGAAGGCGCCGCCTCCTCCTGGCTCGATCTGCTGCATCCCTTCGAGCAGGACCGCTACCGCGCCTGTCTCGACGCGCTGCTGGAGCAGCGTCGCGGCCGCATCAATCAGGAATTCCGGCTCCGCGCGGCGGACGGCCATTATCTCTGCTACCGTCTGCGCGCGCGGCCGGTCGTCGGGCCGGATGGCGAGGTGATTCGCGTCGTCGGCACGCTCACCGACGTCACGGACGAGCGCAACGCCCAGGAGCGCCTGCTGCACGACGCCGTGCACGACAATCTCACGGGCTTGCCCAATCGCGAGCTGTTCTTCGACCGTCTCGAAGCCGCATTGGTCTTCGCGCGCATGGAGAAGGACGTGCGCCCGACGGTGCTCGTCATCGACATCGACCGCTTCAAGCAGATCAACGAGCAGGTCGGCATCGCCATGGGCGACAGCATCCTGCTTACCGTGGCGCACCGCCTCACGCGCCTCTTGCAGCCCCAGGACACGCTGGCGCGCCTCAGCGGCGACGCCTTCGCAATCATCCTCGCCTCCGAGAGCCACGCCGATCACGTCATCAATCTCGCCGATTCGGTGCGCCGCTCGCTCGCGACGCCGGTGCGCTTCACGGACCGCGAGATCGCGCTCTTCGCCTCGATTGGAATCGCGCTTTATGATCAGCAGATGCATCCGGGCGCGGAGGACATGGTGGAGGACGCGGAGATCGCCATGCGCTACGCCAAGCGCGCCGGCGGCAACCGCATCGAGGTTTTCCGTCCCTCCATGCGCGCGCAGCGCTCCGATCGCCTGACGCTGGAGGCCGATATGCGCCGGGCGCTGGAGCGCGGCGAGGCGAAGGTCTTCTTTCAGCCGATCGTGCGGCTCGAGGATCGCACCATCGCCGGCTTCGAGGCGCTGCTGCGCTGGGACCATCCGCGCCTCGGGCGCCTCGAGCCCGCGCAATTCATCCCGATCGCCGAGCAGACCGGCCTCATCATCGATTTCGGCCTGCTGGCGCTGGAACGCACGGCGCGCGAACTCGCCGCCTGGCAGCGGGCCCTCGCCGTCGATCCGCCGATCTTCGCCTCGGTCAACGTCTCCTCGCGGCAACTCCTGCGCCACGATCTGCTGCGCGACGTGAAGAGCGTGCTGCTGCGCCATGACGTGATGAAGGGCAGCCTCAAGCTCGAGCTGACCGAAAGCCTTGTGATGGAGAACCCGGAATACGCCGCCCAGATGCTCCAGCGCATCAAGGAGCTCGGCGCGGGCCTCTCGCTGGACGATTTCGGCACGGGTTATTCCTCGCTCGCCTATCTGCAGCGTTTCCCCTTCGACACGATCAAGATCGACCGCTCCTTCGTGAAGCAGAGCGGCAAGGGCGCGCGGCCCGTGATTCTGCGCTCCATCATCGCGCTGGCGCAGGACCTCGGCATGGACGTCGTGGCCGAGGGCGCGGAGACGGAGGCCGACGCCATCGAGCTCTACCAGCTCGGCTGCGGCTATGCGCAGGGCTACGCCTTCGGGCGCCCGATCAGCGCGCAGGAAGCGCGGCGGCTCGTGGGCGCGGCGCCGGAGGCGGCGGCTTAGTTGCGCCCGAAAAGTTGGGCGCGAGCTAAATCCTCCCTTTACGGGGAGGGTGGCCCCGCGAAAGCGGGGTCGGGTGGGGCCGGCCCCATCACGCACATCACGGTTAGAACCCCACCCGGTGGTCTTCGACCGCCGACCTCCCCGTAAAGGGAAGGTATTACGCGGCTAAAGGCGGACCATCGTCATCGCTGCCCGGGAGCCTCTCGCTCCCCGCCGAGGAACAGGCTAGGCTGTTCACTCTCGCTTCGTTTCCCGCCATTGCGCGCGCAGCAGAGCCATCCAGAACCAGAGCGCTTGGATGGCTTCTCGCCCAATGACGGTATGGGTTTCATCGCGACATGACCAAAAAGAAAGCGCCGGAACTCGCGCCCGTCGACTCTCTAAGCGCCGCCGAGGCCCGCGCCGAACATGCCCGGCTCGGCGAGGACATCGCCCGTTACGATCGCGCCTATTATCAGGAAGACGCGCCCCTCGTTCCCGACGCGGAATATGACGCGGCGCGCCGCCGCTACGAGGCGCTGGAAAAGGCCTTTCCGGAACTCGCCACAGAAGAATCCCTCACAAAAAAGATCGGCGCAAAGCCGAGCGAGAAATTCGCCAAAGTGAAGCATGCCGTGCCGATGCTCTCGCTCGGCAATGTGTTTGCGGATGAGGAGGTTCGCGACTTCGTCGCCCGCGTCCGCCGTTTCCTGAATCGTCCGGAAGGCGAGATCCTCTTCACAGCCGAGCCGAAAATCGACGGGCTTTCCTGCTCGCTGCGCTATGAGCGCGGCCATCTCGCGCAGGCGGCGACGCGCGGCGACGGTTATGAGGGCGAGGACGTCACGGCCAATATCCGCACGCTGAAGGAGGTCCCGCATCGTCTGCATGACGGCGCGCCGGAGGTGCTGGAGGTGCGCGGCGAGGTCTATATGACGCATGCGGCTTTCGCGGCCTTGAACGAGCGGCAGAAAGCGGCGGGCAGGCAGGTCTTCGCCAATCCGCGCAACGCCGCGGCCGGGTCGCTGCGCCAGCTCGATCCGCGGATCACGGCCGAGCGGCCGCTGCATTTTTTCGCTTATGGCTGGGGCGAGGCGAGCGAACTGCCGGCGAAGACCCAATGGGGCGTGCTGGAGGCGTTCAAGCGCTACGGCCTGAAGGTCAATCCGCGCACGAGGCTTTGCGGCAGCGTCGAGGAAATGCTCGCCCATTACCATGCGATCGAGGCGGATCGCGCGACGCTCGGCTACGACATTGACGGCGTCGTCTACAAGATCGACGACATCGCGCTTCAGGAGCGGCTTGGCTTCGTCTCGCGCGCGCCGCGCTGGGCGGTGGCGCATAAATTTCCAGCGGAACGCGCGGCCACGATCCTGCGCGACATCGAGATCCAGGTCGGCCGCACCGGCGCGCTCACGCCGGTCGCGCGGCTGACGCCGGTGACGGTCGGCGGCGTCGTGGTTTCGAACGCGACGCTCCACAATGAAGACGAGATCGCGCGCAAGGACATTCGCATCGGCGACACGGTCGTCGTGCAGCGCGCGGGCGACGTCATTCCGCAGATTGTCGAGGTGGTGCGCGAAAAGCGCCCGCATGGGACGAAGCCCTATCAATTTCCGCATGTCTGCCCCGTCTGCGGCTCGGCCGCCTTGCGCGAGATCGACGAGAAGACGGGAACGGCCGACGTCGTGCGCCGCTGCACGGGCTCGCTCGTCTGCCCGGCGCAGGCGGTCGAGCGGCTCAAGCATTTCGCCTCGCGCAACGCTTTCGACATTGAAGGGCTCGGCGACAAGCAGATTGAATATTTCTTCCAGGAGGGCCTGATCCGAACGCCCTCCGATATCTTCACGCTGGAAGAGCGCGACCGCGCGAGCCTTGCGAAAATCAAGAATCGCGAGGGCTTCGGCGAGACCTCGGTGCGCAATCTCTTCGCGGCGATTGAGGCGCGGCGGACGATCCCGGTCAACCGCTTCCTCTATGCCCTCGGCATCCGCCATATCGGAGAGACCAACGCGCGGCGCCTCGCGCGACATTTCGGCGATTTCGAGAGCCTGCGCGAGACGGCGCGCGAGGCGGCGCCCGGAACGGAAGCGCGCGCGCGCATCGATTGCATCGACGGCGTCGGGCCGGTCGTCGCCGAGGCGCTGCACGACTTCTTCGCGGAGCCGCATAACGAGAAAGAGATCGACGCGCTGTTGGAGCAGGTGACGCTGGAGCCGATGCCGGAAATCGCGTCGTCCTCGCCCGTCGCCGGCAAGACGGTGGTGTTCACCGGCTCGCTGGAGCGCCTCACGCGCGACGAGGCGAAGGCGCAGGCCGAGCGCTTCGGCGCGAAAGTGGCGGCGTCTGTGTCGAAAAAGACGGACCTTGTCGTGGCGGGTCCGGGCGCGGGGTCCAAGCTCGCGAAAGCGCAGGAGCTTGGGATCGAGGTGATTAGCGAGGACGAGTGGTTTGTGCGGACGGGGCAAGGGTAACGGTCGAGGCGGCCTCGTCCTTCGAGACGCGCGCTTTGCGCGCTCCTCAGGATGAGGCCTAACTTATTGCCCGCAAAAAGAAGCCCCTCATGCTGAGGAGCGAGCGAAGCCCGCGTCTCGAAGCACGAGGGGCGTCAGCACAAATCGGACGCTTTCTTCTTTGGATCACACCGCCTTCGACCCCGGCGTATCGCCCTTCTGATAGGCCGTGCCGAATACATAGTCCCACCAGATCGCATGCACGCCGAAACCCTTTTCCGCGTCGCGAAAATGATGGAGCATGTGCAGGCGCTTCACCCATTTGCCGAAGTCGGAGGCCGGCTGGCCATGATGCGTCCAGTAATGCACGCAGTCATAGATGACATAGCCGGCCATGAAGCCCGCAAGCACCGGCCAGCCGAACGCGCCGCCGAAGATCAGGCGGATGATCGTCAGCGCGATCAGCATGATCGGGGCCGACAGCAGCGGCGGCATGACGAGGCGCAGCGGGTCGCTCGGATAGATGTGATGCACGCCGTGGATCAGGAACTGGAAGCGCGGGCCGAGGCCGAAGGGCAGCGGAAACACCGTATGGAAGAGGTAGCGGTGGCCGAAATATTCGGTGAGCGTCCAGCCCAGATAGCCGATGACGAAGCCGAGCAGCAGCAGGCCGAGGCCGACTTCCGACAGCGAGTAGAAGGCCAGCCCGAGAATGATCGGCGTATAAATGACGACGGGCGTGAGGTGATGCACGCGCGAGAGCTTGTCGAGAAGATCGCTCTCGAAAAGGCGCGGCGATGCGTCGAGCGCTTCGGTTCTTTCTTGCGTCATAAGCTTACTCCGCGGCCGCCGGAACAGAGGCGTTATGCGCCGCCTGCGCGACGTTCTCCGAACGCGTGCCGAGCGAATAGGTCGGGTCGAAGATGAAGGTCGCGAGCAGCGCGACCCAGGATCGGTGGCAGCGCAGATCGTCATAGAATTCCGGCGCCATGGCCTTCAGCTCCGGGAGGCGCGTCCACGGGATCTCGTGAAAGTCATGATGCTCGTTGTGGTAGCCGATATTGAGCGCGACCTTGTTGAGCGGGCCGTAATAGTCGAACGTGCCCTGATCGGGCGCGAAGGCGAAATGCTCCTGCAGCCAGCGCGCGGAGAGCGGATGCAGGCCTCCGACCGAGAACCAGAAGGAGAGGAAGAGATAGAGCAGGGCGTTCGGGCCGAAAGCCCAAAGCATGAAGAGATCGAAGGCGACGATCACGGCGATGTTGATATAGGTCCATTTGCCCATGATCGGAACCGTGCCCTTCAGCCGCGACAGGCGCGCGAGCTGGATGGCGGGAAACGCGAAGAGCCACGCGGCCTTACGCCATGCGCTGTTGCCCACCCACTCGACTTCCCAACGGCTCGGCACGTCGGCGTCATAGTCATAGGCCGAGAGATGCGAGTGGTGCTTGATGTGGTAGCAGCGAAAGCCCATCGCGGTGGGGAAGGCGTTGGGCAGGTCCGCGAGGATCGCCGTCCATTTGTTGGCGAGCGGGCTGTCGAAGACGCAATTGTGTATCGCGTCGTGAATGATGACGAAATTGGCGTGATTGGCGAAGGCGCCGACGCAGATGGCGAGGATCAGCGACAGCTGCCAGTAGGAGAGGCCGAGCCAGCCCATCCAGGCGGCGATGAGGAACTGGCCGACGAAAATGCCCGCGGTGATCTTGAAGGTCACCGGGTCCTTGCCGAAAAGGTCGCGCACCTGCGGATATTTTTCGAGGATCAGCCGGCGGCGCTCGACATGGGAGCGATCGGCGCCCTGGGCGGTGACCGAAATGCCGTTCATGGCCTTTAGCTTCCTTCCGGTTGGAACCAGGGTGATCGGGTCGATGGCGCTCAGGCGTCGTTGGCCCAATACCTCCCCTTTGCGGGGAGGTCGGCGGCCGTAAGGCCGCCAGGTGGGGTCCGGGCCGCAACGTCTTGAATGCGGCCTTGCCCCACCCGACCCCGCTTACGCGGGGCCACCCTCCCCGTAAAGGGGAAGGATCGGATCACGCCCGGCATTCACCCGATCGCCTCAAGCTTGTACTCAACTAAAACGCTTCTCGTAAATACGGTGGACCTTGTCGACCTTGCCGCCGAACATCTCGATCGGCTTGCGCATGGCGAAGTTGTCTTCAAGCACCCAACCCGCTTCGAGCTGTTTGATCGAGGCGCTGGCCCCACGGCGGCGCATTTCCTCAATCATGGCGAGAAGGATGGCGCCGCCCGTGGCGCTGTTTTGTAGCGCCTTGCGCGTGCCGAGCAGAACGATGCGCGCAGCGTTGAACTTGTGATTGCGCATGCGCGAGATGAGCTTCGGCAGGCCGAAGGGGAAGATGCGCCCGTCGAAATCCGAGACAATCTCAAACAGATTGGGGAGGGCGATGACGAAGCTTTGCGGCTTGCCGTCAAGCTCGACGACAATGCCGAATTCCGGCGGCATGACGAGCTTGAGCGCGTCGGCGGTGGAGTCGAATTCCGCCTTGGTGAAAGGCACGAAGCCCCAATTGCCGCTCCAGCCGTCGTTGAAGAGATCCTCCATCAGCGCCGTTTCGCCGCTCTTGAGCGTCGCCATGTCGAGCGGGCGCAGCTTCAACCGGTCGCGCCATTCCTTGCGATTGGAGATGCGCGGCTTTTCGGCGAGGTCCTGCTCGGCGATCTCGTAGCGATAGGAGATGAGGTCCTTCGCCTTCCTGTATCCGAGCGTCTCCAGATGCCGCGAGAGATAGGGCGGATGCCAGGGCATGTAGATCATAGGCGTCGCCGTAAAGCCCTCGACCAGCATGCCGCATTCGCCGTTGATCGTCGGCGAGAAGGGGCCGTTGACGCGCGTCGCGCCCTTGGCCTTCAGCCATTCCTCGGCGGCCTCGATCAGGGCGCGCACAACCTCCAGGTCATCGACGGCGTCGAGCGCGCCGAATTGCGCCGGGCTCGCGTCGACGGGCGCGATGTCCCTGTAGACATGCGCGGAAACGCGCCCGACCCATTCGCCGTCCCGCCGGGCCAGAAACTTCTGATCCTCCACCAGCTTGTAATGCGGGTTGAGAATATGGGCGAAGAGCGTCCAGCGCTCAATGTCGAGCGGCGGCGCAAAGCCGGCCGCGCCCTTGTAGAGAAGGCGCGGGAGCTTGCAGAAGGTCGTAAAGCGCGACAGCCCTGCGACCGGTAGAATCTCGATTCGCGCCATGTCTAAATCCTTAAGCCTCCGGAGGGACTATGCGAAAGCGTCATGATGACGCGGCCTATTGAGCCGCCGGTCCGCACGAGCGCCCCGGCTCCGTCATTCAGGATAATCGGATGAACAACAATCTTGGACATTAGCGGCCAATACCGCCCCTTTACGGGGAGGTCGGCGGTCGAAGACCGCCGGGCGGGGTTCGCGCCGCAATAAATAGGGTAGGGGTTTAACCCCACCCGGCCCTGCCATAGCCCGTCGCTTGCGACGGGCGTCTTCCAGACGCCCTATGGCAGGGCCGCCCTCCTCGTAAAGGGGAGGGATTGGCTCATGTCCAGCGTTCACTCGATCGCCCTCTCCTCCCAAGAATCAGGCGGCCGCGCCGGCCATGGCGGCGGCCACGATGCGCTGCGCCTCTTCCGATACCGGGGGCATGTCGCGCAACGCCTGTATGACGCCGCGGATTTCCGCCTCCGTATGGTTCGCCGAGAAGAAGAAGCGCAGGCGGGGGCCGTCCTTGGGCACGCCGATGCGCACGACGGGCGGCACGTAAAAGCCCTTTTCGAGCAGATGCCGCGCGGCCCACATGGTCTCGAGGTCGCTCTCGAAGAGAATCGGCACCACGCCGCGCCCGATGGCGGGACCGGTCGAGAAGCCGTTCTCATGCGCCACCTGGCGGAAAAGCTCGGCGTTCTGCGCGAGCTTGCCGATGCGCCAGGTTTCTTCCTGCATGAGGGCGAGCGCGGCGCGCGCCGCCGCCAGCACGACGGGCGAGAAGCCGACGCTGTAGACGAAGCCCGGCAGCGTGAAGCGGAACCACTCGATCACTTCCTTGCGGGCGCAGATATAGCCGCCGCAGGAGGCGAGCGATTTCGAAAGCGTGCCGATGATGAGGTCGATGCGCTGCGGGTCGACGCCCTGATGCTCCGCGAGGCCGCGGCCCGTCTCGCCGAGCACGCCCAGCGAATGGGCTTCGTCCACCATCAGCCAGATCTTGTATTTGTCCTTGATTTCAAGGAGGCGCGGCAGGTCGGCCGTGTCGCCGTCCATGCTGTAGACGCCTTCGACCACGACGAGGACGTTGCGATATTCCTCGCGGTGCCGGGCGAGCAGATGGTCGAGATGGTCCATGTCGTTGTGGCGGAACTTCACGACATGGGCCGGCGCGCCCTCGGCGCCGTAGACGATGCTGTTATGCGCCAGCTCGTCGATGAAAATCGCGTCGCGCTTGCCGTTCATCAGATAGGCGATGGTCGTGACGTTGGAGAGATAGCCCGAGACGAGCGCCAGCGCGCTCTCCATGCCGATGAACCTGGCGATCTCCGCCTCGAACTGCTTGTGCGTCGTGCGCTCGCCGCCGACGAGGCGCGAGGCCAGCGCACCGATGCCGAGCCCGTCGACTTCGCGCTTGGCTTCCTCGCGGATGCGGGGATGGTTCGCGAGGCCGAGATAGTCGTAATTCGCGAAGCTGACGAAATGCGTCCCCTGCGCCTCGAAATCCGCCTTGAGCTTGTCGATCTGGGCGAAAAACGGGTTGTTGAATTCGAGCAGGGCGTTGCCCGCGAGGCGGAACCTCCGCGAGGCGTAATCCGAGAGGCTTCTATGTCTCGTCACTGAATTCGCTGTCCCTGAATGCCGGGCGCGCCGCGCGCACTTGGTTTCACGACGAATCAGGGCGCCGCGATCGGGCGCCCGGAGATTGATCGCGTCCCTTATCACCCCAGGCCCCCGCGCGCCAGTGCGCCTGCGTTCCAGCCCCACGGCGATCGGGCGCATGAAGGCGTGCGCAGGTTCCCCCCTTTTACGCGAGCCTGAAGGCTCGCGGTCCAGTGGGCGCCTTTTTGGACCGCGCGCCTTCAGGCGCGCACAGTTTGTTGACAAACCTCCCGAGGCGGCCTCGTCCTTCGAGACGCGAGCTTTGCTCGCTCCTCAGGATGAGGCCTAAGTATTTGGCGCTGAAGGAAAAGCTCCTCATGCTGAGGAGCCTGCGCAGCAGGTGTCTCGAAGCACGAGGGGCGTCGCCGCTACTTTGTCAGCAGCCTGCGCGCGCCTTCAGGCGCGCAGCGGTTCGCTTCGCCTATGGCGCTTGAGGCCGGCTTTCTTTATTGGCTACGCCATGGAAGAGACGCCGCATCGACCCCATGCCGACAGCCATTCCGCCCTGCGTCTGCGGGTGGAGAATCTCGCCGTGGCGCGGGGCGGCCGGCCCGTGCTGCGGGACGTGACCTTCGCCGTCGCCGGCGGCGAGGCGCTGGTCGTCACGGGCCGCAACGGCGTCGGCAAGTCGACGCTGCTGCGCTCGATTGCGGGCCTCCTGCCGTGCGCCGGGGGCGCGGTGGCGCTGGAGGGCGCCGGCGAAGAGGCCGAACTACCCCAGCAGGCGCATTATCTCGCCCATGCCGACGGCATGAAGGCGGCGTTGACCGTCGAGGAGAATCTCGATTTCTGGTCGCGCTATCTGGCGCGCGACGCCGCCCGATTGAGCCGCTCCATCGAGGACGCGCTGGCCGCCGTTGGCCTGTCCCACGCCCTGCGCGCGCCTTTCGGGGCGCTGTCCGCGGGCCAGAAGCGCCGGGCGGCGCTCGCGAGGCTTCTCGTCGCCTTCCGGCCGGTCTGGCTCCTCGACGAGCCCATGACGGCGCTGGACAAGGGGTCGCGCGAAAAATTCGCCTCTGTGATGCGCGAGCATTGCGCGCTGGGCGGAATCATCGTCGCCGCGACCCATGAGCCGTTGGGGCTGGAGGAAGCGGGAGAACTCGCTCTTGGAGGAACCAGATGAGTTCGCCGGTCGGCGCGCTTTTCCTGCGCGAATGGCGCATCGCCCGCCGCGTCGGCGGCTCCGGCGCCATGGGGGTCGTGTTCTTTCTCACGCTCGTGACCATCGTGCCCTTCGCCGTCGGCCCCGATCCCGCTCTCCTGTCCCGCATCGGCCCCGCCATTTTATGGATCGCGGCGCTGCTCGCGAGCCTGCTCGCCTTCGACCGGCTGTTTCAGGCCGATGCGGAAGACGGTTCACTCGATCTCCTGCACCTGTCCGAAACCCCGCTGGAGCTGGCGGTGCTGGTGAAATGCGCGGCCCACTGGGCGGCGACGGGCCTGCCGCTCATCATCGCCGCGCCCTTTCTGGGACTCATGCTGCAACAGGAGGCGATGGCGCTGCTCGGCGTCGTCGCGACGCTCTTCGTCGGCACGCCGGCGCTCACCCTCATCGGCGCCATCGGCGCGGCGGCGACCGTCACCGTGCGGCGCGGCGGGCTGTTGATGGCGCTGCTCGTCTTGCCGCTGACGATTCCGGTGCTGATCTTCGGCGTGTCGGCCTCGGAGGCCGCGACGGGCGGAACCGTGCCCTTTCTGTCGCCCTTCTCGATCCTTTGCGCCATCACGCTCGTCGCGCTGGCGCTGTGTCCCTTCGCGGCGGCGGCGGCGTTGCGGAATTTGGGGGAGTGAGCCAATGGGGCGCGCTGCGAAAAAGCCGACGCCGTCGTTCGATGAATGTAGCGGCCGGAATCCTTCCCTGTCACCGCAAACCGGCGGCTGTCTCGTGACGCGCGGGCAGGCGCGATAAGGCGATCAGCGTGAATCAATCGAACGAAAAACCCAAGGCTCGCTTCGATGTCGCCTTCTTTCTCTTCGCGCTCATCGCCATCCTCGTCTTTCAACAGGTTCTCGAGACGTACGGCCGGACCGACGTCGTCGCCTACAGCGAATTCTACGACATGCTTAGGGAGGGAAAAATCGCGGAGGTCGAGGTCGGCGAGAGGGCGGTGCGCGCCACGCTGAAAAAGCCCATGCCCGACGGACGCAAGCAAGTCGTCGCGGCGCGGGTCGATCCGAACTTCGCCCAGGAATTGGAGGCGGCGAAAGTCAAATATTCGGGCGCCGTGGAAAGCGGCTGGATTTCGACCCTGCTCTCCTGGATCGTGCCTATCACGATCTTTTTCCTCATCTGGAGCTATTTTTCGCGTCGCCTCGGACAGGGCGTCGGTTCGATCATGTCCGTCGGACAGAGCAAGGCGAAGATATTTGTCGAAAAGGGCATCAAGATCGGCTTTCGCGACGTCGCGGGCGTCGACGAGGCGGAGGAGGAGCTTCAGGAGGTCGTCGCATTCCTGAAAGACCCGGCGACCTATGGTCGGCTCGGCGCTCATGTGCCGAAGGGCATTCTTCTCGTAGGCCCGCCCGGCACCGGCAAGACCCTGCTCGCCCGCGCGGTGGCGGGCGAGGCCGGCGTCCCGTTTTTCTCCATCAACGGGTCGGAATTCGTCGAAATGTTCGTCGGCGTCGGCGCGGCGCGCGTGCGGGACCTTTTCGCGCAGGCGCGCGCCACGGCCCCCTGCATCATCTTCATCGACGAACTGGATGCGCTCGGACGGGCGCGAGGGATTTCCGGATTGAGCGGCGGACACGACGAAAAAGAGCAAACGCTCAATCAGCTCTTGAGCGAACTAGACGGATTCGACCCCACGGTCGGCGTGGTGCTGCTCGCCGCGACGAATCGGCCGGAAGTGCTCGATCCGGCTCTTCTGCGCGCAGGGCGTTTCGATCGTCAGATCTCGGTCGATCGGCCCGATAAAAATGGCCGGGTCGCCATTCTCGCCGTCCACCTGCCGAAAATCAGATTGGCGGAAGATGTCGACGCGGCGCAGATCGCCGCCATGACCCCCGGATTCACAGGGGCCGATCTGGCCAATCTCGTGAACGAGGCGGCGATGCTGGCGACGCGGCGCGGAGCCGTCTCCGTTTCCGCCGCCGACTTCGTGGCCGCGATCGAACGCGTCCTCGCGGGACCCGAGAAGCGCAAGCGCGTTCTCAATCCCCAGGAACGCCGAATCGTCGCTTATCACGAGATGGGCCACGCCATCGTCGCCATGGCGCTCCCGCATGTCGATCCGATCAAGAAGGTGTCGATTATTCCGCGCGGGCTCGGGGCGCTGGGCTACACCATGCAGATGCCGACCGAGGACCGTTATTTGATGACGCGCGCCGAGCTGCTCGACAGGATGGCCGTGCTTCTCGGCGGCAGGGCGGCCGAATCGCTCGTTTTCGGAGAAGCGACGACGGGGGCGGCGGACGATCTTCAGCGTGCGACGGAAATGGCGCGCGCGATGGTCGCCCGCTACGGGATGGAGAAGGAGATCGGGCAGGCCTCTTTCGTCGTGGATCGTCCACGTTATCTGGACCTTCGGGAGCTTGCGAGCCGGCAGTCGGACATAAGCGAGCAAACCACCGCCCGGATCGACCAGGCGATCAGCCGGCTCGTCGAAGAGGCGTTTGAGCGGGCGACGGCGATCCTGACCGCCTATGCCTCGATTCATCGCGATTCCGCAGAACGCCTCCTTGAAAAGGAAACATTCAGCGAGGCTGATCTCGACCAAATAAGCGCTGCGCTGAAGACCGCCGCGCCGTCGCCCGGTCTCGGCGTTGAGCGTCCGGGCGACGCCGGCGCGTAAAACGCCGCGTCAGGTCCCCCGGCGTGATCACAGGCGCCAGTTCGGCTCCCGCTTCCCGAGAAACGCCGCGATCCCTTCCTGCGCGTCGGCCGCCAGCATGTTCTCCACCATCACCGCGCTCGCGAGCTCATAGGCCTCGCCGAGCGGCTTCTCGCGCTGGGCGTAGAAGGCCTGCTTGCCGAAGCGGATCGCCTGCGGCGACTTCCGCGCGATTTCTGCCGCGAGGGCTTTCGCGCCCGTGCGGGCGCCGTCGGCGGAGACGCGGCTGACGAGGCCGACGCGCAGGGCCGCCTCGGCGCCGATGGGGGCGCCCGTCAGAAGCATCTCCATGGCGTGCTTGGGCGCGACATTGCGCGAGAGCGCCACTGCCGGCGTCGAGCAGAAGAGGCCGATATCGACGCCTGGCGTGCAGAAGCGCGCGCGCGGCCCCGCGACGGCGAGATCGCAGCTCGCGACAAGCTGGCAGCCGGCGGCCGTGGCCATTTCGTCCACGGCGGCGATCGCCGGCACGGGCAGCGCCACGATCCGTTGCATGACGGACGAACAGGCGCGCATCGTTTCGGCGAAGAAGGCGCGGCCGCGATCGGGATCGTTGCGACGGGCCGTCAGCTCCTTGAGGTCGTGTCCGGCGCAAAAGGCCGGTCCTTCGGCCTGCAGGATCACGACGCGGATGTCGTCGCGGCTCGCAATCACGTTGAGGCGATCCGAAAGCGCCATCAGCATGGCGAGGGACAGCGCGTTGCGCGAGGCCGGGCTGTTCAGGGTCAGCGTGGCGACGTTATCGGTTTCAGCGCAAAGGACGAGGTCGGCGTCGACGGTCATTCGTACTGCGATCCGCGTGATGGAACACGGAAAAATAGAGCGGCCGGAGGCTTTTGTCTCCGGCCGCTCGGATGGATCAGTAAAGCCCGCCCGTCCCCGTGCCGACCCTCTGGTCGACGTCGTGCTGGGTGTTGAGCTGGCGGGGACCGTCTCCGCCGCCGCCGCCCGAATAGGAGTCCGGCGGAGCCGTGCCCGGCTTGAAGGCCCAGAGCTCGCCGCCGCTCGTCGTGCGCAGGCCGCTTCCAGGGTTCACCGAGATCAGCTTGATGCCCGGCGGCACGCGGAACGGCGTGTCCGGCTTGTCCTTCAGCGCCAGCGTCATGAAGTCGCGGAAGATCGGCGCGGCGAAGAGCGCGGCCTGGGCGTGGCTGCCCATGGAGCGCGGCCGATCGTAGCCGATATAGACGCCGACGGCGAGGTCCGGCGAATAGCCGACGAACCAGAGGTCCTTCGCGTCGTTGGTCGTGCCCGTCTTGCCGGCGAGGTGCTTGCCCACCGTCTTGATCGACACGCCCGTGCCGCGCTGAATGACATGCTCCATGATGGAGGTGATCTGGTAGGCGGTGAGCGGGTCGAGCACCTGCTCGCGCTTGTCGATCAGCTTGGGTTCGTTCTGACTGTCCCATTTCGCCGCGTCGCAGCCCAGGCACTGGCGCTCGTCATGGCGATAGATCGTCTTGCCCCAGCGGTCCTGAACGCGGTCGATGAGCGTCGGCTTGATGCGCTTGCCGCCATTGGCGAACATGGAATAGCCCGTCACCATCTTGAGCAGCGTGGTCTCGCCCGCGCCGAGCGAGAGCGAAAGATAGGGGCCCATATCGTCATAGACGCCGAAGCGCTTGGCGTATTCGGCGATGAGCGGCATGCCGACGTCCTTGGCGAGGCGCACGGTCATCATGTTCTTGGAGTGCACGACGCCGTGATCCAGCGGATGCGCGCCGGTGCCGTGGCCGCCTTCGAAGTTTTCGGGCGTCCAGTAGCTGCCGTCCGCCTGCTGGATCGAGATGGGCTCGTCGAGGATCGAGGAGGACGGCGTATAGCCGTTGTCGAGCGCGGTGGCGTAGACGAAGGGCTTGAAGGACGAGCCCGGCTGGCGCAGCGCCTGGGTCGCGCGGTTGAACTCCGACTGGTCGAAGGAGAAGCCGCCGACCATGGAGAAGACGCGGCCCGTATAGGGATCCATCGCCACCATCGCGCCGGAGATTTCCGGAATCTGGCGCAGGCGGAACCGTCCCGGATTGCCGGGCATGGGCTCGACATAGATCACATCGCCGACCGAGAGGGCGCCGCGGGGGCTGCGGCCCGTCCAGCGCATGCCTTCGGCGGTGAGCAGGCCCGTCTCGCGTTCGCGTTCGACTTCGCCCGAGGCCTCATGGCCGGGCTGCAGGCCGACGCGGGCGCCGGCCTCGTTGACGTCGAGCACCACGGCGAGGCGCCAAGGCTTGATGTCGCCAAGCGCCGGAATGGCGGCGAGCGGCACGCCCCAGTCCGACGAGACGTCGATATGATTCATCGCGCCGCGGAAGCCATGCGCCTCGTCGAAGCGCACGAGGCCGTCGGCCAGCGCCTTGCGGGTCCAGGCCTGCATCTTGGGGTCGAGCGTCGTGCGCACCGAGAGGCCGCCCTCATAGAGCCCCTTCTCGGTAAAGCGCCCGAGCAGGTCGCGGCGCACCTCCTCCGCGAAAAAGCCGGCGACATAGGTGTTGGGCGAGAGTGCGCGCGGATTGACGCCCAGCGGCTCGGCCTTCGCTTTTTCCGCCTCGTCATGCGTGACGACGCCGTCGGCCTCCATGCGGTCGATGACGTAGTTGCGGCGTTCGATGGCGCGCTCGCGATGCTGGAAGGGATGGTAGTTGTTCGGACCCTTCGGCAGGGCGGCGAGATAGGCGGCTTCGGCGAGCGTCAGCTCATTGACCGATTTGTTGAAATAATTGAGCGCGGCGGCGGCGACGCCGTAATTGCCGAGGCCGAGATAGATCTCGTTGAGATAGAGCTCGAGGATGCGCTCCTTGGAATAGGCCGCCTCGATGCGGAACGAGATCAGCGCCTCGCGGATCTTGCGGTCGATGGAGCGCTCATTGCCGACGAGGAAGTTCTTGGCCACCTGCTGGGTGATGGTCGAGGCGCCCTGCACATGGCGGCCGCCCTGCGCGAGCACCATCAACGCGCGGGTCACGCCTTCCGGATCGACGCCGTTATGCGTGTAGAAATTCTTGTCCTCGGCCGAGATGAACGCCTGCTTCACGAGCGCGGGAATGGCCGAGCTGGGCAGAAACAGGCGGCGCTCGCGCGAATATTCCGCGAGGATGGAGCCGTCATTGGCGTGCAGGCGCGTCGTGACGGGCGGCTCGTAGTTTCGAAGCTGCGCCGTGTCCGGCAGGTCTTTCGAATAATAATAGACCAGCGCCGCGACCGCCACGGACCCGATCAGGAAGACGATCGCGCCTGTGGCGAACACAAAGCCTAGAAACCTTGCGAGAAGTCGCATGAATATCTTCCTCTCAGCGGGCGGGGAGGGCCCGTGGCTCATCGCCTCGACTTATATGGCGCCGGTTCGCCGCGTTTCGCAGGGCGCGGCCGGCCTGCCTTGGGGCGACGCGGCGTTCGACGCCCGCGCGCGTGAATTTTTGTCCGGATGGGTTCAACTCGAAACGGAAAACACCCGTCGTCCGCCAAATGGCCAGCTTTGCTTTAGCATCGCCAACGCCCGCCGATCCAGTAACTTTTGGCCTATCGCCGCGCGCCGCCCTCGCGGCCGGACCGCGTCGCGCCAGGTCGTCACCGATTGTGGAGGGAGCGGGCCGTCTCCATCCAGAGGCGCGACAAATGACGCGATTTTGTGTTTTATTGTGGGCGCGGCGGCGCGGCGGGGGCGCGGGCCTCGCGCAGGCGGGCTGCGAAGAAGGCCTCGATCGCCTCGGCGGTCTTGCCGGCGGCGCGGTCTCGCCATTCGGGCGAGGTGAGCCGCGCCAGATCCTTCTCGCTCGACAGATAGCCGAGCTCGAGCAGCACGGACGGCACGTCGTAAGACTTCAGCACCACGAAGCCTGCGGAGCGGGCGGGGTTCTTGTTGAGGCTTCCCGCCTCTTTCCAGCGGGCGATCAGCGCCTGGGAAAACTGGGCGCTGAAGGCGCGCGTCTCCCGCTGGGCGAGCCCGAAGAGAATGTCGCCGACCCGCTCGACGTCCTCCCTGCTGTCGAGGCCGGCGGCCGCGTCGGCGAGATTTTCCTTCTCGGCGATGCGCGCCGCCTCCGCGTCGGAAGCCTTGGTGGAGCCCGTGTAGACCGTCGCGCCTTCGACATGCCCCTCGGCCAGCGTGTCCGCGTGGATCGACAGGAAGAGCGCCGCATTGTTCTGGTGGGCGATGCGGACGCGCTCATTGAGAGGGAGGAACACGTCCTCGCTGCGCGTGAGAACGGCCTTCAGCCGGCCGCCGGCTTCGACCTTCGCGACGAGCGCCCGGGCGAATTCGAAGACGATCGCCTTTTCCTGCTCGCCATGCTTGCCCGTCGCGCCCATGTCGACGCCGCCATGGCCGGGGTCGATGACCACGACCGGCTTGTCCGAGGCTGGCGCCGGCTGCGCGGGCGCAGCGGGGGCGGGCTCGGAGCGCGCGAGCTCGGCGGCGCTTTCGGCGGCCGCGGCGTTGAAATGGGCCTCGGAGGTCGGCGCGAGCTCGATGACGAGGCGCGCGCCGTCGCGTGCGGGCTCGGTCTCGGCTCGCAGGATTCGCGCCGGCGCCGCGAGATCGATCACGACGCGCGAACGTCCGGGCGCGAACTGCCCGTAACGATACGACTTGAGGAGCTTGGAGCCCGCCGGGGCGCGGCTGTTGCGGGAGTCGATCCGGAAGGCGACTTCCGGCAGGTCGACGATGACGCGCGCGGGATTGGCGACGACATGGGCGGTTGGCTTGACCGCTCCGGTCAGGTCGATCGCGAGGCGCACATGGTCGGCGGCCGTCTCGACGCGGCTCGCAATCGCGGAGACCGGCGCGGCCGGCTCCGCCGCCAGCGCCAGGCCGAAGCTGACGACGCCGAGACCCGCAACGGCCGCACCGGCGGCCGCGAGCGCTCCGCGGGTCGCAATTCGACGGAAAGGCGGCTGAGTCATGGCCAAGGTCTCGCAAAAATTTCATCAACGCGTCACAGTTGTATAAACCATTTTGTAAGCGCGTCCCTTAAGGGAAGGTTAGCTTCCGCGTTCATGTCGGCCCATGGCCGCTCCGACTGCGCTTCCGGCGCGAATCGTCGCATCTGCGGCGCTTGCGCGTTTGGCGGGCGCCCGCTATGAAGGATTTGCGCTCTGTGGGAGTCCGCTGACGCAGCCCGACGGCAAGCGCCTTTCAAAATCGGGCCAGCAGATTTCCAGGACGGGCTGACGTCCTTCGTCACGCGCGGCCTTGGCCGGTTGTGACGCATACTCGCCGCCTTCGGGCGTCGCGAAAGGTTTTTTGACGATCTCATGGCCAGGACCATGATATGCGCAGCTGCGAAGGTTCGCCTCGCCCGGTTCGACCGCGCGATGTGGGCCCGCTTACTTCGCGCGCGTCTTGGTTTCTTCCACGCGGGCCGTGGCGCCGGCGACGGTCGCGCCCGGGATCGTCATGTTGTTCGGCCATCCGCCTCCAATCCCGACTTCGACGGGCGTGCGGCGTTTGGCTCAGGCGATCTGTCCGCCGGCGGTCGCGCCGGCCAGTGCGTTGCAGGCCCCAGGCCTTTCCCCCTATCTCCGACAACAAGCGTCCGCGCCTTCGCGCGGCGCCGAGCGGTCGCGGCGTCCCTGATCGGACAGCGGCGCCCCCCGCCGGCCGTCGCGCGCGCGACGCCCCAAAGAGTCCCCCATGGCCAACAAAATGCTTATAGACGCCTCCCACCCGGAGGAAACCCGGGTGGTGGTGTTACGCGGTAATCGCGTTCAGGAATTCGACTTCGAGGCTGCCGACAAAAAACCGCTTCGCGGCAATATCTATCTCGCCAAGGTCACGCGCGTGGAGCCCTCGCTCCAGGCCGCCTTCGTCGATTACGGCGGCAACCGCCACGGTTTTCTCGCCTTCGCCGAAATTCATCCCGACTACTATCAGATCCCCGTCGCCGACCGACAGGCGCTGCTCGAGGAAGAGAGCCGCGCCCACCGCGAGCATGAGGAGGAAGAGCACCGCCCGCATGGCGGCGGGCGCCGCCGTTCGCGCCGTCGTCAGCACGAGGGCGCGGAGAAGCGCGCCGCCGTCGACGAGGCCATGGTCAGCGAGCCCGTCGACGTCGAGGCCCTGATCGAGGCCGCGCAGGATCTCGAAGCGCCGGTCGAGGACGCTTCCGCCGAAAGCGCCCGGGAAGACGAGACGGTCGAGGGGCCGGCTGGCGCCGCGGTCGAGGCTGCGCCCGAAGCCCCCGCTTCGGAGGCCGCCGCCCCCACCGACGTCGAGGTTGAGGCGGAGGCCGTCGAGGCGATGGAAATCGCCGAGCCGGGCGCCGAGGAGCCGCACCAAACGATTTCGGTCGACCCGGCGGGCTTCGGCTCGGTCGAGGAGGGCTCGCCCGAGGAATTCACCGAAGAGACGCCGGCCCCCGACCATGAGTTGAAGGCGCGCCGCCAGGACGAGCGCGACGAGGAGCGCGAGCGCGAAGAGGCGGACGAAGGCGATGAGAGCGGCGACGGTGAGGAAGAAGCCGTCGAGGCCCGCGCGCCGTCGCGCGAATCGCACGACGAGGATCACGAGGACGACGAGCACGACGAGGAGGAGCATGTCGAGCATATCGGCGGCGACGCCATGGACGAGGCTCCGTTCCGCGTCGTGCGTCCGCGTCGTCAGTACAAGATTCAGGAAGTCATCAAGCGCCGCCAGGTTCTGCTCGTCCAGGTGGTGAAGGAGGAGCGCGGCAATAAGGGCGCGGCGCTCACCACCTATCTTTCGCTCGCCGGCCGCTATTCGGTGCTGATGCCCAATACGGCGCGCGGCGGCGGCATTTCCCGCAAGATCACCGACGGCGCCGACCGCAAGCGTCTGAAGGAGATCGTCCACGACCTCGAAGTGCCGGAAGGAATGGGCGTCATCCTGCGCACGGCCGGCGCGACGCGCACAAAGGCCGAGGTCAAGCGCGACTTCGAATATCTTCTCCGGCTCTGGGAGAGCGTGCGCGAGCTGACGCTGCGCTCCTCGGCGCCGACCCTCGTCTATGAGGAAGGCTCGCTGATCAAGCGCGCCATCCGCGATCTCTATGGCCGCGACGTGGAGGAGATCGTCGTCTCCGGCGATGACGCCTATCGCGAGGCCAAGGACTTCATGCGCATGCTCATGCCGAGCCATGCGAAGAATGTGAAGCAGCATCGCGAACCCGTGCCGATCTTCGCGGAGGCGGGGGTCGAGGCGCAGCTCGACGCCATGTTCTCCAACCACGTCACGCTGAAGTCCGGCGGCTATCTGGTCATCAACCAGACCGAGGCGCTGGTCGCGATCGACGTGAACTCGGGCCGTTCGACGCGCGAGCACAATATCGAAGACACCGCGCTGCGCACCAATCTCGAAGCGGCTGACGAAGTCGCTCGCCAGCTTCGCTTGCGCGACCTCGCCGGATTGATCGTGGTCGACTTCATCGACATGGAGGAAAGCCGCAACAACCGCGCCGTCGAGCGCCGGCTCAAGGACGCGCTCAAGAACGATCGCGCCCGCATCCAGGTCGGCCGCATCTCCCATTTCGGCCTCCTGGAAATGTCGCGCCAGCGCATTCGCGCCGGCGTGGTGGAAGGCTCGACCGTTCCCTGTCCGCATTGCGCGGGCGCCGGCCATGTGCGCTCCACCGCTTCCATCGCGCTGCACGTGCTGCGCGTGCTGGAGGAGGCGCTGCTCAAGAGCGCGTCGCACGACGTGACGCTACGCACCCGCGCCGTCGTCGCCCTCTACATCCTCAACCAGAAGCGCGCCCATCTCCAGGCGCTGGAGAACCGTTTCGGCGTCCACATCACCGTCGCCGCGGACGATACGCTGACCGGCGCGAACTACCACGCGCTGGAGCGGGGCGAACTCGCGTCGGGCCCCCGAATGTCATCGACGCCCGCGCCGCTGCGCGTCGACTCGATCCGCGCCGAGCCGATCGAGGAGGAGATCATCGAAGAGGAGGCGTCCGCCGAGGAGGAAGGCGCCGAGGGCGAGGAGGAGGTCCGCGCTGGCGGCCGCCGGGAGGGGCGGGAGCCGCGCCGCTTCAATGGCGAAGAGGGCGAGGATGGCGCGCCGCGCGCGCGCCGCCGCCGCCGCCGCCGCGGCCGTGGCGGTCAGAACGGCAATGGCGAGCCGATGGCGCCGGGCGCCGAGCAGCCGTCGGACGAAGGCCTCGCCTTCATGGCGGAAATCGAGGGCCAGCCGGCGCCCCGCGAACCCCGTGAGCCGCGCGAACCGCGTGAGCCGCGCGGCCGCAGCCGCGGTCCGGGCCGCTGGCGCCGTTCCGCCCCGCTGCCGGAGGAGTTCCGCGACCCGACCGCCCTCTTCCCGCTCGACGAGGGGGCGCAGGCTCTCGACGGCCTTGTCTCGGCGCGCGAGGCGCATATGCCGGATTTGGCGGCTGAAGCGGAGGCGCCCGCGCCCCTCGCCGAGGCTGCGCCGGAGACGCCGGTGACGAGCGAGCCGCCAAAGGTCGAGGCCGAGGCGGTTGAGCCTGTCGAGGCCGAAGCCCCGAAATCCGAAACGCTGAAAGCCGAGGCTCCGAAGCTCGAGCCGGCCCCTGAAGCCGCGCCGGCGGCCGAAACGGCCCCGGCTGCGGAGGTGGCCGAGCCCGCGCCTGCGCGCAAGGCGACCGAGGTGGTCATCACCCAGGCCGATCCGGCCGCGCCCAAAAAGGGCGGCTGGTGGCAGAAGGTGCGAACGCCCTTCGGTCAGTAAGAGAGGTCAGCGCCGGGGCTGGGCCGCGAGCCAAGCCCCGAGCCGCGCTGCGCCTTCCGCGACATCGGCCTCCGCGCCGGCGTAAGAGAGGCGGATCGTCGCCGCCCCCCGGCCCGGATCGAAATCCAGGCCAGGGGTGGCCGCGACGCCCGCCTCAACCAGCAGACGCTTGCAGAAGTCCATCGAGTCCGCCGTGAAGGCCGAGACGTCGGCATAAATATAAAAGGCGCCGTCGGGCGGCGCGAATTTGTCGAGCCCTATCGCCGGCAGGCGATCGAGCAGCAATGCGCGATTGCGCGCATAGGCGGCGCGGTTCTCCTCCAGCTCGTCCGTCGCGTCGAAGGCCGCGAGCGCCGCCGCCTGCGAGATGGTCGGCGCGCAGATCGCGAGCGACTGTTGCAGGCGTTCCAGCGGACGCATGAGGCCTTCCGGCGCGACGAGCCAGCCAAGCCGCCAGCCGGTCATGGCGTAGTATTTCGAGAAGGAGTTCACCACGATGGCGTTCTGCGTGAAACGCAGCGCCGTTTCGGCGGGGGCGCCGTATTCGAGGCCGTGATAGATCTCGTCGGAAATGAAGACGATTCCCGCCTCGTCGCAAAAGGCGCAAATGCGCGCGAGCTCTTCCTTCTCGGTCACCGCCCCGGTCGGATTAGCCGGGCTCATGAACAGGGCGCCGTCGAGCCGTTTTTCACGGTGGGCGGCTTCCAGCATGGCGGCGGTGGGCGCAAAGCGCGTCTTGTCGCCGACCTCAAGCGGAACCGGCTCGATTCCCAGCGAAGAGAGAATATTGGCGTAGGCCGGATAGCCCGGAGCTGTGACGGCGATGCGCGCGCCGGCGTCGAAAGCGGCGAGAAGCGCCAGCATGAAGCCGCCGGAGGAGCCGGTCGTGACGATAATGCGGTCGGGCGGGAGCTCTACCCCGTAACGGGCGGCGTAATGCGCGGCGATTCTTTTGCGCAGCCGCGGATCGCCCATCGCCTCGCCATAGCCGAGCCTCCCCTCCCGCAACGCCGCCTCCGCCGCCGCGCGCACGAGCCGAGGGGCGGGCGCGCCCGGTTCGCCGAGCTCCATGTGGACGATCTGGCGCCCGGCGCGCTCCAGCGCCCTCGCCTCGCGCAAAGCGTCCATCGCCAGGAAGGGAGCGACGGCGGAGCGACGGGAGGGGCGGAGACGGGACATTACGCGGCTTCCGAACTGGTAAGATTTGAGCGTTATCACGATAGTCTGTAACGCAGCCTCGCATATCGCGCGAGTTCTCAGGGCCTGCGAGAAAGCCTTTCGCATGTATGAAACGGGCACGGCCGAACTGATCCAGCGACTCTCCGTCGCGTTGGCGATCGGCCTGCTCATCGGGCTCGAGCGCGGCTGGCGCACGCGAGAGGAGCAGGAAGGCGACCGGGCGGCGGGCTTGCGCACACATGGGCTCGCGGCGCTGCTCGGCGGCGTCTGGGGCGCCATCGCCATGCAGTTCGCGCATGACGGCGGCGTGCTGGCGCTCGGCGCCGCTTTCCTTCTGTTCGGCGCCCTCGTCGGACTGTTCCGCTACCGCGAGACCGTGCACAATCAGACATTCGGGGCGACGACGCTCATCGGCGTGCTGCTCGCCTTTGCGCTCGGCGCCTACGCAGTCGTTGGCGACCGGCTGGCCGCCGCCGCCGCGGCCGTCGCGACGACCGCCCTTCTGGCGCTCAAAGCCTTGCTGCATGGATGGATCGAGCGGCTCACCTGGATCGAGCTGCGCTCGGCGCTCGTCCTTCTCGCTATGAGCTTCATTCTGCTGCCGGTGCTGCCGGACGAGGCGGTTGACCGCTGGGGCGCGATCAATCCGCACGCTCTTTGGCTCATGATCGTGCTGATCGGCGTGGTCTCCTTCGCCGGCTATGTCGCCGTGCGGCTCGTCGGCTACCGGCGAGGCGTCGCGGTCGCGGGCATGGCCGGGGGGCTTGCATCCTCCACCGCGGCGACAGCGGCGATATCGCGGCTATGCGCCGAGCAGCCCGAGCAGACGAACGCGCTCGCGGCGGGCGCGATTTTCGCCAATGCGGTAATGGCGCCGCGCGTGCTCGCCATTCTGAGCGTCGTGAATCCCGACTTCGCCCTGCGCCTCGCGGCCCCGCTCATCGCGGTCGGGTTCGTCTATTTTCTCGCCGCCGGCGTGCTGATGTGGCGCAGCGTCGCGGAAGCGGACCCCGAGCGCAATCCGCTGACGATCGGCAATCCGCTGGATCTGCCGGCGGTGCTGAAATTCGGCGCGCTGCTTGCGGCCGTGATGATCCTCTCCAAGATCGTGACCAGATTTGCGGGCAGCTCAGGCGCCTATCTGCTTGCGCTTGTCTCCGGCATCGCCGACGTCGACGCCATCTCGCTCGCCATGGCGAGCCAGGGGACGAACGAGATTGGCGTCCGTGCTGCGGCGCTCTCCGTCCTGCTGGCGATTTTTTCCAATACGATCGTGAAAACGGGGATCAGCTGGGCGGTCGGCGGCGTCGCCATGGGGTGGCGCTTCGCCCTGGCCTCCACGCTCGCGCTGGGCGCGGGGCTGGCCGCGCTGCTCCTTCTTCCGGCGCTGCCGGGCCTGTAAAAGGGCGCGCTCGCCGAGCGCCGCGCGTCACAAAAATGCGAGCCTGACAGCTGCGGTCCGACTGTCGTCCGGACCGCAGGCCATCAGGCTCGCCATGATCACATCAGATCGCGGCGGCGATCCAGCGGGAGAGTTCGCCTTTCGGCGCGGCGCCGACCTTCTGCGCGGCGGCCTTACCGTCCTTGAAGACGATGAGAGTCGGGATCGAGCGGATGCCAAGCTTCGAGGCGACGGCGGGGTTTTCATCTATATTGAGCTTGACCACCTTGACCTTGCCCTCCATCTCCGCGGCGATCTCTTCCAGCGCGGGCGCGATCATGCGGCAGGGGCCGCACCATTCGGCCCAGAAGTCGACGACGACGGGCTCGGAGGACTTCAGCACTTCCTGTTCGAAAGTGGCGTCGGTAATTTTCTGCGTTGCCATGCGGGGACTTTCGTTTTTGCGAATTCGGACGGAACGTAGGAACGGGACCGGCCCCCGTCAAGCAGCGGTCGCGGCGTCGGCTCGGCAGCGCGTTTTATGGGCTTAGAGAGAAACTCTATAATACCCCCTTAAACACAAAGAGCGGGGACGGCCCGGCCGCTCCCCACTCTTTGGCACCCTGTCCTTTAACCGGATTGAACGCCTGGTCCCGAAGTCTTTAGCGCTTCGATAAACCGCTCGCAGCAGCTCGTTCGTCGAGCCATACGCGAGTCGCGTTCCCTCCGGCGTCCTCCCCGACTTGGACCGTTGCTGGGAATTGAAAGGCTAAACGCTTTAAACGCTTAGGCTTACCCAACCAACTTGGCGAGGGGGACATTATGCCAAAATAAAAGGGCTGTCACTCGAAATTGTGCACTCTGTCGAAATTTCGAGTCGGGCGCCCTCCATTTGGGCAATTACTTCCAGCTAAGTCGTTTCAAATCGAAACGAAAAAGCGCGGCTCAACGCCGCGCCCGCCGGATCGCGCGGCCATCAGGCGGAATCGCCTGAACGCAGGCAACGCGATCGAATTCCAAAGGTTCAGAGCGCGCTCCATGCGAAAAACCGGTTCCCGCTTTTTCGCGAAAGCGCTTTAGAAGCTGCAATTTGCGAAACCGCTTACAACGGGATGTTATCGTGCTTTTTCCAGGGGTTCTCCAGCTCCTTGTGGCGGAGCAGGGCCAGCGCGCGGGCGATTCGCTTGCGCGTCGAATGCGGCATGATCACCTCGTCGATGTAACCGCGCTCGGCCGCGACGAAGGGCGAAAGGAAGCGGTCCTCATATTCCTTGGTGCGCTGCGCGATCTTCTCGGGATCGCCCAGGTCGGCGCGGAAGATGATCTCGACGGCGCCCTTTGCGCCCATGACGGCGATCTGCGCCGACGGCCAGGCGTAATTGACGTCGCCGCGCAGATGTTTGGAGGACATGACGTCATAGGCGCCGCCGAAGGCCTTGCGCGTGATGACGGTGACCTTCGGAACCGTCGCTTCCGCATAGGCGAAGAGCAGTTTCGCGCCATGCTTGATGAGCCCGCCATATTCCTGCGCCGTGCCGGGCAGGAAGCCCGGGACGTCGACGAAGGTGACGATCGGGATGTTGAAGCAGTCGCAGAAGCGGACGAATCGCGCGGCCTTCTTGGAGGCGTCGATGTCGAGCACGCCCGCGAGCACCATGGGCTGGTTGGCGACGAAGCCGACCGTGCGGCCCTCGATGCGGCCGAAGCCGACGACGATGTTCTTCGCGTGCGCTTCCTGAATCTCGAAAAAGTCGCCCTCGTCGACGACTTTCGTGATCAGCTCCTTGATGTCGTAGGGCTTGTTCGGATTATCGGGAACGATCGTGTCGAGCGACATGTCGAGGCGATCGACATCGTCGAAGCTCGGCCAGTCCGGCGGCGTCTCGGCGTTGTTGGCGGGCAGGAAGTCGATGAGGCGGCGCATCTGCAGGAGCGCCTCGACGTCATTGTCATAGGCGCGGTCGGCGATGGAGCTCTTGGTGGTGTGCACCGAGGCGCCGCCGAGCTCCTCCGCCGTCACCGTCTCGTTGGTGACGGTCTTCACGACGTCGGGACCCGTCACGAACATGTAGCTCGTGTCGCGCACCATGAAGATGAAGTCCGTCATGGAAGGCGAATAGACGTCGCCGCCGGCGCAGGGGCCCATGATGACCGAAATCTGCGGGATCACGCCCGAGGCCAGCACGTTGCGCTGGAAGACCTCGCCATAGCCGCCGAGCGCCGCGACGCCTTCCTGGATGCGCGCGCCGCCGGCGTCGAAAATGCCGATGATCGGCGCGCGGTTCTTCAGCGCCATGTCCTGCAGCTTGATGATCTTTTGGGCGTGCGTCTCGGAGAGCGAGCCGCCGAAGACGGTGAAGTCCTTGGCGAAGACGAACACCGCGCGGCCATTGACCGTGCCCCAGCCCGTGACGACGCCGTCGCCGGAGGTCTTCTCGCCCTTGTCCATGCCGAAGTCCGTGCAGCGATGCGTCACGAACATGTCGAATTCTTCGAACGAGCCCTGATCGAGCAGGAGTTCGATGCGCTCGCGGGCGGTGAGCTTGCCGCGCGCATGCTGCGCCTCGATGCGCTTGTGGCCGCCCCCGAGACGCGCCGAAGCGCGGCGCTGTTCGAGCCCGTCGAGAATATGTTTCATGTCCAACCCTGCTTCTTGTCGTTCGTCGTGTCCTGCTTACGCGCAAATCAAAGCTTGCGCGAGCCCAGCCGCCAGCGCGCGATGTCGGCGCTCGTCAGCATGTAGAGCTGATCCGGAGAGGTGCGCTCGGCGAGATTGACGAGCTCGGGGCTCACGCCCATGCCGCTCGCATAGCGGGCGAGCATGGCGCGCATGCCGCCGTCGTCATAATTGCGCTCGCGGACGATTCCTTCCGAGAAGTCGAAGCTCGTCGAGTAGTTGAACATGCGATGGATGCCGACGCGGCTCTGGGGCGGGATGACCCGCCTCTTGCCGCCCATCAGCGCGTAGACGCAGGCCGAATAGCATCGTCCCGACACCAGCGCCATGTTTTGCGACGCCTGCTCGGCGGCGGGGCGCGCGACGATCACCGCCATGCCCAGCCGGCGCAGCGCCTGGCCGAGCTCCATGGAGGCGACGACTTTCCCGCCGGGCGAATCGAGCAGCACGATTCCGTGCAGATTGCCGCCGCCGACATTCTCTCTGACGAAGTTCAGGAAGGCGTCCGGGGTTCCTTCCCCGATCTCGCCCTGCGCGGCGATGACCTGTGGACAGCGGGCGCCGCAATTTCCCGAATCGAGACCGACGACGCGGAAGTTCATGTCTTCCGCGCGGGCGCCGCTGCAGGGGAAAAAAGCCGGCGCGACAAGACCAAGCGCGACAAGAGCCAAGGTCCTCAATTTCTGCATGGTCGCCCGCACCTCGTGAATCCCCCGCCGGACCCACCCTAATTCCCAAATGGCGAGCGGAAAAGGACTTTCGCGCTGCGCCGCGAGGCGGCGGGATGCTGCGGCCGGAGGGTCCTTGGCCAGCGCCGCCGCCGGACGGACGCCTCTCGGACGCCGAGTTAAAAGGGCTCGGGCGCCGCGTCAAGCCGCCGCGCCCCGCTTTGCGGCCGCGCGCGCCAAACCCGGAACAAGGTCGCGCGGCGGCCGTTTCGGTACGGCCTACACAAATAAAGAGGAGGGGCTCATGGCGCCGATCGCCTCGACGACGCTGCGTCGCGATGAAGTCCGTTCGGCGATCACCCGCGCGCTCGCCAGCGCGGCCGAACCTCTCCCGCCGCCCGAAAAGACAGAGGAGTTCGGCCGATATTTCCATCGTTACGGCGATGCGCGCATCGTGCTGCTGGGCGAGGCGACGCACGGCACGTCCGAATTCTATTGGGCGCGCGCGGCCATCACCCGCGAGCTGGTCACGCGGCATGGCTTCGACATCGTCGCCGTCGAAGCGGACTGGCCGGACGCCGCGCGCATAGATCATTTCGTCCGCCATCACGCTCCCAAGCCAGTCTCCGGGGAAGCCTTCACGCGCTTCCCCACATGGATGTGGCGCAATGTGGAAGTCGCGGCCTTTCTGGATTGGCTGCGCGACCACAATGCGCACAGGCCGCCCGAGCGCCGGGTGTCTTTCCATGGCCTCGACGTCTACAGCCTTAGCGCCTCTATCGACGCGGTCGTGGGCTATCTGGACCAGGTCGATCCGCAGGCCGCGGCGATCGCCCGCCGGCGTTACGCCTGCCTCACGCCCTGGCAGGACGAGCCGGCCGACTACGGGCAAGCCGTGCTGCGGGGGTGGCGGCGGCCATGCGAGGACGAGGCCGCAGCGCAGCTCGTCGGCTTATTGGCGAAGCGGCTGGACTATATGAAGAAAGACGGCGAGGCCTTCTTCGACGCCGCCCAGAACGCGCGCATCGTCCGCGCGGCGGAGCAATATTACAGGCTGATGTATCGGAGTTCGCGCGAGTCCTGGAATTTGCGCGACCGCCACATGTTCGAAACGCTTCAGGCCCTTCTCGCGCATCGCGGGCCTTCAGCGAAGGCCGTCGTGTGGGCGCATAATTCCCATATCGGCGACGCGGCGGCGACCGCCATGGGATGGGCGGGGGAATTCAACATCGGCGAGCTTTGCCGCGCGTCCTTCGGAAACGAAGCCGTACTCATCGGCTTCGGCGCCGATCGCGGGACGGTCGCCGCCGCCAGCGACTGGGGCGGGCCGATGGAGGTGAAGAGCGTGCGGCCGGCGCGCGAGGACAGCTACGAATACGCCTTCCGCAAGACGGGCCATGCGCGCTCCCTGACCGATTGGCGGCGGCGGCGCGATCCGGCGCTTGCCGACGCCTTGAGCGAACCCATGCTCGAGCGCGCCATCGGCGTCGTCTACCGCCCGGAGAGCGAATTGCTGAGCCACTATTTCGAGGCTGTGCTCGCGGAGCAGTTCGACGCTTTTTTGTGGATCGAGGAGACGAGGGCGGTAACGCCGCTCCCCGCCGCCCGTCCGCAGGGCGCGCCCGAGACCTACCCCTTCGGACTTTGAGGCGCGGCTTATGAAGAAGCCGGGCCGGCAGGATTCCCGCTGCGACGCGCGCGTCCGTTTTGCGCAGGAAATCCTCCGGCGTAAGGGAAGGTCTGGTGGGCGGTGAGAGGATCGAACTCCCGACATTCTCGGTGTAAACGAGATGCTCTACCAGCTGAGCTAACCGCCCTTGCCGCCCTCCGGGAGGAGGCGCGCGCACGGTTTTAGTGAGGGCGCGCGCGGGAGGCAAGCGGCGCTTGCGCCGAGAAACGGAACGGCCGCCGGAGGCGCCCGACGGCCGTGCGCGGGCCCGAGAAACCTTGTCCGGCGCCTTACTTGGTCTTGTTGAGCGCGGTCTTCAGCGTCGCGCCGGGCTTGAAGCGGGCGCTCTTGGAGGCCGGAATCTTGATTTCCTCGCCCGTGGCGGGATTGCGGCCCTTGCCGGCGGCGCGCTTCTTGACCGAGAAGGTGCCGAAACCCACGAGGCGCACCTCATCGCCCTTCTTGAGCGCCATGGTGATCCCGTCGATCACGGCGTCGATCGCAGCCGCCGCCGCAGCCTTCGAGCATTCCGTCTCGTTGGCGACGTGCTCGACCAGTTCCAGTTTGTTCATGGCCTTTTCCTTCTTTTAGCGCGCTGCGAGGCCGGCGATCGCCGCGAGAATGGCGGCGGCTCGAATCGTCGGCGCGTAGCGAGCGCGAGTGTTGGGTCCGAATCATTGGAAAGGCAAGGGATTGGCGCAATAGGCCCTCAAAAAATGCCGGAAAACCGGGAGAATCAACCGTTGCACTGAGGGAAACCCGTGGAAAATGCGGCTTTTTATTGGAGACGCCGCAGATCGGCGCGACAAAAAAGAGCCCCGTCCGAGGGACGAGGCTCCTTGTCGAGACAGGCGATGAACAGCGATCAGTGCGCACGCACGCCGGCGTCGTCATCCGCCAGGGCGGCGGCTCGCTTGCCGAGCGCCGCCGCGTCCTCTTCCCAGACGATCGGCGTCGGCTGGGAGACGAGGGCGTGCTGCAGCACTTCCTCCATGCGGGCCACGGGCACGATTTCGAGCCCGTTCTTCACCGCGTCCGGGATTTCCGCCAGATCCTTGGCGTTCTCCTCGGGAATCAGCACCTTCTTGATGCCGCCGCGCAGCGCCGCGAGCAGCTTCTCCTTCAGGCCGCCGATCGGCAGCACGCGGCCGCGCAGCGTGATTTCGCCGGTCATGGCGATATCCCGGCGCACCGGAATGCCGGTGACGATCGAGACGATGGCCGTCGCCATCGCCACGCCCGCCGAAGGGCCATCCTTCGGCGTCGCGCCTTCCGGCACGTGCACATGGATGTCGCGGCGATCGAAAAGCGGCGGCTCGACGCCAAAGTCGACGGCGCGCGAGCGGACATAGGACGCCGCCGCCGAGATCGACTCCTTCATCACGTCGCGCAGATTGCCGGTGACGGTCATCTTGCCCTTGCCGGGCATCATCACGCCTTCGATCGTCAGCAACTCGCCGCCAACCTCGGTCCAGGCCAAGCCTGTCACGACGCCCACCTGATCCTCAAGCTCCGCCTGGCCGTAGCGATATTTCGGCACGCCCAGATAGTCGGAGATGTTTTCCGCCGTGACGACGATCTTCTGCGTCTTCTTGAGCAGGATCTCCTTCACCGCCTTGCGGGCGAGGTTGGAGACTTCGCGCTCGAGATTGCGCACGCCCGCTTCGCGGGTGTAGCGGCGGATGAGCTCCAGCAGACCGTCTTCCGTCACCATCCATTCCTCCGGCGCGAGGCCGTGCTTGTGGACGGCGCTGGGGATCAGATGCTTGCGCGCGATCTCCAGCTTCTCGGTTTCCGTATAGCCGGCGATGCGGATGATCTCCATGCGGTCCATCAGCGGCGCGGGGATGTTCAGCGTATTCGCCGTCGTCACGAACATCACATTCGACAGGTCGTAATCGACCTCGAGGTAATGGTCGTTGAAGGTCTGGTTCTGTTCGGGGTCCAGCACCTCGAGCAGCGCTGACGACGGATCGCCGCGGAAGTCCATGCCCATCTTGTCGATCTCGTCGAGCAGGAAGAGCGGGTTGGAGGTCTTGGCCTTGCGCATCGACTGGATGATCTTGCCGGGCATCGAGCCGATATAGGTGCGCCGATGTCCGCGGATCTCCGCCTCGTCGCGCACGCCGCCGAGCGACATGCGCACGAATTCGCGCCCCGTCGCCTTGGCGATCGACTTGCCCAGCGAGGTCTTGCCCACGCCGGGCGGGCCGACGAGGCAGAGGATCGGGCCGGTGAGCTTGTTCGCACGGCTCTGCACGGCGAGATATTCGAGGATGCGCTCCTTGACCTTCTCCAGGCCGAAATGCTCGGCGTCGAGCACGTCCTGCGCCTGCTGGAGGTCGCGCTTGACCTTGGAGCGCTTGCCCCACGGGATCGACAGCAGCCAGTCCAGATAATTGCGCACGACCGTCGCTTCGGCCGACATGGGCGACATCTGGCGCAGCTTCTTGAATTCGGCGGTGGCCTTGTCGCGCGCCTCCTTGGAAAGCTTGGTGCTCTTGATGCGCTCCTCGAGCTCGGCGAGATCGTCCTTGCCGTCCTCGTCGCCCAGCTCCTTCTGGATCGCCTTCATCTGCTCGTTGAGATAGTACTCGCGCTGGGTCTTCTCCATCTGGCGCTTGACGCGCGTGCGGATGCGCTTCTCGACCTGAAGGACCGAGATTTCGCTTTCCATCAGCGAGAGGCACTTTTCGAGGCGGCGGGCGACGTTGAGCGTCTCCAGCACGTCCTGCTTGTCCGCGATCTTGACGGAGAGATGCGAGGCGACCGTGTCCGCGAGCTTGGAGAAATCCTCGATCTGCGTAACCGCGCCCACGATCTCCGAGGAGACGCGCTTGTTGAGCTTCACATAGCTTTCGAACTCGGAGATGACCGAGCGGCCCAGCGCCTCGGCCTCGACCGGATTGCCGGCGTCGTCGGCGAGCGCCTCGGCGTCGGCTTCGTAGAAGTCGTCGGCGCGCGAATAGTTCCGCACGGCGGCGCGCGCCACGCCCTCGACGAGCACCTTCACGGTGCCGTCGGGCAGCTTGAGAAGCTGCAGGACGGAGGCCAGTGTGCCGATGGAATAGATGGCGTCGGTCGCCGGGTCGTCGTCGCCCGCGTTTTTCTGCGTCGCGAGCAGGATCAGGCGATCGCTCTTCGTGACCTCCTCGAGCGCGCGAATCGACTTCTCGCGCGCGACGAAGAGCGGCACGATCATGTGAGGGAACACGACGATGTCGCGCAGGGGAAGGACGGGGTAGCTCTCGATGGCTCCCGGCGTTATGGCGTCGCGCTTTTCATTGCTCATCTTCGTGTCCTGCTTTCGTTTGCGCATCCCGCGAGGCGGCAATGCGAAAAATGCGAGCGACGGAGTATCAGTCGGAACTAGCAAGACTTAGGCCGTGGCGATTCGACCTCTCCCAGCCAGACCTTGGCCGCAGGGACGCTCGCTCACGCGTCCAAGCGCCGCCGGAGCGGCGGCGTAACAGCCCGCACGGCCCCGTTAACGCAGGAAATGGGATACTCAAACTGGCGATTCAAGGACGGCGTGAAAGAGGGGCGCGAGACCCCCCGCCGCCGTCGCGTAAATTGGGGCGGCGGCGCGCGCACTAAGCGCTGGCGCCGCTTTTCTCGCTGCGCTCCGCGTAGATATACAGCGGCCGCGCTTTGCCTTCAACGACTTCCGGCCCGATGACGACCTGTTCGACGCCTTCGAGGCCGGGCAGATCGAACATGGTGTCGAGCAGAATGCCCTCCATGATCGAGCGCAGGCCGCGCGCGCCGGTGTGGCGCTCGATCGCCTTGCGGGCGACGGAGGTGAGCGCCTCGTCCTGGAAGGTCAGCTCGACATTCTCCATCTCGAAGAGACGCTGATACTGCTTGACCAGAGCATTCTTCGGTTCGGTGAGGATTTTCTTGAGCGCGTCCTCGTCGAGATCCTCGAGCGTCGCAATGACCGGCAGGCGGCCGACGAATTCGGGGATGAGGCCGAATTTGAGGAGGTCTTCCGGCTGCACCTGGCGGAAGATGTCGCCCGTGCGGCGTTCGTCGGGCGCCTGCACATTGGCGCCGAAGCCGATCGAGGTCGAACGACCGCGGGCGGAGATGATCTTCTCGAGGCCGGCGAAAGCGCCGCCGCAGATGAACAGGATGTTGGTCGTGTCGACCTGCAGGAACTCCTGCTGCGGATGCTTGCGCCCGCCCTGCGGCGGCACGGAGGCGACAGTGCCCTCCATGATCTTGAGCAGCGCCTGCTGGACGCCCTCGCCCGAGACGTCGCGGGTGATGGAGGGATTGTCGCTTTTGCGCGAGATTTTGTCGATTTCGTCGACATAGACGATGCCGCGCTGGGCGCGCTCGACATTGTAGTCGGAGGCCTGGAGAAGCTTCAGGATGATGTTCTCGACATCCTCGCCGACATAGCCCGCTTCCGTCAGCGTCGTAGCGTCCGCCATGGTGAAGGGCACGTCCAGAATGCGCGCGAGCGTCTGCGCCAGCATGGTCTTGCCGACGCCGGTCGGGCCGATCAGCAGGATATTGGATTTGGCCAGCTCGACGTCGCCGTGCTTGGTGGCGTGGTTGAGGCGCTTGTAATGGTTATGGACCGCGACCGAGAGGACGCGCTTCGCCTGCGCCTGGCCGATCACATAGTCGTCCAGAACCTTGCAGATCTCGCGTGGCGTCGGGATGCCGTCGCGCTGCTTGACCAGCGAGGACTTGTTCTCCTCGCGGATGATGTCCATGCAGAGTTCGACGCATTCGTCGCAGATGAAGACGGTGGGGCCGGCGATGAGCTTGCGGACTTCATGCTGGCTCTTGCCGCAAAACGAGCAGTAAAGCGTATTCTTGGAATCGCCGCCGCCGACTTTGCTCATGATTTTCTCCCGATGAACCAACCCGCCGTGCGAATCGATCCAAACATATGATCTACCGGCCCTGACCTAACAAAAGGTGGAGAGGAGCGTCTCGCCTCTCTCCCTCTCTTGATGGCCGCGCCTTTCTGGCGCATGCTCCGGCGCCCGTCGAACCGCGCGGGACGCTCTCTCCTCCGCGCCCTCCTACTTTATTTTAGGCGCGCCCGGATTTGCAACCTTGTCACAAATCTTGGGGTTAGCAAGAACGGCGCCCCCCGCTCCGGCCCACCCTCCGGCCGGGGAGAGCCGTCAGCCTTCCATATCGAGTTTACGTTTAAGGCGGATCGCCCGGAATCGCCTAAACGCGTCCGACTCTAAAGACTTAGCGCGCCTCATGCGAAACCGGTTTCGCGCTTTCCGAAACGCGCCTAGGTCAGGATCTTGGGGACCCTGTTGAGCCTCAGCCGGAAGGCGTCCGGCATGCCGCTGCCGAGCAGCGGGCGCAGATACATACGGAAGGCGTCGGTCACGTCCGTGCCGCAGGGGCTGATGAACTCGTCCGGCATCACTTTTGTTTTGGCCGCGATTTGTTCAAGTGGGGTGAGCTGGTAGTCGACGGAATAAAAGCCCGTGCGGTGGATGGTGACGGAGCCGTCGCGGTCGCCCCAGATCGCGTATTGGACCGCCTTTTCACCCACTTCGCGGGCCTCGCGCTGGTCGACGTCGGAAACGCAGCCGACGAAGCTCCTCTGCACATAGCCGAACGTGTCGGCGCGCACGCGTTTGAAGCCCAGGCGCTTCTTGACGAGTTCGGTCAGCTCGTCGGCAAGGCCGCCGCCGCCGAGATGCACATTGCCATGGGCGTCGCGCTCCACCTGCCCGGCGAGCTTCTCCGCGATCGGCACATGGTTTTCGTCGCAAACGCCTTCCGACACGGCGACGACGCAGCGGCCATATTTCTCCATCGTGGCCTTCACGTCGGCGAGGAATTTCTCGACGACGAAAGCCCGCTCCGGCACGTAAATGAGATGTGGGCCGTCGTCGGGAAACTTCTTGCCGAGCGCCGAGGCGGCGGTGAGGAAGCCGGCGTGGCGGCCCATGACGACGGCGATATAGACGCCGGGAAGCGCCCAGTTGTCGAGATTGGCGCCGGCGAAGGCCTGCGCCACCCAGCGCGCCGCCGACGGGAAGCCGGGCGTATGGTCGTTGACCATCAGATCGTTGTCGATGGTCTTGGGGATGTGGACGGCGCGCAGCGGATAGCCGGCGTTCCTGGCTTCCTCGGAGACGATGCGGACGGTGTCGGACGAGTCGTTTCCGCCGATGTAGAAGAAACAGCCGGCGCCGTGGGCGCGCAGGACCCTGAAGATCTCCTGGCAATATTTCAGGTCCGGCTTGTCGCGGGTGGAGCCCAGGGCGGAGGAGGGCGTGTTCGCGACCATTTCGAGGTTGTGCGTGGTCTCCTGCGTCAGATCGACAAAATCCTCGTTGACGATGCCGCGCACGCCGTGGAAGGCGCCATAGACCCGCTCGACCTCGCGAAACTTGCGCGATTCCAGCACCGCCCCGACGAGCGACTGGTTGATGACGGCGGTCGGTCCGCCGCCCTGTGCGACGACGACTTTGGAGAAATCAATGGACGACACGCGAAGCTCCTGTCCAAGTGCTGCCGAATTCGCGTCTCCCGCGCGGGGCGCGCGACGAGGGCTTCCCGTGCGGGAGGCCGGGCGGGCGGCTTGGGCCCAGCGTGAATGTAGCCGCAATTTCCTCAACAAGAGGAAACGGGTTTGGCCGCGCGGACACTCTTATTATCAAAGACAACGGATTTCTATATAGACAGGCCTTTGCGGCCCCAAAATCAGCGCCCGCCCGCGCCCTTGGCGGACGCCTCTTCTTTTCGCCGGTGGGATGATGAATCGTCAGAGTGAGCTTCTTAAACATGTTTCTAAAGATGCGCGGGGCGTCGAAATCGGTCCTTATTTTTCTCCGCTGGCGCCCAAGCGCGACGGCTATAACTGCCTGTCGCTCGACGTTTTCGACACGGAGACCGTCAAGCGGCGCGCCCGGCTGGATCCGAGCCTGTCGGAGGAAAAAGTTGGTCTGATCGAGACGGTCGATCTCGTCGGGAGCGCCGTGCATATCGACGCGCTTCTGCGCGAAAAGGGCGTCGCCGGCGTCGACTATGTCGTCTCCTCGCATAATTTCGAGCATCTTCCCAACCCGATCGCCTTCCTGCAGGCCTGCGGCCGCGTGCTTAAGAAGGGCGGCTATCTCTCCATGGCGCTCCCGGACAGGCGCGCCTGCTTTGATTTCTTCCGCGCGCGCACCAGCCTGTCGGCCTGGATCGACGCCTATTTCGAGGGGCGCGAGCGGCCGACTCACGCCCAGATCTTCGACCAGGACGGCTCGATCGCGAGCTGGGGCGACGGCGAGAATTCCACAATCACCTTCTTATTCGGCTCGGACCCTGAAAAGATCACCGTCGCGCCGGCGCTGCACGAGGCTTTCGCCGCCTGGAACCGGAAGCGCGACGCCGCGGACCAGAGTTATTGCGACGTCCATTGCTGGGTCTTCACGCCAAGCAGCTTCCGCCTGCTTCTTTCGGATCTTTATTTCCTGGGCCTCTCGCCCTTCGCGGTGGAAGAGGTGACGGATACGACGGCGTCCGAGTTTTATGTCCATCTCCGCCATGAGGGCTACAAGACCTTCTCGGCGGAAGAGACCGGCGCTTATTACGCCGCGCGCCAGCGCTTCCTGCGCGACGCGGTCGCCGAGGAGGGCGGCGGGCAGGATGCGAAGATCTTCGACTACATGCGCGCGCGATATCGCCGCATCGGTCTGAACGCGCCATGGGTCTGGGCGCGGGCGCTGAGGCTGTTCTCACAGCGCCGGAGCGCGACGCTTGTCAGGCAATATCTGGCTGTCTGCGATTCCGTCTTTTTCGATCCGGCTTTCTATGCGCGGGCCTATGGCGTCGCCGACGCGGCCACGCATTACCTGCTCCATGGCGCGCAACTGGGCTTCGATCCCGGACCCTATTTCTCCACCCGCCTATATCTGGCATGCAACCCAGATGTCGCGGCGAGCGGCATGAACCCCTTGGCTCATTACGAAAATTTCGGCCGGCTGGAAGGGCGCAAGCCGGCCCTGCGAAAAGCGTGAACCGGCCCTTTCGCGTGAAAGCGCTCTAAACCTTTGGAAGCGATCGCGTCGCAGGAAGAAAAGGGACCGCTGTCCGACAGCGGTCCAAGTCGGGGGAGAACGCTCAAGGAGCGAGCGAAAGTCCTTTAAGAGGGCAGGCGCGGGTAACAATCAACCCTGCGGAGCGAGAAAGGCGCGTCCTGCGACGACTCGCCGCAGTCCTGTCAAGCCTCCGGGCGCGCCGTCCCCAGGATAGATCGGCGGCTTTTCCGCCGAGTCCGATTTTGTCACGCCGCAATAAAGGCGGACAGCAGCGCGAGGGCAGACAATAGGGCCGCGACGGCGCCGAGCGAACGGGCGACGCCGCCGGCCCTGCCGAAGCGCGCGCCGGACATTGAAAGGCCAAGAAAATACAGACAAATGGCCGCGATAAGAAGCTTGAGCCAGATGGGGTCGTCGGCGGCGGAAAATATCGGGACGACCATTTCGTGAGCCTTTATGATCCAGGAGAGGGCCTGCGGATCGCAGGCCCTTGATCTTGTTGGCCTACACCAGCTGTCCGTGACAGTGCTTGTATTTCTTGCCCGAGCCGCAGGGGCAGGGCTCGTTGCGGCCGACCTTACCCCAGCTATTGGGATCGGCCGGATCGCGCACCGGGGCCGGCGCTTGCGCCTGCGGCGAAAAATCCGCCGCGGCGAGGCGGGCGTTCAAATCCTCCAGCGCGGCGATTTCCGCGCTCACGCCGCCCGAGAGCGGGACGGGATTGGGATGCGACATCTCCATCGGCGGAAGCTCCGGCGGCGCCGAGGGCGGCGCCTCGAAGCTGACCTCGACGCGCATCAGCTGCGCGGTCACCGCCTCGTCCCACCGGCTCATCAGGCTGCGGAAAAGCTCCAGCGCCTCTGATTTGTATTCGTTGAGCGGGTCGCGCTGCGCCATGCCGCGCCAGCCGATGACCTGCCGCAGATGGTCGAGCGCAACGAGATGCTCGCGCCACAGCGTGTCCAGCGACTGCAGCACGACCTGCTTCTCGATCATGCGCATGAGCGGGGCGCTGTTGCGTTCGACGCGCTCCCCATAGCGTTTGTCGGCGGCCTCGAGCAGGCGCTCCTTGAGCTCCTCGTCGGCGATGCCCTCTTCCTTGGCCCAGTCCGCGACGGGGACGTCCAGATTGAGCTTGGCGCCCACATCCTCGGCAAGACCCTCGACATCCCAGGCCTCCGCATAGGCGTCGGCGGGAATGTGCTGCGAGACGAGATTGTCGACGACTTCCGCGCGCATGTCGGAGACCTGCTCCTCCACGCTCTCCTCCGCCATGATCTCGCGCCGACGCTCGAAGATGACCTTGCGCTGGTCGTTCATGACATTGTCGAATTTCAGAATATTCTTGCGAATGTCGAAGTTGCGCGCCTCGACCTTGTGCTGTGCCTTCTCGATCGCCTTGTTGATCCAGGGATGGACGATCGCCTCGCCCTCCTGCAGACCGAGCTTCACGAGCATGCCGTCCATGCGCTCCGAGCCGAAGATGCGCATCAGGTCGTCCTGCAGAGACAGGAAGAATTTCGAGCGGCCGGGATCGCCCTGGCGGCCGGAACGGCCGCGGAGCTGGTTGTCGATGCGGCGGCTCTCATGGCGTTCCGTGCCGATGATGTAAAGGCCGCCCGAGGCGAGCGCCTTCTCCTTGAAGGCCGCGACCTCCTCGCGGATTTCCGCCTCCCTGGCTTCGCGCGCGGGGCCTTCGAGCGGGGCGCATTCCTGCGCGACACGCATCTCGACATTGCCGCCGAGCTGAATGTCCGTGCCGCGGCCCGCCATGTTGGTGGCGATGGTGATCGCGCCCGGCACGCCGGCCTCCGCGACGATATAGGCTTCCTGCTCGTGGAAGCGGGCGTTCAGCACGGCGAACATCTTGGACGGCTCGCCCGAGCGCGCCGCCTTGTAGAGTTCGGACAATCCCTTGCCGTCGGCGAAGTCGATCATCTTGTAGCCCTGCTGGACCAGGAACTCCGCGAGCTGTTCCGACTTCTCGATCGAGGTCGTGCCGACGAGCAGCGGCTGCATGCGCGAATTCGCGTCCTTGATCTCTTCCAGGATCGCGCCGAGCTTTTCCTTCGCCGTGCGATAGACCTCGTCGTCGTCGTCGCGGCGCTGAACGGGGCGGTTCGTCGGGATTTCCACGACGTCGAGCTTGTAGATCTCGGCGAATTCGTTCGCTTCCGTCGCAGCCGTGCCGGTCATGCCGGCGAGCTTGTCGTAGAGGCGGAAATAGTTCTGGAAGGTGATCGACGCGAGCGTGACGTTTTCGGGCTGAACCTGCACGCGCTCCTTCGCTTCGAGCGCCTGATGCAGGCCCTCCGAATAGCGGCGGCCCGGCATCATGCGGCCGGTGAATTCGTCGATAATGACCACCTCGCCCTTGCGGACGATGTAGTCCTTGTCCTTCTGGAACAGCTTGTGGGCGCGCAACGCCTGATTGACGTGATGGACGAGCGTGACGTTGTGCGCCTCGTACAGCGCGCCGTCGGTCAGCGCGCCGGCCTCGATCAGCAACTGCTCCATATGCTCGTTGCCGGCGTCGGTGAGGCTGATCGAGCGCTGCTTCTCGTCGAGATCGTAATCTTCCGCCGACAGCCTGGGGATCAGGCGGTCGATCGTGTTGTAGAGGTCCGACTTGTCGTCGACGGCGCCGGAAATGATGAGCGGCGTGCGCGCCTCGTCGATCAGGATCGAGTCCACCTCGTCGACGATCGCGAAATTGTGCCCGCGCTGAACCATCTGCGCGAACTCATATTTCATGTTGTCGCGCAGATAGTCGAAGCCGAATTCGTTGTTGGTCCCGTAGGTGATGTCGGCGGCGTAGGCGGCGGCGCGCTCTTCGTCGGACAGATCGTGGACGACGCAGCCGACCGACATGTCGAGGAAGCGGTAGATCTGGCCCATCCAGTCGCTGTCGCGCTTGGCCAGATAGTCGTTCACCGTGACGACATGCACGCCCTTGCCGGCCAGCGCGTTGAGATAGACCGCGAGCGTCGCGACGAGCGTCTTGCCTTCGCCCGTGCGCATTTCGGCGATGGCGCCCTCATGCAGCACCATGCCGCCGATGAGCTGAACGTCGAAATGGCGCTGGCCCAGCGTGCGCTTGGCCGCCTCGCGCACTGTGGCGAAGGCGGGGACCAGAAGGTCGTCGAGCGTCCTGCCGGCCGCGAGCTGCTCGCGAAACTCGACCGTGCGGTTGCGCAGCTCCTCGTCCGAGAGCGCCGCGAGCTGCGGCTCCAGCGCGTTAATCGCTTTGACTTGCGGCGCATAGGTCTTGAGGCGGCGATCGTTGGCCGTGCCGAAAATCTTCTTGGCGATGGCGCCCAGCATCCCGCAAACCCTTCTTATGGCGCGCAACCGCCGGCGCAGGCGCCATTTCGGGCGGGCGGGGCGGAGCGTCGCAATGTCTTGGAAAAGCAACCGCTTGCGACAGCGACCGGGACCCCGGGCGTCAAGGCCGACGCGGCATTTCCGCCGGAGAGATAAGAGGGCGGGGAACCCTTGTCAATGTAAGGGTTGCCTTGGCAAAGGCGGGTTCCACGCGTCCCGGGACAAGGCGGCGGATCCGGCATTAACTTGACCGTACAATCTCTTTTGGCGATATTTCACGATATTATCGTTGGGTTGCGGATGAAATCATATTGACCGTCGCGGCGGCCAGGGATCTGGACGCGCTTCCGACCCTGGCGCGGGAGCAGGTCGTCGAGGCGCTATCGCGCTTCGCCGTCCCCGCTTTTTCGCAGCGCGCTCCAAGGCGCCTCCTCGATCGCCCGAAACGGCTTCGGCATCCGCCCGCTCCTCAGCAGCCGCGAGAAAATGCGTAATCCCGCCGGCTCATTGCCGTTGGGATGCACCAGCACGATGGAGCCGGCCGTCGGCGTCGGCCCCAGGGCGAGCCAGCTATCCGCCCCGAGCGCCACAAGATGGCGCTCCTTCAGCTTCTCCAGAAGCGCCCCGTCCGCCACGAGCCCCGGAAAGCGGAAGAAGACCGACGGCGTCTCGCCATGAGCGATGAGAATTTTCTCGGTCTCGAAAATCTCGCGGTCGAGATCGACGCCGGGCCGCAGCATGTAATTCTGCGAATCCTTCAATCCGACGACGTAAGGATGGGAATAGGTGTGATCCGCCCATGTAATGTCCAGCGCGCCGGAGCGGGCCTTCTCCTGCAGCCAGGCGAAATCTTGCCCATGATGCGCGATCCAGGCGCCCGAGACGGCGAGCGCCAGCGGCGTTCCCGGCCCCTGCGCGGCGACCTCCTCGATGAAGGCGCGATCAAGCGGCTTGCGGCTCGGACAGAGATCGCCGGTGATGAAGGCCCCGGCGCCCTCGCCATGGATGAGCCCGGCGTTGACGAGCGCCGGCGGCCGGTCGGGATCGGCGGGCGGGCGAACGGCCTTCATGAAGCGCGTCTCCGCCTGCTCCTCGTCCGTGGTCTCGGCGCAGCGCCAGCACGAGGCCGGCTCCAGCGAGGTTTTGAGCGTCTGCGGATGCACCGTCAGCAGCAGCTTCTCGCCGTCGACGCTCATGCGGCGCGTGGCGAGGCGCGTCTCGCCGTTCTTTGCGCAGCTCTCGAAAACGGCCCGATAGTCCTGCGCCCGCGCGCCGGCCGCGCCGGGCTGCGGCGCGATCGCCGCGGGGCCGCAATCCTCCTGCGCGCGCGCCGTTGCGCCGGGCGCAAGGCCCGCGCAGAATAGAAGGACGGCCAAGCTCAGTTTCACGGGCGCGATGTTTAGCAGAAAGACTCCGATTGAGAAGCCGGCCTTCGCTGTCGACGCCGCCGAGTCGCCCGAGGTCGCCGCGCGGCTCGGCGCCGAGATCGCCGCGCGTTTCGGCCCCCGCGAGGAGACGCCGCTTTCCGTCGTCGTCCGCGACGAAAACGGCGCGTTGACCGGCGGGCTCAACGGCGTCACCCATTGGCGCTGGCTTTATATAAGGCATTTGTGGGTGGCGGAATCGCAGCGCGGCGGCGGCCTCGCTTTGCGGCTGATGCAGGCGGCGGAACGGGCGGCGCTCGCCCGCGGGGCCATCGGCGCCTATATCGATACTTTCGATCCCCGCGTCGCGGCCTTCTACAAGCGGCTGGGATATGAGCGCTTCGGCGAGATCGCCGATTTTCCGCCCGGCGAACGGCGGATTTATCTGAGCAAACGGCTTCGGCGATGATGAAAGCCATGGTCCTGCGGCGTCCTCTCTCGCCGCTCGTGGTGGAGGAGCGGCCGGTCCCTGAGCCGGGGGCGGGAGAATTGCGGCTGCGCGTCGAAGCCTGCGGCGTCTGCCGCACCGATCTTCATGTGGTGGACGGCGAACTCACGCAGCCGAAGCTTCCCATCGTTCCGGGACACGAAATCGTCGGCCGCGTCGAGGCCGTGGGCGCGGGCGTCAAGGGTTTCGCCATCGGCGCGCGCGTGGGCGTTCCCTGGCTTGGTCGCACCTGCGGTCATTGCCCCTATTGCGCGAGCGCGCGCGAGAACCTCTGCGACGACCCGCTCTTCACCGGCTATACGCGCGACGGGGGCTATGCGACGCATACGATCGCCGACGCCGCTTACAGCTTCGCTCTGCCTGAAGGCGGCGACGCGGCGACATTGGCGCCCCTGCTTTGCGCGGGGCTCATCGGCTGGCGCACGCTGAAGCTGGCGGGACCCGCGCAAACCATCGGCATTTTCGGCTTCGGCGCCGCCGCGCATATCATCGCCCAGGTCGCGATCCTGCAGGGAAAGCGCGTGCACGCCTTCGTGCGTCCCGGCGACGCGGGGGCGGCCGAATTCGCTCTGTCGCTCGGCGCGGCGAGCGCGCAAGGCTCGGACGCGCCGGGGCCCGAGAAGCTCGACGCCGCGCTGATCTTCGCGCCTGTCGGCGCCCTTGTCCCACGCGCCCTCGCGGCCGTGAAGAAGGGCGGCGCGGTCGTTTGCGGCGGCATTCACATGAGCGACATTCCGGGCTTTCCCTATGCCCTGCTGTGGGAAGAGCGGCGGCTTTCATCCGTCGCCAATCTCACGCGCGAGGATGCGCGGGAATTCCTGTCGCTCGCGCCAACCCTGCCGCTCAAAATGCATGCGACGCCTTATCCGCTCGCGCAAGCGAACGAGGCGCTGAGCGACCTGCGCGAGGGGCGTCTGCAGGGCGCGGCGGTGCTGGTTCCGTAGAGGTTTTCCCGGCGCGTTTTTTTCGCGGCGTGCGAAACATTGCGCGGCGCCCGCGGTTTTATACGTGCGGTTCGAGGAAAGCGTTCATTCGCGATCCGATGACAACCGCAAACGGCCCGTTCCCCTCCGGGGGGCGGGCCGTTAACTTTCGGACCCTGCGGGCGCCAGTCGCGAAATTTCGCCGGCGGTCGCCTGCGGCGCTTGGTCGGCGTTCAGACGCCGCCACGCAATCTCGCCAGCGTCCTTCGTCGCTTGCGCCTGCACTACCGCGCGCGTCGCGTCGGATACGTCGCCGAGGCGCGCGTCGACGCGCGCGAGTCGCTGCGCGAGGTCGAGATCGAGCCAGACGCCGACGAAATGCGCGCCAGCGGTCCGCGCTGCGGCCTCTATCGTCGCACGATCTGCCGGCCGGTCGAAGACCGCGTCGACAATGACGGGCCATTCGTTCCTGGCCACGCCTTCGGCGGCCTCGAACATGATGCGATAGACTTCTTCGGATACCTCGCTGCGATACGCCTCCTGCGGCAGGCGGTCCGTCGGCGCGGCGCCGAACATATGTTTACGGAGCCGATCGCTGTTGAAAACGCGCGCGCCGGGCGCCGGCGAAAGCAGCGGCGCAAGAGCGGCGGCGACGCTGGATTTGCCGGCGCCGCTGAAGCCGCCGATAGCGACGACGCAGCCCCGCGCCGGCGCAAGCAGCGCGCAAGCGAGATCGAAATAGGCGCGCGAAACCTCGGCATGTCCCTGCGACGCCTCGACATGCGCGCGGATTGTCGCGCGCAGGGACATGAAGAAGGGGAGAATCGGCAGGCCTTCTTCGTCGCGCTCCCTGCGCGCGTCGAGATAGCGGTTGAGCGCCACATTGGCGAGGTCGCGAAGGCCGACGCGCCAGAGATCCATCAACAGGAAGGCGATGTCGTAGAGAATGTCGATCGTCGATATATCGTCGGAGAATTCGATACAGTCGAAAGGCGTCGGCTCTCCCTCGAACAGGCAGACATTGCGAAGATTGAGATCGCCATGACAGCCGCGCACGCGGCCTCGCGCGCGCCTTTCCTCGATCAGCCGCGCCTTCCCGTCGAGCGCGCGGCGCAGATTGTCGAGATGCGCCTCTATTTCGCCGGCGGGCGCCGGCGCGGCGACGCAAAAGCTCGCTTCCATGCTGTCAATGATCCGGCGCATGGCGGCCGCGCCGCTTCGCGTCGTATCGGAAGTCGCCGCGTCATGCGCCTGCGCGACCCGCCTTGCGAGCCGCTCGATCATGTCCCTGGTCAGGCGGCCTTCGCGCGCCATGCGGTCGAACAGCATGTCGTCCGGAAACCGCCGCATCTCCACAACGGCGTCCACAACAGCGCCGGCGCCGTCGAGCGAAAGCCGCCCATCCGCTTCGCGCGTGATGCGTCTCGCGCCGAGATAGAGGGCCGGGGCGAAGCGCCGATTGAGCGCGACCTCGCGCGCGCAAAAATGCAGGCGCAGATCGGGCGTCGAGAAGTCGAGATAGGGAAGGCGCACGGGCCGTTTGATCTTGAAGACGCGGTCGCGCCCGAGCAGCACCGTCGAAATATGCGTGTCCACTCTCTCCGCCGCGCCGAGAAGGCCGGTGAGAAATGCGACAATCTCCGCTTGCATATCCGAAGACATTCCGGCGCTCGCGGGTTAGTCTTCGAAGCGTTCGAAGAACGCCGTCTTGGCGAGATGGGCGAGAATGGCGTAGCCGAGAAGGAAGCCGGCCATCGCCGGCCAGTAGCTCAGCGGCAAGGGCGTGAAGCCGAAGACTGGCGCGACCGGCGAATAGGGCAGCGCGGCGCCGATCAGGCAAACGACGATCGTCGTCAGCAACAGCGGCCCGCTCGCCCGGCTTTCGACAAAGGGAATTTTTCGCGTGCGAATGACGTGAATGATCAGCGTCTGCGTGAAGAGCGACTCGACGAACCAGCCGGTTTGAAATAGCGACGGCTTGTCCCAGGCGTCGAAGACAAGGACCATCAGGATGAACGTCGCATAGTCGAAGATCGAGCTCACGGGGCCGACATAGAGCATGAACTTTGCGATGCCAGCAATATCCCACTTACGTGGGCGCGCCAGAAACTCCTCGTCGACATTGTCCGTCGGGATCGCGGTTTGCGAAAGGTCGTAGAGCAGATTGTTCGTCAGAATCTGGATCGGCGTCATGGGCAGGAACGGGAGAAAGACGCTCGCGCCGAGCACGCTGAACATGTTTCCGAAATTCGAGCTCGCGCCCATGCGGACATATTTCAAGATGTTGGCGAAGACCTTGCGGCCTTCGATCACGCCGTCGTTGAGAACGGCGAGGCTTTTCTCCAGCAGGATGATGTCGGCGGATTCGCGGGCGATGTCGACGGCCGTATCGACGGAGATGCCGACATCGCCGGCCTTGAGCGCCGGCCCGTCATTGATGCCGTCGCCAAGATAGCCGACGACATGGCCGTTCTTTCGCAGCGCCGCCACGACGCGCGCCTTTTGCGGCGGCGACAGTTTGGCGAAGACGGTGACGCCAGAGACGCGCGCCGCAAGGGCTGGGTCGTCCATCGCGTCGATATCCGCGCCAAGCAAAAGATCGTCAATCCCGAGCCCGACGTCGCGGCAGACCTTGCGGGTGACGATCTCGTTGTCGCCCGTAAGGATCTTCACCGAAATTCCCGCCTTTCGCAGGTCGGCGACGGCCTGCGCGGCGCTGTCCTTGGGAGGATCGAGAAAGGCGATATAGCCGAGAAGCGTCAGCTCCCTCTCGTCCGCGGGCGCATAAACCGTCTTGTCGGACGCGACGCGCTTATAGGCGACCGCGATGACGCGGAAGCCGTCGGCGTTCAGCGCCGCGGTCTCCTGCTTCGCCGTTTCAAGATGAGAGCGATCGAGCGCCCCTTCCGCGTCCGCCGTTTCAAAACGCGTCGCCGCCGCGAAAATCTCCTCGACGGCGCCCTTGCAGATGAGAAGCCGTTCGCCGTCGTCGCTTTCGACGATCACCGAAAGGCGACGGCGCTCGAAATCGAACGGAATCTCGTCGATCTTTTTGAATCTGCGCCGTGGCGTCAGCTTTTTCTCGAGCTCGGCTTGCTTGAGCACTGCAATGTCGAGCAGATTGCGCAGGCCGGATTGGAAATGGCTGTTGAGATAGGCGAACTCCAGCACGCGTTCCGAGTCCGCGCCATAAATATCCAGGTGGCGCTTGAGAATGATGCGGTCCTGCGTCAGCGTGCCGGTCTTGTCTGTGCAGAGCACGTCCATGGCGCCGAAGTTCTGAATCGCGTTGAGGCGCTTGACGATGACCTTCTCCCGCGAAATGGCCATGGCGCCCTTCGCGAGATTTACGGTTACGATCATCGGCAGCATTTCCGGCGTGAGGCCCACCGCGACAGAGATCGCGAACAGAAAGGCGCCGAGCCAATCGCCCTTGAAATAGCCGTTGACGAAGAAAACCAGCGGCGCCATCGCCGCCATGAAGCTGATCATCAGCCAGGTGAAGCGGCGCACGCTTTCGTCGAAGGCGGTCGTGTCTCCGGCTTCCGTGATCTTGTCGGCGATGGCTCCAAAGAAGGTGCGCGAACCGGTAAAGAGAACCAGCGCCTCGCCATAGCCGCTCACCACGTTCGAGCCCATAAAAGCCAGGTTCTCCGCCTCCAGGGGTTCGTTCGCGCGGTCGAGAGCGCGGGCGAACTTTTCGACCGGCATGGACTCGCCCGTCAGGGCCGATTGATTGAGGAAAAGGTCCTTGGCGGCGATCAGCCGGACATCGGCGGGAACCATGTCGCCGGCGGTCAGGCGAATGACGTCTCCGGGAACGATCCTGTCGAGCGAGGTCTCCACGAAAGGATCTTCGGCCGCGCCCGGCCGGCGGACGGAGGCGTGCGTGCGCACCATGGCGCGCAATCTGGCGGCGGCGGCGTTGGAGCGATGCTCCTGCACGAAGGCGAGCAGCACGCTGAGCGCGACCATCGCCGAAATGACGACAGCCGCGCGCCGGTCGCTCAGCGTCCAGGATGCGACCGCGAGCGTGAGCAGAAGGCCGTTGAGCGGATTGAAGACATGGCGCGCCAGTTCCCGCAGCACGCCGGCGCCCGCATCCTGCGCCACGCGGTTGGGTCCGTAGCGCTTGAGGCGCGCCGCGGCCTGCGTTTCGTCGAGGCCCCCTGGCGACGCGTCGAATTCGCGATAAAGCGCGTCGAGATCGCTCAAAGCGGCCCTGCGGAGCGCCGCGCGGACCGGGTCGTCCTCCCTAACGCTGAAATTCATCGGCGTGCCTGCCTTTCGGGTTCGGGGCTCCCGATTCATCATCGCGTAACTGCGTCGCTTTAAGATACAGCACCTTTCACGCGACGAAAGCCCTGCCATGGACGCCCACACGACCTCCCCCGCCGAGCCCGCGGAGCATCAGCCGCTGGAGGTTCGCGAGATCGTCGCGGGGCTGGGCTACGATCCGGATTTCAACTGGGCCTGGGACAATTACAAGCGGACCATCGTGGAGATCGCGCGGCGGAAAGGGTTAACGCGCCACCTGGAAATCGGAGGCGGACGCGACCCCCTGTTCCTGCCGGAGGAGGCCGCGGCCCACGGCTTCGACGTGACGCTCAACGACATTTCCGCGCATGAACTCTCGCTGGCGCCGGACGGCTACGCGACCGTCCAGTGCGACATCGCCGGCAAGGACGCCAATGCCATCCTCGGAGCCGAGCGCTACGACATCGCCTATAGCCGCATGGTGATGGAGCATGTGCCGGACGTCGCGCGAATGTGGGAGAACATCGCCCATACGCTCGCGCCCGGGGGCGTCGCCTTCAGCTTCTTCCCGACGCTCTATGCGCCGCCCTATGTGCTGAATCGTCTCATCCCGGAAAAAATATCGCGCTGGATGCTCGAAACGGTCTTTCCAGACCGCAAGAACGACGGCGACAATCCAAAATTTCCCGCTTATTACGACTACTGCTTCAGCGCGGAGGAGAAGCTCGTCCCCATGCTGACGCGCGCGGGCTTCTCGGACGTGGTGACGCTACCCTTCTGGGGCTATAGCTATTTCTGGAAGTTTCCGGGGATCAGGCGGATTGACGCGGCTTTCACGAAGCTTGCGCGGGCGCGCCAATGGCGCGCCGTGTCGAGCTTCGCCTATGTGATCGCGACCAAGTGACGGCGATGCGCATCGTCGTCGTCGCGGATCACGCGCATATCAATGGCGGCCTCGCCAGGGTCGCGATCGACAGCGCCAAGGGCTTTGCGCGGCGCGGCCATCGCGTCGACTTTTTCGCCGCTGTCGGGCCCGTTGAACCGGGCCTGAAAGAAGCGGGCGTGGCGGTCACGCTGCTTGATCAGCCCGACGTGCTGTCGACTTCGTCTCTGCTGCGCTTCGGCGCGCAATGGCTCTGGAACGGCGCCGCCGCGGGAGCGTTGGCGACGCTCCTCGCTTCCTGCGAGCCGACAGACACGATCGTGCATGTCCATGGCTGGGCCAAGGCGCTCTCGCCCTCGATCGGCTGGGCGCTCAAGGGAGCGGGATTGCCGGTCGTGCATACGCTGCACGAATATTATCTCGCCTGCCCGAACGGCGGATTCTACGATTACGGCGCGGCGCGCAACTGCGATTACAAGGCCATGTCGCCCGGCTGCATCGCGCATGACTGCGATTCCCGGGGCTATCGCCGCAAGCTGATGCGCGTCGGGCGCCATGCGCTGATGCGCCATGGCAGCGGGCTTTACGACACGGCCCGTCATCTCATTACCATCTCGAAGCTGCAGCGCGGGATCATCGCGCCTTACATGCCGAAGGGCGCGACATTCTACGAAGTCGGCAATCCCATCGATGTGACGAACCTGGGACCCAAGGGCGAGCATAAGCCCGGCGGCTTCGTCTTCGTTGGCCGCCTCTCAGCCGAGAAGGGGCCGCGTTATTTCGCGCAGGCCGCCGTGATTGCGGGCGTGACGCCGGTCTTCGTCGGCGACGGGCCGGCGCGCGCGGCGCTGGAGGAAGAGTTTCCGCAGGCCAAATTTCTCGGGTGGCGCGATCCCGCTCAAGTGCGCGAAGTTCTGCGCGCCGCGCGCGCGCTGGTTTTCCCCTCTGTCTGGTACGAGGGCCAGCCGCTGACGGTCTATGAATCGCTCGCCCTGGGCACGCCCGTGATCGTCAGCGACGTTTGCGCGGGGCGCGAGGCCGTCGCGGACGGCGAGACCGGCTTCTGGTTCAAAAGCGCGGATGAGAGATCGCTTGCGGATGCGATCGCGCGGCTTGAGGATGACGATCTCGCCCGTCGCATGGCGCGGGCGGCCCATGCGCGCTATTGGGCCGATCCGCTGACGCTCGATCGTCATCTCGACGCCGTCGCGGCGGTTTATGAGAAAGTGCGCGCCGACTGGCGCAAGGCGTCGACTCCGGCGCGGCATGCGGAAGCTCTGTCGTAAGCGCATGAAAATCGTCATCGCCATCGCCACCACCGGGCGCCCGGAGATTGTCGGCGCCTGCCTTCAACGTTTCGCGCATTTGTCGCGCCAGCCCGACCGGCTGATCGTGATCGGCGCCGGGCCGGACGACGCGCCCAATCCGCCAGGCGCTGCGGAGTTTCACCTGGCCCGGGCGCGAGGACTCCCGATCCAGCGCAACCATGCGCTGGATCTCGTCGCCGGCGATGCGGATATCATCGTCTTCGTCGACGACGACTATGTTCCGGCGCCGGGCTTCGTCGAGGGCGTCGGGCGTTTATTCGCCGAGCATCCCGAGGTCGTCGCGGCGACGGGCGCTCTTATCGCCGACGGCATCAATCGCAAGGGGCTGACCTTCGCGCAGGCGGACGCGTTCATTGCTTGCCACGTCCCGCCGCCGACGTCGAGCATAATGGACGCGACCGGGACATATGGTTGCAACATGGCCTTTCGTCTCGCCGCCGCGCCGCATCTGCGCTTTGATGAAAATCTGCCGCTCTACGCCTGGCTCGAGGACACTGATTTCTCCGCGCAATATGCGCGCGTCGGGCGCGTCGTGACGACGAACCATTTCTTCGGCGTCCATCTCGGCGTCACGTCGGGCCGCACGTCGGGCGTGCGACTCGGCTATTCGCAGATCGCGAACCCCCTTTACCTTGTCCGCAAGGGCACGGTCACGCCGCGCTTCGCGCTCAATCTCGCGCTTCGCAACATGATCGCCAATCTCGTGAAATCTCCGCGACCCGAGCCGAACGTCGACCGCTTCGGCCGTCTGCGCGGAAATCTCATCGCGCTTTTCGACGCGGCGCGCGGGCGTTCGCATCCGGGTCGCGCGCTGGAGCTGTGACGCCTACTGCAATTGCGGCTGGCGAAGCCGCGCCATGATCCTGGGGCCGACGAGGCTGCGAACGCCGGCGACGTCGACGGCGTAGGCGACGGCGCCATAGACGACGACGCCCGTTGCGACCTGCAAAAGCATTGTGAGGGCGCCGGGCTCCCACAGACGCAGGGGCGCGCCACTCACGAGCATGACGCCCGTGGCGGCGACGGCGCCCAGAACATCTCTCGCGCGCGGCCACATCGGGTCCAGCAGGAAAAGCATGGCGGCGAGAGCGACAAGGCCGCTCATGGTCGAGATGGACTGCGCATAGGCGAAGCGGGTCGCGTCCGCGGTGGCTGGCAGCAGCAGGATCGCGAGCGAATTGGCCAGCAAGGCGACGAGCGCCGCAATGATCAGCGGCGCGAGCTTGTGCGCGAGCTGGAAGGCGGTGTTGACTCCGTAATTCATCATGGCGAAGCCGAAAAGCGCGGGCGTCATCAGGGCGAAATAATGCGCGAAGGGGCCGCGAAAGGTCTCGGGCACGAAGAGCGCCTCGAAGCTCGGCAGGATGAGCCAGCAGCCGGCGACGGCGGGCGTCACGACCGCGAAGACCGCGCCGAGATTGCGCGAGATCTGCGCGCGCGCCGCGTCGGCGCCGGCGGTCTTTTCCGTGTGCACGGCGATCTGGAAGAGGATGACGTCGACGGCCGAGCCGATCGCGCCGACAATGCGGATGCCCGTCTCGAAAGCCAGGGAAAGCTGGCCGACGTCCGCGAAGCCCTTTTGCTGCGAGAGCAGCGTGCGGTTGATAAGCGGAATGGCCTGATAGAGAACGGCCGCGACGATGATTGGCAGGCCATAGGCGAGGAAGCGGCGGGCGAGCGCGCGCTCGGCGTTGCGGAAGCCGGCGTTCGGCTCGACGAGCTCGCCGCGCGCGACGAGGAGGCATCCGGCGACGGAGACCGTCATGCCGACGAGCGCGACATTGGCCGAGCGAAACAGAAAGGCGCCGCCAACGGTGAGCGTGAAGGCGAGAACGTTTTTCGCGATGACCAGCGCGCCATAGGCCCTGTCGTGAAAGCGCGCGCGAATAAGCGCCGTCGCCGTGTCGAACAGCGCGTTGGTGATGGAGACGCCGACGGCGAGCGCCGCGAGATCGCGGCTCAGCGGCAGATCGAGGCGCAGCGCCCAGATCAGGAAGGCGACGAGGATGGCGAGCGCGGCCAGCGCCGCGAAGGAGGCGTCGAGCGTCGCGCGGATCTGCGGGCGTTCGAGACGGTCGCGCTCGGAATAAAAACGCGTCGCCGCGAGGCGGAGCCAGTCGAAGACGAGCGTCTGCACGACGACGGCGACGGAAAGCGCCAGCACGAAGCGGCCATATTCGGCGGGGCCGAGAAATTTCGCGACGAGCAGGCTGACGACGAAATTCAGGAGGCTGTTGAGGATGAAGGGAATCATCATCCACATGACGCGCCCTCCGGGCCGCGGTTCTGGCGCGTTCTCAAAGCTGGAACCTCAGGCCCACGAGATAGACGTTCGCCGTGTAGTCGGCGTTCGGGAACGTCGTGTCGAGAAGCTCGTAGCGGTAGCTGCCGCGCAGCGAGACGGTGCGCGTGACCTTGTAGTCGAGCGCCACGCCGACGGAGCCGCCGCGTTCCACGACGTCCGCTCCTTGATAGTTGTTGTAGAAATAAGTTCCCGTAAGCGTGACGTTTAAATTTCGCATGAGATCGTGCGAAAGCGTCGCGCTGACCGCGCGGGTCAGCACGCCGCTGGCGTTGGCGAGCGTCGTTTCGTTCAGCGAGGTCGAGCCGCGCAGGGTCATCGTCGTTAGCGCGGAAGGCGTGTAGATCAGCGCCGCGTCGATGACAGGGCCGCGCAGCGGAACGAGACGCGGGTCGGCGTAGTCTCGCCTGCCGTAACCACCGGAGATTTCGCCCTTCACCATGTCCGTGACGTTGAACTGCGCGCCGCCGCGAGCGATATAGCCGGTGCTGTCGCGATAGAAGCCGTTAAAGTCCTGCTGCGAGTCGTGCAGGCGTTCGTCGTAGGTTCCCTCGACGAAGGGCTTCAGATCGGGGGTCGCCTCATAGGAGGCGCGCAGCAGCCCGCCAAAGTCGTTGTAGCTCGTCGCCGCGAGATTGAGCGTCGTGCCGTCGGAATATTGTGCGTTCTGATACCAGACGCGGTCATAGGTGCCGCGCAGCTCCACGCCGATGCGGCCGAATTTCTGCGATGCGCCCGCCTGGGTTCCGACGCCGAGAATGGCCGGGCGGTTGACGACGTAAACGGTCGATTGTCCGGGTTGGATCGCCGGCGCGCCCGGGCGCTGCGTATCGAGCTGGAGCCGCCCGCGCAGATCGAGAGCGGTGTCCTGGGTGACGTCGTAGCGCGCCGCCATCTGGCCTTGCGCGTCCGGCCGGTTCGCCGCCGGAAAATTGAAATATTCCGAATAGCCGCCGCGCAATTCGCCTTCGAGGCTGTGGCGCGCCCAGTTGGACTTGACCTTCACCCCGCCTTCGCCGCGGAAGAAAGTCGAGCCGCGCGGATTGTAGTTCGGCGCCAGGCGGTTCGGGTTGTCGTCGTAGCCGCCGCTGGTCTGGACATAAGGGAAGATCAGTGTCGAGCCGACGGGGACGCCCAGCGGATCATAGGGATTCGCTTCGACTTTCGGCTTCGGCTTCGTCTTGATCGTCGGCTCCGCGGCGACCGTCGCCGGCGGCGGGGCGGGAGGGGGGGCGACCAGGCCCGGCGGCAGGGTCGCGCGCAGCCGCAGGCGCTGCTTGGCGAGGTAGGAGCTCTTATAGGGCTCGAGCGCCGGCAGCGGATTTTTCGGCGAGAAAGGCGGCGGATTGGGCGTGCGCGGCGGCGGATAGGGCCGCGGCAGCTTTTCCCTTCGGACCGGAGGGCCGTAATTGGCGGATGTCGAAACGCCGCCATTGTCGATGGTCGCGCCGCGCATCAGCGGCGCGGGGTCCGAGGGGATCGAGAGGCCGAGCGGTTCGGCCGCCTGCCCGGGTTTCGGAACCGGCGGCGAAAGCGCGGGGAGCGGCGCGCCGGAAGAAGGCGCGGCTCCCTTTTTGGAGGCGCGAACCGCTTGCTTGCCGCTCTGTCCGAGGGAGGGAAGCGCCTGGCTCGCCGCCGGCGTCGCCGCGAGCGCCGCATATGCGGCGCATAGCGCGGCCAGCGCGACGCGGCTCCCCAAGCTTCCCGATGGCGCCATTTTCCCTCGCCCACGCGCCAGCGGCCCGCGACAGCGGGCGGCGCATGGCTAGGGTTAGGGCCTTATGGTTAACGGGAGCTTATCGGACGGCTCAGTCCATGCCGAGGGCCGAGAGATAAAGCCCTAAAATCTCTTCTTCTTCCTGCCGTTTGTTCTTGTCCTGCCGGCGCAGCGAGACGACCTTGCGAATGATCTTCGGATCGAAGCCGGTTCCCTTGGCCTCGGCGTAAACGTCCTTGATGTCGTCGGCGATGGCGCGCTTCTCCTCCTCGAGCTTCTCGATTCGCTCGATGAAGGCTTGCAGGTGGCCGCCGTCGACGCCGTTCGTATCCATGTCGTGATTTTCCCGCAAAAAGAAGAGGTCCGGGGAACGCTCTGTTCCCGCGAGGCTTGCGACAGCTTCATGACCTCGTCAAGGCGGGCCCGGGCTTAATCCCCATAATCCGCAGGCAGCGCTTCGAGCGTCACCTTCGCCTCGCCCGCATTGTCTCCGTAGGCGTGCCGCCACGCGCCGTCGGGGTTCCGGCCCTGCCCGCCGAGCAGGAGCGCGGTCGGCAAGAAACCCGAATAGGCGTCGTTGACGTAGAGGAACAGCTCCAGCGATTTGGGCGCCTTGAAGCGCACGGTCATCGCCTCCTTGCCGTCGCCCTTCCGGAACGGCGGAGTGGGGTCGGCCGGGAGGATCGTGAAAGCGTCCTCGCCGACTTGCAGCATCGGCTTGAACCAGGGCTGGTCGATCACGCGCCGCACGGCGAGGCCGGCGAGGAAGAGCCCCGCCTTCTGCGCGACGCCCAGCTCATTGCGCTTCAGGCCGCCGAGATTGGCGGCAAGCGCCGCGTCGCGCCACTCCTTCGTGATCGAGAAGGTCGCCAGATAGCTGCGTCCCTTCTCGAGCCTGACGCCGGTTGCGAGGCATGGCGCGGCGGTCTCGAAACTGAAAACCTTCCTGGCGCCTTCGGCCAGCGTCTCCGTAACAGCCGAGGATCGGCAGACGCCGCCCCGATAGGCGCGTAAGTGGAAAATGAAACGATCGGTCGCGAAGAGGACGATGGCGAAGGCCAGCGCAAGCAGCGACGCGGGCAGAACCCGGTTCGAGAAGATGTCCCAGAGGCGGACGGCTGGGCCGCAGTTCAGGAGATAGCTCGCGACATCGTCCCAGAACGCCGTGATCCGGCCGCGCGGCTCCTCGTCCGCCATGCCCCAGGCGGCGCGCGAACGGTCGGCGATGATCACCCGCAGACGCCCGCCCCACAGAAACGAGGCCAGGAAGATCGCGCCGAGCGCCGCCGAGAAGATCGGATGCTCGACGAAGCCCTCGAGCCAGGGCGAGAGGAAGCCCGGAAGATAGCCGCCGACGAAGGCCGCGATGTCGGAGAGGGGAAGCGCGAAATCGCTCCCGTCCGCGTCCTTGTCGAGAAGCGGGGTCAGGAAGACGAGCACGAGCAGGGACCAGAGCGTCGCCTGATACATGACGCGCCGCCAGAAGACCGCGCAGGTCACGAGCTTCAGCAGCGCCGGCTTCGGCGCGCGAAGCTTTTCGATCGCCTCCGTCATCGGCGACGCCTTCACCCCGTTCGCTCGCGTCATGAAGGCGGCTTTGCGGGCCTCGTCGTCGGGGCTCGACGCGATCTCGTAGAGGAGGCGGCCGTCGTCGTCGACGACGTCCATCCTGGCCGGCAGCGCGATTGGCGCGTAGCCCTCGAAACGCAGCGCCATGCGCTGCACGACGCTCTCGTGAATGAGCGGCGTCGCCGGCTCATGCGCCGCGGCCGCGGCCTTCGCGCCCGGCTGCGTTTTCATCGTCAGCCGGCGCGCGTCATTGAGGATGCCGGCGATGTCGCGCGGCTTGTAGCGATAGAGCGCGCTGAGCCCGCTGCGCGAATCGTAGAGCTGCCCGAAGGCGGTCGCCTTGGCGCAAATATCCGCGACGACGCCCTCCCGAAAGACGACGCCGGCCTTCATCGCCTCCTTCATGATCCAGCGCAGCGGCAGGATCGCCTGGCTATCGTCGGGATAGCCGCCGCCGACATTGGCGTGCACGCCCGCAAACCAGATCTGCCGACTTCGCTCGCTCACCTCCTCATGGGCCTTCTTCTCGGCGTCCTCGCGCGAATGTCCGGCCTGGACGAGCGCCTCGGCAATCGCGGCGCGCAGCTCCCGCGCCTTCTTGCGCGCCAGCGAGTCGTCGAAGGGGATCGGCGTGAAGGCGTCGCGCTCGTCGTCGATCGAGAGCGCGTGGCGCGTCACTTTCACATAGTCGAGCAGATCGTAGCTGCTGAAGGTCAGCGGGAAGACATAGCGGTCGATGACGATCCGTAATTCCTCCACCGGCATGCCATAGGCGCCCACCGTGTCCCACAGGCCGAGGAAGTCGATCTTCTCGACGCGGCGGTTCCTGGCGCGGTCGTAAGGCCGGCGGCCGCGGAGGCGGTCGAGCAGGGGAACGACGACGTTGTCGCGCGGCCATCGCCAAAGATTTTCCAGGCCCAGCCGCGTCCTGAAATGCCCGGCGCGCATGCGGCGATAGGCGCAGCGCGCGAGCCTGTCGAGTTCGGCCTCGGAATCCGCCTTGACGGGCAGGCCTTCGGAATCGACGAGCCCCAGCAGGACGCGGATGGTGAAGGCGCCCCGGCTGAAGCCGAAGCAGGCGATCTTTGGAATTTCGCTTTTGCGGATTTCAGGGATCTCGCCCGTGTTCGGATCGACGAGCGCCTCGATCGAATCCGAATAATGGCGGGTGAGGAATTTGTAGAGGTCGAGCACATTGCGCTTCATGCCGAAGCCGAAAGCGCCGCCGATGGCCGCGAGCCAGCGATGCTGGGAGGAGCCCACGCCGTCGTCATAATAGGCGATCTGTCCCTTGTCCGGCGACATATCGAGCGCGTCGTACAGGCGGAAGACGTTCGTCTTGAAGGGGGAGGCCGAGCTGTTTCCGGTGCCGTCCGAAAAAAGGACGATGGTCTTGAACATGCGCGCTCCCTGAAATCTGTTCTTCTAAAGGCGCTTAGCTGACCACGCCGCCGCTTGGCGCGCAAGCCTGCTTTCCGCGCCCGTCCAGGGTGATCGGGTCAGCGCCGGTTAGTTGTTTGGCTGCGCGCCTGAAGGCGCGCGGTCCAGAAAGACGCCGCCGGACCGCGAGCCTTCAGGCTCGCATCGTCAGGGACCCGACCTCGATATTGTCGGCAATCTCGCTCTTCCCGTAAGGGAGGATTCGCTCGCGCCCGACATTCGTCCGCTCGCCCCGCCGCTCCCGTCCGTCTTGAAACTCCGCGCCTGCCGTCCGACATTGCGAGACGCGCGCCCTTTCGCGCCAAGGACTGAAAGCATGACCGACGGCGACTTTCGCGGCGATTATTCCCGGCGCGCCTCCGACCTGCGCGCGTCGCCGCCGCCCTACATCCCGCCCCAGGCGCTGGAGGGCGTGCGCACCCGCCGCGTCATGGCCGTGGGGCTCGACCTCATCCTGGTGTCGGGGTTGTCGGTGGCCCTGTTTTTCGGACTCTTCATCCTGAGCTTCGGCATGTCGGCGCTCCTGCTGCCGCCGATCTTTCCGATCGTCGCCTTTTTCTACAACGGCCTGACCGTTTCCGGGCGGCGCATGGCGACGCCCGGCATGGCCTTCATGGATCTCGAAATGCGCACCATGCAGGGCGAGCCCGTGCCTTTCCTGCAGGCGGCGGTCCATGCGGTGCTGTTCTACGTCACCTGGATGTTCCCGCCGCTGCTGCTCGTCTCCCTCGTCACGAGCGACAAGCGCTGTCTCCACGACATTGTGGCCGACGTTGTCGTTTTGAGGCGGTCGGCTTGAATTCGGCATTGGCGCGAAACCTTTTCTCGCCCTATTCTCTGTTGAGCCAGGGACCGAGTTTTCGTGACCAAAGAGCCTCGCGACGCGCCACAGTTCTATCTGACCTCGCCGGCGCCGTGCCCCTATCTCCCGGGGCGCGCGGAGCGCAAGGTGTTTACCCATCTCATCGGCCTGCGGGCCCCGGCGCTCAACGACACGCTGACCCAATCCGGTTTCCGGCGGTCGCAGACTATCGCCTATCGGCCGGCCTGCGAGCATTGCCGGGCTTGCGTGTCGGTGCGGGTCGTCATCGACGAATTCTCGCCCGACAAGACGCAGCGCCGCACGCTGCGCCGAAACGCCGACATCGTCGGCGAGGCCCGCCCGACGCGCGCGACCCCCGAGCAATATGCGCTCTTTCGCCGCTATGTCGGCGCGCGCCACGCCGATGGCGGCATGGCCGACATGAACATGGTCGATTATCAGATGATGATCGAGGACAGCCATGTGGACACGCGGCTGATCGAATACCGCCTTTCCCCCGACCTGCCGGGCGCCGACGCCGACCGCCTCGTCGCCTGCTGCCTCACCGACCGGCTCGCGGACGGCCTGTCCATGGTCTATTCCTTTTACGAGCCCGGTTTTGAGGGCCGCTCGCTCGGCTCCTTCATGATCCTCGACCATATGAGCCGCGCGGGCGCCGCGGGTCTGCCACACCTCTATCTCGGCTATTGGGTCGAAGGCTCGCGCAAGATGGCCTACAAGGCGCGCTTCCTGCCGCAGGAGCGGCTGGGGCCGGAGGGCTGGACGCGGATCGGTTAAACGGCCTTCATATTTCGAGCATCGCCTCGACGAAACTTTCGGGATCCGCGCAGAACTCGCGCAATAGCTTGAAATGCGCGGTCTCGCGCAGCGTGACCGGCCGCAGCCCGCCCCGGTCGAGACCGAGCAGCGTTATGCGATCAAAAGAACTTGCGCCGCGAGGCTTTAGCCGAACCAAGCCCTGGCGGCGCCGGCGAAAGGCGGCTCGAGGCCACAAAATCGCCGCCTATTCGCGCCTTGTTAACCCAGAAGCTGCACATCATGTACAACCCTCAGCCGGCGCAGCCCTGGCTTGGCGCCCGGCGAAACCGTTTCCCTCCGCGGCCGCGGAAATCCACTGCGACTGGAGCGAATGTTGCAAAAACTGGCGATCCTTCCGCTTTCTCTCTTTTCGCTGTCCCTTGGCCTCGCATTCGGCGCGACCGACGCCGCGCGCGCCGAGACGGGGCAAGCCGAATGGGCTCAGAGCTACGACGCCGCCGCGCGCCTGACCGTTTCGCGCTCGACGACCCCCATCCTGTCCGAAGCGACGGTCGCCGCGACCGAGCAGGCCATCGAGCGCTATCGCGAAATCGTGAACAATGGCGGCTGGCCGCAGGTGCCGGCCCAGCAATTGCGGCTCGGCTCCAACGGCCCCGCCGTATCGGCGCTGCGCCGGCGGCTGATCGTCTCCGGCGACATCGGTCCCGAGACCGGAACGAGCCCCATTTTCGATTCCTATGTCGAGGCCGCCGTGCGCCGGTTCCAGGCGCGGCATGGCGTCATCGAGACCGGCGTCGTCAATCAGCAGACGCTGACGGCGCTGAACGTGTCCGCCGAAACGCGCCTGCGTCAGCTCGAGACGAATCTGGTGCGCCTGCGCAGTTTTTCGCATGATCTCGGCAATCGCTACGTCACCGCCAATATTCCGGCCGCGCAGGTCGAGACGGTGGAGAACGGGCAGGTCGTCACCCATCACATTGCGGGCGTCGGCAAGATCGACCGCCAGTCGCCGGTGATGCAGACCAAGGCCTATCAGGTCAATTTCAACCCGTTCTGGACGGTGCCCGCCTCGGTCATCCGCAAGGATCTGATTCCGAAGATGCAGGCGGACCCGAACTATCTCCACGACAATCACATCCGCGTCTACAACAAGGAAGGCCAGGAGCTGCAGCCCGAGCAGATCAACTGGCGTTCGCTCGACGCGCTGAACTACAAATTCCGTCAGGATATCGGCGGCGACTTCAACTCGCTCGGCGTCGTGCGCATCGACATCGCCAATCCTTACGGCGTCTATATGCACGACACGCCCGCCAAGGGCGTCTTCGGCGACGACTTCCGCTTCGTCTCATCGGGCTGCATCCGCCTGCAGAACGTGCGCGACTATGTCGCCTTTCTGCTGCGCGAGACGCCGGGCTGGGACCGCGACGCAATCGACCGCGCCATCGCTTCCGGCGAGCGTCTCGACGTGAAGATCAATCCGGCGGTGCCGGTCTATTGGGTCTATATCACCGCGTGGGGCACGCCGGACGGGATCACCCAGTTCCGCGAGGACATGTATCAGCGCGACGGCCTCACAGCCTCGCGCGCCGAGCCGGCGGATTATTCGCAGATGCCGGTGACGCAGGCCGCGGCGCCGCTGGCCGCGCCGCCGCAAAGCCAGGGCTCGCGCCCGCTGCGCAGCGAGCCGCTTCTGCCGCGCGACGACAACTGATCGGACCGCGAGCCTTCAGGCTCGCCGTCTTTGTGCGAGCCTGAAGGCTCGCGGCCCCGCCCGCCTTATCGCGTAATCAGCCGCGCGCCCCGGTGATAGGTGAAATAGGCGGCGATCCAGCTGATCGCGACAAAAATTCGGCTGCGCAGGTTCACCAGAAAATAGACATGGACGACGCTCCAGAAGAGCCAGCCGGGAAAGCCCGTCAGCTCAAGGCGTCCGAGCTTCACGATCGCCGATTTGCGCCCGATCGTGGCGAGGCTGCCATGGTCGCGGTAGCGGAAGGGTTTTTGCGGCGCCTCGCCCCGCAGCCGCCGCCTTATGGCGCGTCCCGCATACCAGCCCATCTGTTTCGCCGCGGCCGCGAGCGCCGGAACCGGCGTTCCGTCCGTGTCGTCAATGCGCGCCAGATCGCCGACAACATAGATATCGCCGCTCCCCGGAACCGTCAGTTCCGGCGTCACCTCGATCCGCCCGCTCTTGTCCGCATTTGCGCCGAGCCAGTCGGCGCCCGGAGAGGCCCGCACGCCGGCCGCCCAAAGGATCGCGCCGGCGGGAATTTCCGCGCCGCTCGCGACGACCTTTTCTTCGAAAACCTCTTCCACTGCCGTATTCGTTCGCACCTCCACGCCCATCCCTGCGAGCGTGCGCGCCGCATAATCGGAGAGCCGCTCCGGAAAGGTCGAGAGAATGCGCGGTCCCGCCTCGAGCAGCAGGATGCGCGCCTTGCACGGATCGGCCCGGTGGAATTCCGCAGGCAGGGCGCCGCGCGCGAGCTCGGCGATGGCGCCCGCGAGCTCCACGCCCGTCGGCCCCCCGCCGACAATGACGAAGGTGAGGAGGCGCGCGCGCTCCTCCGTATCGGCGCTCGCCTCCGCCCGTTCGAAGGCGGTAAGCAGGCGGCTGCGGATCAGCGTCGCGTCGTTCACTGATTTGAGGCCCGGCGCGCTCTTGGCCCATTCCTCATGGCCGAAATAGGAGTGCGCCGCCCCGGTCGCGACGATGAGGAAATCGTAGGCGATCTCCCCCACGCGCGTTTTAACGGCCTTGCGCGCCCGGTCGACGCCTTCGACCGCGAGCATCAGCACGGTCACGTCCTCGCGCCCGCGCAGCACGTAGCGGATCGGCCAGGCGACGTCGGCCGAGGCGAGAGCGGCGGTCGCGACCTGATAGAGCAGGGGCTGGAAACAGTGATGGTTCTCTTTGTCGAGAACCAGGATTTTCGCGCCGCCGCCCGCGAGGGCCTGCGCCGCCGAGACGCCGGCGAAGCCGCCGCCGATGATGACGACGCGGGGAGGGCGGTCTGGCGCAGGCATTGGCGGGCTCCCGGATCGAGACGACCCGGGGATCAGCTAGCCCCCAAAGGGAAATTGGGAAGGAGGGCGCCTTCCCCGCTCCCCGCGCGCGGGGGTTTCACGGGGAGAGGGGAATCACTGCCGCGCGGCCTTCCAGGTGCCGCCGCACATGTCGGTTGAGGACGACCACGCGCCCGCGCCCTTGCCGCCTTTCAGCACGCCGTGGAAACGGGCGACATGCTCGCCTTCGCCGGTGAAGCGGGCGACGATGTTGCCGGTCTCGTCCACATAGCCCCAGGACGTCACCGGCGCGCCTTCGGCCGAGGCGATCTTGCCGCCGGCGACGTCGAGCTTCGAGGGGATCAGCGACGGGCACGCGCCGACACTCGTCGTCGCCTCCACGCTCCAGGAGCCGTCCGGGTCCGAGACATGCGCAGGGGCCGCGCTCTCGACGACCTCGTTCGGCTCTGTGCGATGATGCTTGTATCCCCCCTTCGCCAGCGCGCCGCTCGCAGCGAGCGATACTGCAACGGCGATTGCCCATGATCTCATTTGGCCTCCCCCAACGCCCGCTGAAGAACGTCGTACATATCGCACCCGATGAAAATGAACTCCGTCACCCCCGCGTCGCGCAGCTTCTGCTCGAGATCGCCGGGGCGGCCGGCGGAATAGAGCTTCGCGCCCGCGCCCTTCAGGGCGACGGCCGCCGGCTCGGCGGCGGCGGCGTAGACCTTGTCCGACGAGCACAGGCAAGCGAGTTTCGCGCCAGACGCCTTGAAGGCCGCGACCATGTCGGCGCCCGAATCCGTCTCGGGGCCGAAAACCGCTTCCATGCCGCCGGCTTCGAAGAAGTTCTTGGCGTAGTTGGCGCGCGCGGTGAAGGCGGCGACGGAGCCGAGATTGGCGAGGAAGACCTTCGGGCGGGCGCCTGTCTTTTGGGCATGGGCGTCCGACTCGTCGCGCAGACGCTCGAAAGGCTCGGAGAGGCGGCGCGCCGCGAGGGGCGCCGTCTTCACGGCTCCGGCGGAGGCGTCGGCCGCCTGGCGCGCGGCGTCGAAGGGCGCGAGGACGTCGAGCAGCTTCTCGTGAATGTCCGGGAATTCGTTGGCGCCGATCACCTTTTCCTTCGAGCGCGCGACCCTCTTGGCCCGTTCGCCGGCGATCTGGGCCACGCGGCCCTGCAAGCTTCCTTTTTCCAGAGAGGCCGGCAGGCCGCCCTCGGCCTCGATCTCCTGGAAGGCGGCCCAGGCGCGCTCGCAGAGCGCCTCGGTCAGCGCCTCGAAGCCGCCCGCGCCGCTCGTCGGATCGTCGACCACGTCGATATGCGACTCGTCCTGCAGAACGAGCTGGGTGTCGCGGGCGAGGCGGTGGGCGAAACCGTCCGGCGCGCCGAGCGCCTGGGTGAAGGGCAGCACGGTGACCGTGTCGGCGCCGCCGATGGCGGCCGAGAAGGTCGCGAGCGTCCCGCGCAGGATGTTGTTCCACGGATCGCGGCGCGACATCATGCGCCAGGCGGTTTCCGCGAAGATGAGCGCCGGCTCGGGCGCAAGGCCGCAGGCCTCCTCCACGCGGGCCCAGAGGCGGCGGGCGGCGCGGAATTTGGCGACGCCCATGAACTCGTCGGCGTCGGCGGCGAAGCGCAGGGCGATGAGCGAGCGCGCCGCCTCGACGTCCAGGCCGTTGTCGGCGAGCGCGCGCAGATAGGCGACGGCGGCCGAAAGCGCGAAGGCGAGCTCCTGCGTCTCCGAGCCGCCCGCGGCGTGAATCACGCGCGCGTCGGCGACCACGGCGCCATTGGCGAAGCCAGCCCTGGCGACGGTCTTGGCGGTCTCGGCGAAGGTCTTCGACGCCTGCGCCCAAGGGGCCGGCGCGACGCCGTGCAAGGCCTGCAAGCCCAGCGGATCGAGGCCGAGCGAGATGCGGGTGATCGACGGCTCGATGTGATGGCTGTCGACATAGCGCATGATGGCGCTCACGGCGTTCGGCGCGCGCGGCGAGGCTTCGACGACGACCGGGATGGCGTAATCGAGGCGGACCCCGTCGAGCAGATGCGCGATCGTCTCCTCGCTGTCGCTCGTCAGGCCGGCGCCGTAGGAGCCTTGCGAGCCGGCGAAGACGATATGCAAGCCGTCGGCGCCGCCTTCGAGGTCTTCGAGGGCGAGCTTGTTGGCGGCGTCCGCGTCGGCGAGGTCGACGCGGCCGAGAATCGACCAGCGGCCGGGCGTGCGGCGCAGGGCGCGCGGACCTTCCGCCCTGGCGCGTGCGTAGAGCGGCGCGATGGCGACGCCGTCATAGGTCTTGGAGACCAGAGAGTCGAAGGAGCCGCCTTTCAGCGCCTTGTCGACGAGCTTGCGCCACTGCTCCTCGGTCGGCTGTGGAAAAACCCCGGCAATGGCTGTCTCATTGGCGCTCATTTGGACCTGACCCCTCATGTTTTGCGGGCCTTTTGCCAGAAAGCGCCGTCTTGGGGAAGCGGGCGCCGACGCGGGGCGGCCGCGCCGGGCTTTATTTTCGGCTCCAAAACCCGTAACCAAGTCGCGCCGCCTGCCTGGGCGGCATGGGCCGGCGCGCGGCGGTGTCGAAAACGCCCGAGGCGTCCGGCGCGCCCTGCGTCAATGCGCCGCGACGGCGCCCCGCTCCTTGGCGGGGCGGAAAAGACCCTACGGAGGGATTTCGTGACAGATAATCCTCAGGACATTACCAAGCTCAAAGAAGAAATCATCGAAGTGATTGCTTCCGAAGGCATGGTCGACCGCACCAAGGTGACGCCGGACGCGACGATCGAGAGCCTTGACCTCAAATCGGTCGACATCGTGATGATTCTCACGGCCCTTGAAGAGAAGTTCAACGTCTACATCCCGATGGACGGCTCGCTGCAGGAGGCGAAAACGGTCGAGAGCCTCATCGACGCCATCGCCGAGCACATTCAGAAAGAGCGCGAGACCCAGTAAATGGCGGCATCGCGTGGGGGAGGCGGCGGACGGCGCGTCGTCGTCTCGGGCATGGGCGCGGTCTGCGCCGCGGGCGTCGGCGCGCGCAAGCTCTGGGAGGCTGCGCGCGACGGCGTCTCCCAAATTCGCGAGCTGAAGACGATGCGGCCCTATGACGGCCGCATCAGGATCGCCGCCCAGGTCCCGGATTTCGATCCGGCGGCGTATATCGAGCCCAACGTCCTTCCCTTCTGCGACCCCTTCACGCAGTTCGCGGTCGTCGCCGCCGACGAGGCGATGGCGCAGGCGGGCTTCGGCCGCAAGGACGTCGCGGGACCGCGCACCGCCGTGATCATGGGCACCGGCATTGGCGGCATGACCACGATCGAGGACGGCATCTACCGCTATTACGTCGAGAACACCCGCCCCGAGACCTTGAGCGTGCCCAAGCTCATTCCGAGCGCCATGCCCACGACGCTCGGCGCGCGCTTTTCGGCGCTGGGGCCCACCTTCGCCGTCGGCAGCGCCTGTTCCTCCGCGAGCCAGTCCGTCGGCATCGGCCTGCAGATGATCCGCTGCGGCATGGTCGACAAGGCCATTGTCGGCGGCGCCGAGGCCTGCGTCATCAACGCCACCATCCGCGCTTGGGAAGGGCTGCGGGTGATGACGCCCAATTTTTGCCGGCCTTTCTCCATGGGGCGCAACGGCATGTCGCTCGGCGAAGGGGCGGCGGTCTTTGTCCTTGAGACGGCGGAGTCCGCGAAAGCGCGCGGGCATGAGCCGCTCTGCGAGCTTGCCGGCTACGGCACGACGAGCGACGCCAAGGACCCCGTGCGCCCGGATCTCGACGGCGCCGCGAGCTGCATTGCGCAGGCGCTGGACGACGCCGGCCTCGCGCCCACGGACATCCATTACGTCAACGCTCACGGCACGGCGACGCACGCCAACGACATCACTGAGTCGGAAGCGATTCTGCGCGTCTTCGGCGATTACGGCCGCGAGGTTCCGGTTTCCTCCACCAAGCCGATTCATGGCCATGCGCTCGGCGCCTCGGGCGGGTTGGAGCTCGCCATCGCGATCGAGGCGCTGCGCGCGCAAATCGCGCCGCCGACGATCAACTTCCTGGAGTTCGATCCGCGCTGCCCGATCGACGCGGTGCCCAATGTCGCGCGCCCCCACAAGATCGAGGCGGCCATGTCCAACTCCTTCGCCTTCGGCGGCGTCAACGCCGTGCTGATCGTCCGCCATGCAGCCTGACGCGCCCCGGTCCCTTGGCCCTTTCCGTCTGCGCGTCGATCCGGCGCAGGCCGCGGCCTATTCGCGCGAGACGGGCGGCGACGGATCGAGCGTGCCGCTCTCTTTTCCCGCCGTGTGGCTGACCGATCCGACGCTGTTCGACCCGGTGCGCGATCTCTGCGCGGCGCTTGACGTCGTGCCGGTGCATGAATCGCAAAGCTTCGCCTATGAGGCGCCGCTCCTTGCCGGCGGGAGCTACGATGTGAGCGTCGCCATGCGCCGCGAGGAGACGCCGCCGCGCCTCGTGATCGACGCGACGATCGTCGCGCTGGACGGCAAGGCGGTTGCGAAAAGCGAAACCATGCTGCGCCTCGTGCCCCGCGCGGGCTTCGGAGCGGCGTCATGAGCGACGACATCAAGGTCGGCGACAAGCTGCCGGAAACCGTCATCGGCCCCTTCGACGCGCAGGCGCTCGCGCGCTATGCGGAAGTTTCGGGCGACGACAATCCGCTGCATCTCGACGACGTTCTCGCCGCCAGGATCGGCCTCGCCGCCCCGCCGGTCCATGGCATGAAGCTGCTCGCATCCTTCGAGCCGATGCTGAAGGGCTGGCGTCCGGATTTCACGCTGGTCGGGCTCGGCGCCAAATTCATCCAGCCGATCCTGCGGGGCGAGCCCGTGACGCTCTCGGGCCGCGTCCTGCGCGCGTCGGAGACGGAGATTTTCGTGCGCCTCTTCGCGCATGGTTCGGCTCGCACGCCCGGGCTCATCGGCGAGGCGACGCTGCGGCGGGAGCGGGGGAAATGAGGCCCTTGCCTTTAGTCGATCGACGCTCTCATTCCCTCCCCCTTGCGGGGAGGGCTAGGGTGGAGGTGAGCCGCAGCAACAACCCAAGATTGTCGACCCCCACCCCCAGCCTCTCCCCGCAAGGGGGAGGGGGGTGGGCGCGCGGAGGCTGCAAGTGACCAAACGCCTTCTCATCACCGGCGCCTCCTCCGGCATCGGCCGGGCGCTCGCCGTCGCCTATGCGAAGGGCGGCGCCAGCCTCTATCTTCTCGGGCGCGACCAGAAGCGCCTCGACGCGACGGCCGAAGCCTGCCGCGCCGCCGGCGCCGCGGAGGTCGAGACGCGCGTCGCCGACGTTCGCGACCGCGAGGCCATGGCGGCGATCGTCGGGGCCGTCCACGCGGCGCGTCCCATCGACATCCTCGTCGCCAACGCCGGCGTGGCGACGGGCCTCTCGCCGGGGCAGATTCTCGAAACGCCGGAAGCCGTGCGCGCCATGATGGCGATCAATGTTTCGGGCGTTTTCAATACGGTCGAGCCGGCGATCACGCCCATGGCGGCGAGGGGGCGGGGTCACATCGCCATTATCGGCTCCATGGCGGGCGTGCGGAGCCTGCCCTATTCGCCTTCTTATTGCGCCGCCAAGGCGAGCGTTCACATGTGGGCGGATTGCCTGCGCGGGCGGCTTGCGCCGCATGGCGTGAAGGTGAGCCTCATCGTGCCGGGCTTCGTCGAGACGCCCATGTCGGCGCGCACGAAATCCTGGCAGCCGGGGGCGGTGTCCGACGAGAAGGCGGCGCAGATCATCAAGCGCGGACTGGAGCGCGGCCGCGCCGTCATCGCCTTTCCGCGCTTCATGTATTACGCCATGCGCTTCTTCACTTTCGTCCCGCACGGCCTCGTGGACGGCGTGATGCGGCGCTTCCATGTCGAGGTGCCGGAATCCCAAGAGCGCGGCGAAGAGACGTGACTTTCTGGGTCGCCCTGAGCTGGGTCGCGGCGATCTATTGGACCGTGGCCATCGCGCTCCTCGTCGTCTCCGTCGCGGCCACCATCCTACAGCCGCGGATCGCCGAGCGGCGGGCGCGGCGGCGCGACCAGCCGCCGGTCTCCGTCGTGCTGCCGGTGAAGCTGCTGGAGGAAGGATTCGAGCGCACGCAGGAATCGGCTCTCGCGCAGACCTATCCGCGCTTCGACGTCACCGCTTCCGCCGTGGACGCGGACTGCCCCGCCGCGCGGAAGATGCGCGAGCTTTTCGCGCGCCACCCGGAGGTTCCCTCGCGTCTGCTCGCCTCGACCGCCCGCTTCGCGGCGAGTCCCAAGGTCGACAATCTCTACGCGCCCTTCATGCAGGCGGAAAACGACGTGATCCTGATGAAGGACGCCAACGTCCTTCTGGAGCCCGGCGCGCTCGCGGAGCATCTGCGCCAGCTCAACGACGATGTCGGGCTCGTCTGCGCCATTCCCTATTGCGCCGGCCTTGAAAATTTCGCGGCGCATGTGGAGGCGGGGATCATCAACGGGCCGCACGCCCGCATGCTGTTTCTGGCCTCGTGCCTCGGGCAGGGGCACGGGGTCGGCAAGATCATGCTGTTTCGCCGCTCCGACTTCCTGCGCGCGGGCGGCTTCGACGCCATTTCGCATACGGTGGGCGAGGACAATGCGCTGGCCAAGGCCATGCGGCGAATCGGTCAACGCCCTGTTTTCTCTCACCGCCCCGTCCGCCAGGAGCTCGGCGCGCGCAGCTTTCGGGACGTTTATCAACGGCAATTGCGCTGGAGCGTGATCCGCCGCAACGATGAGCTGCTGTCCTTCCTTGCCGAGCCGATCTGCCAAGCCTTTCCGTCAGTTGTGGCGGGCGCCCTGGCCGCGCCGGTTGCGGGAATGACGCCGTTTTGGGGCGGGGCGGCGACCCTTTCGCTCTGGTTTGCGCTGGAGACATTGCTTTCCATGGCCAAAGGATGGCAGTTATCCTATGCAGCGCCTGCGGTTTTTATCTTCCGCGAGGCGGTGATGCTTGCGGTCTGGGTGAACGCCTGGATGACCGACCGGGTGATCTGGGCGAAGGACAAAGTTCACGCGCGCGTCGCGGCGCAGCCGGCGCCCCCCGCGCATGAAGAAGGATAACCTTTTGCTGCTCGGACTCTTCCTTTTCCTCGTCGACGCCGTCGCCTGGCTCTGCGCCGCGATCCTCGTCGCCATCGGACTTGGCTATCTCGTCGTCATCGGGCGCTTTCTTTACGATCTTGCGCGCGGCGCGCGCGATCCGCAGGCGCCGTCGGTCCCGGACGCGGATCTGCCGCATGTGCTGCTGCAGATTCCGGTCTTCAACGAGCCGCTCGTCACCGAGCAGTCGCTGCGCTGCGTCGCCCAGCTCGACTGGCCGAAGGACAGACTGCGCATCCAGCTTCTCGACGATTCCACCGACGAGACGAGCGAACGCGCCGAGCGCGTCGCCGAGGAGCTGCGCGCCAATGGGACGATCGTCGACCATGTGCGCCGCGCGGATCGCTCCGGTTTCAAGGCCGGGGCCTGCGCCCATGGCCTGACGCTGACCGACGAGCCCTTCATCGCCATGCTGGATGCGGATTTCCGTCCGCCGGCCGATTGGCTGAGGCGCACTGTGCCGCTTTTCCTCACCGACGGCCGCGCCGGCTTCGTGCAGTCGCGCTGCGAGTTCCAGAATTACGAGACGAACTGGCTCACCCGCGCCCAGGGCCTCATCCAGGATGGCCATTACATGGTCGAGCAGCGCTCGCGGGCGCTCGCCGGCTGGCTTTTCCAGTTCAACGGCACGGGCGGGATCTGGCGCCGCGCCACGGTCGAGGACGCCGGCGGCTGGTCGGATTACTCGCTATGCGAGGATCTCGATCTCACGGTTCGCGCCGAGCTCAAGGGCTGGCATGGCCTCTTCGTTTCGCAGCCGCCGATTCCCGGACAGGTGCCGGACGGCATTCGCGACTTCCGCCGCCAGCAGCGCCGCTGGTCCAACGGCTTCGTGCAGGTGGCGCAAAAGACCGTCCTGCCGATCTGGGAAGCGCCGTGGCCGCTCATGAAGCGCGTGATGGCGATTTCGCTCATCGCCCACCAGATCTTCTTCCCGGCGGCCGCCATCGGGCTCATCGCCTTCGCGCTCGGGGCCATGCTGCATGGCTCGTTCGCGCCCTATTCGGGCCTCCTCGAACTGATCCTGGCCATGACGCTGATGGTGGCGCTCGGCGTCACGCTCCCGCCCTATCTGGCGCTGAGACGCGGCGCGGTGCTCGATTACGCGCGGACGGCGGGGTCGGTGCCGCCGCTCTTCATCTATCTCGCCTTCGCGAACGGCGCGAAGATCCTGCAGACCATCCGCGGCCGCAAATCGACCTTCAAGCGCACGCCCAAGCAGGAAACGGCGACGGTCGACGCGACGCCGGCGGACGCCGAGGCGGAGTAAGGCGAGGCGGCAAAATAAGCGCGCCCCGTCACTTCTCTCTCCCCGCTTGCGGGGTGCTTGCGTGGAAGGGTGAGGGGCGAGGCGGGCGTCACTCCAAATGCGCGGGCGCCTCGAAGGCGTCTTTGTCGGTGAGGACCGTCAGCGTCGCGTCGGCGCTCTTTGGAACGGGACCGGTCGAGAACAGGGTAAGCGAGAAATCCTTGCCGTCGCGCCTGCTCTCGATGAAGAGCGGCTCCTGAACCTCCGCGAAGACGTCCTTCGCCTTGCCGGGGCCCGCGACGCTGAGGCGCCAGCCGTCGCCAGCCTTCTTGAGAGAAAGCCGCTTCTTGGCGTCCGCGGCGCCGATCTTCGCAGGCACGCGCCTTTCGGCGGCGGCGACGACGGCGGCGAAGGGCGAGGCGCCCGTCTGCGGCAGGGCGAGCGACAGATCGGCCTTGGCCGGCAGGCAGATCTTGCCGCAGGCGGCGTAATCGAGCCGCATATCGAGCGTCACCGGCGACGCGGGGTCTTTCGGGACGACTTTGAGCGGAAAGATCACGGTCTCGTCATAGCCGACGACGACCGTGCCGGCCTCGTCGATATGTTTGGGCGCCGGGTAGGCGACTTCGACCGTCGCGACATTGGTCGATTTCGAGAAATCGAAGACGGGCGGCGAGCCGGCCTCTCCCGGCTGTCGCCAATAGGTGACGGTATGCGGATCGAGGCTGATCTCCACGCCCGCCCGATATGCGCCGTCGTGAATCGGGCCGGCCGCAAGCAGCCGCACGGCCGAGACGCTCCCTTTGGCGGGGGCGGTGGCGAAGTCGGGGCCCGCGGCGCGCGCGGGCGCTTGCGCCGCGGCGGCGCTCAGGACGGCCATGGCTATGGTGGAGGCGAGAATAGCGCGCGTCTTCGACTCTAGCGATTTCATGGGCTTGATTTCTGGACGTTTGAAACGCCCCATCTATCCACGCCGCTTGTTAAGGGGGCGTTGCGGGCGTAGCATGACCCTATGAGCGTGCGGCCTTCAAAGCAAGGTTCCGAGTATCCGTTGGGCGGCGGCCCGCGTGAATCGGGACGGCGTTATCTCGACGGGCAATTGCTGGTCGCCATGCCCGGCATGGCGGATGAGCGCTTTGCGCGCGCGGTGATCTATCTCTGCGCCCATTCGGAAGAAGGCGCGATGGGCATTGTGGTCAATCAGCCGGCGCGGGTGAAAAACTTCCCCGAACTCCTTGTGCAACTGCAGGTCATCGCGCCGCAGGAGCGCATCAGCCTGCCGCGCGGCGCCGAGGAGATTCAGGTGCTCTCCGGCGGCCCGGTGCAGACGGATCGCGGCTTCGTCCTTCATTCGCCGGATTTCTTTCTCGACAATTCCACGCTGCCGATCGACGACGGCGTGTCGCTGACGGCGACGATCGACATTCTCCGCGCCATCGCCGCCGGCGAGGGGCCGCATCACGCGCTGCTCGCTTTGGGTTATGCGGGTTGGGACGCCGGGCAGCTCGAGGACGAAATCCAGAGAAACGGCTGGCTCCACTGTCCGGCCGATCCGGAGCTGCTTTTCGATCGCGATCTCGGGAGCAAATATACCCGCGCGCTGCGATCGATGGGGATTGATCTTGAGCGGCTGTCGTCCAGCGCGGGGCATGCTTAGGGGCGCAGATAGTTGGGCGTGATCGATCGTCTCCCCGCCGTCATGCCCGCGACAAGCGCGGCCATGATGCGGGAAAGAGCCAGGGAGGCGGAGGGCCTGGCGCTCGCGGCTAAGGCGCCGGATTGCCGTGAAGCTGGTGGATCTCGTCAATTCGCTCCTCGATCTCCGGCGTGATCGTCAAATTCACGGAATCCAGATCCGTCTTCAATTGCGCCATGGTCGTCGCGCCGATGATGTTGGAGGTGACGAAGGGGCGCGACGTCACATAGGCGATGGCGAGCTGCGCGGGATCGGCGCCGATCTCCTTCGCGAGCTTCAGATAAGCGCCGATCGCCGCCTCGACGCCGGGCTTCTCGTAGCGTTGCGCCCGTTCGAACAGCGTCGTGCGGGCGCCGGGCGGGCGGGCGCCGCCCTGATATTTGCCGGTGAGGTAGCCCTGCGCCAGCGGCGAATAGGCGAGAAGCCCCACGCCGTCGCGCTCGGCGAATTCGGCGAGGCCCATCTCGAAAGTGCGGTTGATCAGGTTGTAAGCGTTTTGAATGGAGACGACGCGCGGCCCGTGGCCCAGCTCCGCCGCCCGCAGGAAGCGCGCGACGCCCCAGGGCGTCTCGTTGGACAGGCCGATATGGCGGACCTTGCCGGCCCTCACGAGATCCTCCAGCGCCGCCAGCGTCTCCTCGAATGGGACTTCCGCGCGCTTGGAGGGTCGTCGATAGGTCGTGCCGCCCGCGCCCCAGAGCGGCAGAGAGCGATCGGGCCAGTGAAGCTGGTAGAGATCGACATAATCGGTTTGCAGCCGCCTCAGCGAGCCCTCGATGGCGTAGGCGATGTTCCGGCGGTCGAGGACCGTGCCGGCGCCGTCTTCGCGCAGCCATTTCGCGTCGCCGCGTCCCGCGACCTTGGTCGCGACGATCACTTTGTCGCGGTTTTTGCGCCTTGCGAGCCAGGAGCCGATGATGCGCTCGGTCGACCCCTGCGTTTCGGGGCGCGGGGGGATTGAGTAGATTTCGGCCGTGTCGATGAAATTCACGCCGCGCGACGCCGCGTAGTCGAGCTGCTCATGCCCCTCGGCCTCCGTGTTTTGCTGGCCCCACGTCATGGAGCCCAGACAAATGGCCGAGACGGAGAGATCGGTAAGTCCCAGTTTTCTGTATTCCATTGGTCTCGCCTAAACGCTGACGACGTGATTGATTCTAAAGGTTTAGAGCGCGCTCCATGCGAAAGTCGGTTCCTCCTTTTTCGCCAGCCGCGCTCTAGCGCAGGAACTCGCTGGATTGAAGATCCAGCCGCAATTCGAAGCTCTGCAATTGCGTGAAGATGGGCAGGAGCCACGCCTTGAGCGCGGCGCGCACGACGATGGACATGTCGCCGGGCGGCTCCTTCAGGAAGGCCGACAGCGAGAGGTCGAAATCGCCGAGCGCCCACGCGATCGCCGCTTCGAGCCGGGGGATCACGAGCTTCCCGCGCGCGGGATATTGCGCGAGGATATGCAAGGCGTCCGGTCCCAGCGGCGCCGCGCCCTCATTGTGGACGACGGTGATCCAAAGTTCCGGCCAGGTCGTGTTGAGGAGCCGCGCATTGTTCGCAGCCGTCTGCGAAACGTCCGACTGGTAGAAAATGATCGGCTGGACGCCCGCGCGTCCGGCCTCTTCCAGAAAACCGATCTCGGCGATGGTCGCGAAAAGCTGGTCGAAAGACCGGCTCCACACATCGATGACCTTCGGGGTCCCGTCGGGGATCAGCAGACGGTCGAAGAGCGAAATCTGACCCTTCACGTCGCAGATGTCGACGACTTGCGAAAGGCCCGGAAATCGCGGGGCGTAGGAAGGCTCGCGCGAATCCGTGTCGAAGCCTTCGACCGGGAGTCCGCGCGAGAGATAATAGTCGGTCAGGAGTCGCGCCGCCGTGGTCACGCCGGTGCGCGAATGCGGCGAGCAGACAAAGAAGACGAGGGTGCGGCGACTCATTTAATCCTCGCGGACGAGGGCGGCGCCGCCCGCGTCTTAACGCCCTTTGCCTGCGCCGTTGATGAGGTCGAGAAGCCCGACCCGCTCGAATTCGTCCGCAACTCTGGCGAGCCAGGTGCGGACATAACCGCGCAAGACGAAGGAGTGATCCGCCGGTTCGCCCTCCGCCGTCTGATTGGCGATGAAGGTCGAATAGGGCGCGCCCGCAAGCTCCACCTGCTCATAGGCCAGTTCGCCGAGCTTCGGGATGGTGATCTCGCCGGTCGTGTGCACGTCCTCAAAATATTTGGCGTGCGTCTGCGGATCCCACTCGAAGAACGTCGTGTCGTTCACATGGTTTTTCACCATGAAATAATTGGCGTCCGTCATGTAAGGCGCAATTTCCGCGATCTCCTCGAGCGAGGCGATGGACGGGCCGATGACGTGAAGCAGGATGAAGCGGAACTCCCCGGCTTTCACCGCGTCGAAAAAGCCGATCTCGTCCAGCGCCTCCAGCGCCGGGCTCAGGCCGCCGGCGCGCACGTCGATGATGCTGACCTTGGCCTGCGAGGAATTGAGCGTGTCGATGATCTTCATCTGGTCGGCGGTCGACGTCAGATCGACGATCATCGTCTCGTCGGGATGGAAGCGATAGAGCGTGCCCCGCGGCGTCTCCGTGTCGAAGGCGCGGGCCTGTAAGTTGTTGAGGGAGAGGAAGTCGAGAACGGCTCGCGCAATTGTCGTCTTTCCCACGCCCCCCTTATCGGCGCCGACGACAATGACCGTTGGTTTCATAATTGCTCCTGAAGATTGCTGCGGCGAGGCGATCTCTCTCACCTCGCGACGCGGTTCCGGCTCCTTCTTCGGAGGCGGCGGCGTTTCCTTCGTGGTTTTGATCGGCCTTTTTACCATGCGGTCTCCTATGCGCTTGCGCGCTGCCGTTCCGATTGGTCACCCGATTCTTAACAAACATAGAATGTGCCCGTTTGTCATGTCCCAGCTTTTAATTCGGCTCGTGCGGGCAGTTTTCACAGCATTATCATGTAATTTTCATGCATTAGGCATTTCTGCAAGGTGAATTGACATGCGTGCGATTTAGAGTATCTAACCGTTCGAAATACAGAACGCCACCGCCGCCGGCCGTGAACGCCGCCGCTATTAACCTGAAACGAGCGCATGAGTATTGCATTGGACATCATCGCCGATCCGCCCCTCACGCCGTTGGAGCCCGATACGCCCTTCCTGCGCGTCGAGGACCGTAACGGCGTCGTTCACGAGCTCGCGGCTGTCGAAGGATGGCGGCTGATGGAAATATTGCGCGACTATGGCATGGGCATGGAGAACACATGCGGCGGGGCGCTCGCCTGCGCGGAATGCCATGTCGTGCTCGACGCCGGATCGGTCGCGCGCGTGCCGCCGCCGCGCGAGGACGAGCTGGAAAAGCTCGACGAGCTGCCGATGCTCTACGAAAATTCCCGTCTCTCCTGCCAGATCGTCTGGTCGGACGAGATGAGCGGCCTCTCGCTCAAACTGGCGCAGGAGACGTAATGTCCGCGCTCAAACATCCGCAGATCCTGCTGGCCTCCGATCTCGCCGATGGCGAGGTGCTGTTCCTTGGGCCTGAAGGCTGGGAGCGCGACCATCGACGCGCGCGCGTCGCGCAGGACAAGGAAGAGGCCGGCGCGCTGGAGGCTTTCGGCAAGGCCGAGGTCGCCGCCAATCGCGTCGTCGACGTCTATCTCGCCGATGTGGAGGTCGGCGCGGACGGCGTTCCGACTCCGCTGCATTATCGCGAAAAAATGCGCATCAAGGGGCCGAGCGTGCGTCTCGATCTCGGCAAGCAGGCGCAAGGAGCCGCGTAAATGACCGCTCACGATCCCGCTCTCGCGCGGCCCAACGCCCCCACCACGACCTATCGCTACGACGAATATGACGCCGCCTTCGTCAAGGAGCGCGTCGCGGAGTTTCGCGAGCAGGTGCGCCGGCGCCTCGAAGGCGCGCTCACGGAAGACGAGTTCCGCCCGTTCCGCCTGATGAACGGGCTCTATCTTCAGCTTCACGCCTACATGCTGCGCGTCGCCATTCCCTATGGCACGCTCACCGCGCGGCAGATGCGCCGTCTCGCCGACATCGCGGATAAATATGACCGCGGCTACGGGCACTTCACGACCCGCCAAAACCTGCAGTACAATTGGCCGAAGCTCGTCGATACGCCCGACATTCTGGAGGCGCTCGCCGAAGTCGAGATGCACGCCATTCAGACATCCGGCAACTGCATCCGCAACGTCACGGCCGACCATTTCTCCGGCGTCGCCCCGGATGAAATCGAAGACCCGCGCGCCACAGCCGAGTTCCTGCGCCAATGGTCGAGCTTTCATCCGGAGTTCTCGTTCCTGCCGCGCAAATTCAAGATCGCGGTGACGGGCGCCGAACATGATCGCGCGGCGATCATGGCGCATGACATCGGCCTTCGCATCGTGAAGAACCAGGCGGGCGAGATCGGCTATCAGGTGGCCGTCGGCGGCGGCCTCGGCCGTTCGCCCTTCATCGGCAAGGTCATTCGCGACTATGCGCCGCGCGCCGATCTGCTCGCTTATCTCGAAGCGATCATGCGCGTGTACAACCGCTTTGGCCGCCGCGACAACAAATACAAGGCGCGCATCAAGATCCTCGTTCACGAGAAGGGGATCGACGAGGTGCGCAGCGCCGTCGAGGCCGAGTTCGCCTCCATGGATCGCTCGGTCTTCGCCTACGATCCTGCCGAGTTCGAGCGCATCGCGGCCTTTTTCGCGCCGCCGCCTTATGACGCCCTTCCGGCGGAATCCGCGAAGCTGCGGACCGAGCGCGTCGCGCATCCGGCCTTCGGCAATTTCGTGGACGTCAATGTGGCGCCTCACAAGGTTCCGGGCTATGCGATCGTCACCGTCTCGCTGAAGCCCATTGGCGGCATTCCAGGCGACGCCACCTCGGCGCAGATGCGCGTGCTGGCCGACGCCAGCGAGCGCTTCGGCTTCGGCGAACTGCGCATCAGCCACGAACAGAACGTCATTCTGCCGCATGTGAGGCAGGACGACCTCTTCGATCTGTGGAAGACGCTCGACGCCGCCGGCCTGGCGACGGCCAACGCCGGCCTTGTCTCGGACATCATCTCCTGCCCCGGCCTCGACTATTGCTCGCTCGCCACGGCGCGCTCCATTCCCATCGCGCAGGCGATCTCGAAGCGTTTTTCGGACCTCTCGCGCCAGCGGCGCATCGGCAAGCTCGGGATCAAGATTTCAGGCTGCATCAACGCCTGCGGCCACCATCATGTGGGCGCGATCGGCATTCTCGGCCTCGAAAAGAAAGGCAGGGAATCCTACCAGATCACGCTTGGCGGCGATCCGACCTTCTCGGCGCATATCGGCGAGATCCTGGGCCCGGGCGTGACGGCGGAGCAGGTTCCCGACGTGATCGAGCATATTGTCGACTTCTATCTGGCCGAGCGCCGGGAAGGCGAGGCTTTCATCGAAACATGGCGGCGCGTCGGTCACGCCCGCTTCAAGGACGTGCTGCGCCGGGAGGGCGAAGATGGCGCTGATATCTGACGGCCGTTTCATCGAAGACGACTGGCGCCGGCTCGCGGACGAGGAAGCCTTGCCGAAGAGCGGCAAGGCGGTCGTCTCGTTCTCGCGTCTGGAACATGCGCTCGCTCATCTTCCCGGGGGCGTCTCCCTGGGTGTGAACGTCCCGAACACGACCGATCCCGCCGCGCTCGTTCCGGCGCTGTCGCGTCTCGGTCTCATCGAGATCGCCTTCCCGGCTTTCGCCGACGGACGCGGCTTCTCGCTCGCGCGCCTCGTTCGCCGCGCGGGCTTTACGGGCGAGCTGCGCGCAAGCGGGCGTCTGCTCGCGGATCAATACGCCCACGCGCTCGGCTGCGGCTTCGATACGGTCGAGATTCCGGACGATCTGGCCGAACGGCAGGACGAGTCCCAATGGCGGGCGGCCCGCGCCGCTTATTCGCGCACCTATCAGCGCGGCTATGTCGCGGCGGGCTCCATCCTCGACGCGCGGCGAAAGGCGGCGGCGAAATGACGGCTTCCATCGCTGAAATCCTTGCGCCCCGCCTCGCGCCGCTCGATCTCGATCATCGCCTCCAGCTCGTGCGCGAACTCATCCCCGGCCGCATCGTCTTCACGACGAGCTTCGGAGTCGAGGATCAGTTCATCACGCATTCGATCTTCACCCAGGGGCTCGACATCGACGTCGCGACGATCGACACAGGGCGGCTTTTTCCTGAAACCTACACGCTTTGGGAAGAGACCGAGGCCCGCTACGCCCGCCGCATCCGCGCGGCCTATCCGCAGGCCGCGCCGCTCGAAGCCCTTGTGGAAGAGCAGGGCGTCAACGGCTTCTATAAATCCGTCGAGGCGCGCAAGGCCTGCTGCCATGTGCGCAAGGTCGAGCCGCTGTCGCGCCTGCTCGACGGCGTCTCGGGCTGGATCACGGGCCTGCGCGCGGATCAGTCGGCCGCCCGCGCCGATGCGCCGCTCATCGCTTTCGACGCCGGACACAAGGTGCTCAAGATCAATCCCGTCATCGATTACACGCGCGACGCCATCGTTGACGCCACGCAGGAGTTTTCCATCCCCGTGAACGAGCTGCACGCCAGGGGATTTCTCTCCATCGGCTGCGCGCCCTGCACGCGCGCCATAGAGCCCGGCGAGGACGAACGCGCCGGCCGCTGGTGGTGGGAGCAGGACGACAAGAAGGAATGCGGCCTGCATGTCGGCGAGGATGGCGTTCTGCGCCGCGGCCCCGGCCCGCAGCCGGCGCCGGAGGTGTTCGGATGAGCGCCCTTCCGACGCGTTCGCTCGGCCATCTCGACCGCCTTGAAGCCGAGAGCATTCACATCATGCGCGAGGCTGTCGCGGAATGCGAAAAGCCGGTGATGCTCTTTTCGATCGGCAAGGACTCCATGGCGATGCTGCATGTCGCCCGGAAGGCCTTTTATCCGTCGAAAATCCCTTTCCCCCTGCTTCACGTCAACACGACGTGGAAGTTCCGCGAAATGATCGAATTTCGCGACAGGATCGTGAAGGAGTGGGGACTGGAGCTGATCGAATATGTCAATCCCAAGGGGCTTGAGATGAATATCAGCCCCTTCGTGCACGGCTCGAAGCTTCATACCGAGATCATGAAGACGGAGGCGCTGAAGCAGGCGCTCGACAAATACAAGTTCGACGCGGCCTTTGGCGGCGCGCGGCGCGACGAGGAGAAGTCGCGCGCCAAGGAGCGCGTCCTCTCCTTCCGCACGGCGCAGCATCGCTGGGACCCGAAGAACCAGCGACCGGAATTCTGGCGCCTCTACAACACCCGCAAGGCGCCCGGCGAAAGCCTGCGCATCTTCCCGATGTCCAATTGGACGGAGGCCGACATCTGGGATTACGTCGCGCGCGAGAACATTCCTGTCGTGCCGCTTTACTTCGCCAAGGAGCGGCCCGTCGTGCGCCGCAGCGGCACGCTGATCATGGTCGACGACGCGCGCATGCGGCTCGAACCGGGCGAAGCGATCGAGAACAAGATGGTGCGCTTCCGCACGCTTGGTTGCTATCCGCTCACCGGCGGCATCGAGAGCGAGGCCGCGACGCTCGACGAGATCATCACCGAAATGCGCGAGAGCCGCTCTTCCGAGCGGCAGGGCCGCCTGATCGACCATGACGGCTCCAGCTCCATGGAACAGAAGAAGCAGGAAGGGTATTTCTGATGCAGAGCGCCGAGGTCATCGACGCGCCCGCGCCGGCCGCCGCGCGTCACGCGGCCGACAAGCCGCTCCTGCGCTTCATCACTTGCGGTTCGGTCGACGACGGCAAGTCGACGCTGATCGGCCGTCTGCTCTACGACGCCGATCTCGCGCCGGACGATCTCATCGCCGCGCTCGAAGCCGACTCCCGGAAGCACGGCACGCAGGGCGACGAGCTCGACTTCGCACTGCTCGTCGACGGCCTCGCCGCCGAGCGCGAGCAGGGCATCACCATCGACGTCGCCTACCGCTATTTCGCGACCGACAAGCGCAAATTCATCGTCGCCGACACGCCCGGCCACGAGCAGTATACGCGCAACATGGCCGTCGGCGCGTCGACCGCCGATCTCGCCATCCTGCTCGTCGACGCGCGCAAGGGCATCCTGCCGCAGACGCGCCGCCACAGCGTCATCAACTCGATGTTCGGCGTGCGGCATGTCGTCGTCGCGGTGAACAAGATGGACCTCGTCGGCTACAGCGAGGAGGTCTTCCGCAAGATCGAGGCGGATTTCCGCGAATTCGCGAAGCATCTGCGCTTTGCTTCAATTTACGTCCTGCCGCTCGTCGCCAAGGACGGCGACAATCTTGTGCATGACGGCGCCGCCAACATGCCCTGGCATGACGGACCGCCTTTGCTGACCTATCTCGAAGGCGTCGCGGTCGAGGACGTGATGCGCATCGCGCCCTTCCGCATGCCGGTGCAATGGGTCAATCGCCCCAATCTCGATTTCCGTGGTTTTTCCGGCTTCATCAGCGGCGGCAACATCCGCCCCGGCGACATTGTTCGCATCCTGCCGCTGGGCCGGGACACGCGCGTTTCTCGCGTCGTCACTTATGACGGCGATCTCGAAAGCGCCGTCTCCGGCCAGTCCGTGACGATCACGCTCGCCGAGGAAATCGACTGCTCACGCGGCGATCTCCTGTCCTCGCCCGTCTCGCCCGCGAAGGTCGGCGACCGGCTGGAGGCGAGGCTGTTGTGGCTCGTGCGCGAGCCGCTCGCCGCGGGCAAGAGCTATCTGTTGAAAATCGGAACAAGGACGACGCCCGCGAATGTGAGCGAGGTCGATTCCCGCATCGAGATCGAGTCCGGCCTCGCGGCGCCGATTGCGTCGGGCGAGACGCTCGGCTTCAACGAGATCGGCGAGGCGAAGCTCTCTCTCGAGACGGTCGTCGCGTGCGATCCCTATATCGAGAACCGAGAGACCGGCGGCTTTATCCTCATCGACCGCATCACCAACGAGACCGTGGCGGTGGGCATGGTGAAGACGGTGACGGCCTCGGAGCGCCGCGCCGAGGCGCCGTTGACCGATCTCAGCTATGCCTCGATGGAAGGCGTCGAGATCGAGCGCGAGAGCTATCGTCCCTCGCGGCAGCGCAGCCTCGCCAAGGCGTTCTCCTGGCTTTTGCCGGCAAGCCTCTCGGCCTTTGTCATCGTCAACGCCTTCGTCCACGACGCCGCGCTTTCCGCGGAGATTACCGGCGTCGAGATGATCGCGATCTTCGCGCTCTATTACTTCCACGAGCGCTTCTGGACGCGCTACAGCTACGGGCTGGAAAGGAAGAAGGAACCGCCGGCTCCGGGCGTCGATCCGGGGATTTAGCGCCGGACCGCGAGCCTTCAGGCTCGCATGGCGAGAGCGAGCCTGGAGGCTCGCGGTCCGGCGTCAATGCGCCTCGTCCCAGTTCTTCGCCGCGCGCGCATCGACATGCAGCGGCACGCTCATCTGCACCGCCGGGAGCGGCGCCTGCTCCATCACGCGGCGCGCGATCTCGATCGTCGCTTCCGCTTCCTCCTCCGGCGCCTCGAACACCAATTCGTCGTGCACCTGCAGCAGCATCTGCGCTTTCAGGCCCGCCTCCTCCAGCGCCTCGTCCATGCGCGCCATGGCCCGGCGGATGATGTCGGCGGCGGCGCCCTGAATCGGCGCGTTGATCGCCGCGCGTTCATAAAAGGCGCGGTCGGACGGGTTCGCCGACGACATGCGCGGGAAATGCAGCGAGCGGCCGAAAATGGTCGTCACGCATAATTTCTCTCGCACCGTCTTTTTCGTCGCGTCCATGTAGTCGCGAATGCCGGGGAAGCGCTCGAAATACTTCTTGATATAGGCGCTCGCCTCCTCGCGCGGAATGGAGAGCTGATTGGCGAGGCCGAAGGCGGAAATGCCGTAGATGATGCCGAAATTGATCGCCTTGGCGCGGCGGCGCACTTCCGGCGGCATGTCTTTGACCGGCACGCCGAACATTTCGGACGCCGTCATTGCGTGAATGTCGATCCCGTCCGCGAAAGCCTTCTTCAGCTGCGGTATGTCGGCGATATGCGCGAGCAGGCGCAGCTCGATCTGCGAGTAATCGGCGGAAATCAGCACATGGCCGGGCGCGGCGATGAAGGCCTTGCGGATCTTGCGTCCCGCCTCGTTGCGCACGGGGATATTCTGCAAATTCGGCTCTGACGAAGACAAGCGCCCCGTTGTCGTCGCCGCGAGCGAATAGCAGGTGTGAACGCGCCCCGTCTCCTTGTTCACGAAGCCGGGCAGGGCGTCGGCATAAGTGCTCTTAAGCTTGGAAAGCTGGCGCCAGTCGAGGATGCGCCGCGCAAATTCATTGCCTTCGGCCGCGAGGTCTTCGAGCACGCTCGCCGAAGTCGACCAGGCCCCGGTCGCCGTTTTCCTGGCGCCGGGCAGGCCCATTTTGCCGAAGAGAATGTCGCCCAACTGCTTGGGCGAGCCGAGATTGAAGCTCTCGCCGGCAAGTTCGAAAATATCGGCTTCGAGACGCGCCATGTCCTGCGCGAATTCGCCGGAGAGCCGCGAAAGCATGTGGCGGTCAATGGTGATCCCGCGCCGCTCCATGCGCGCCAGCGTCTCGACCATCGGACGCTCCAGCGTCTCGTAGACAGCGGTCTTGTGCTCGGCGGGCAGGCGCGGCGCCAGCGCGCGCCAAAGACGCAGCGACACGTCGGCGTCTTCCGCCGCATATTCCGTCGCCTTGTCGAGCGCAACGCGCGCGAAGCCGATGAAATTGCGCCCGGTGCCGGCGACCTGCGCGAAGGTAATGTTCTCGTGGCCAAGATGCTTCTTCGCCAGCTCGTCGAGGCCGTGATTGTTGCGGCCCGAATCGAGCGCATAGGAGATCAGCATCGTGTCCTCGATCGGCGCGACGGCGATCCCGTAACGCGAGAGCACGAGCAGATCGTATTTCATGTTCTGCGCGACCTTCAGGACGGCGTCGTCCTCGAAGAGCGGCCTGAGTTTCTCTATCGCGACGCCGAGCGGAATCTGCCCCGGGACCAGATCGGCGCCGCCGAAAAGGTCGTCATGCCCGCCCTCGCGATGGCCAACGGGAATATAGCAGGCGCGGCCCGGTCCGAGCGCCAGAGACACGCCGACGAGCTCGCAGCTCATCGGGTCGAGCGAGGTCGTCTCCGTGTCGAGCGCGACGAGGCCGGCTTCGAACGCGTCGGCGATCCATTGGTCGAGCCGTTCGACGGACATGACGGTTTCATAGGTCGAGCGGTCGATTTTCGAAGCGAGCGCCTCGGCCTTTCGCGCGGCGGCGAGCGATGAAGGGGCGTAGCCGTCTGCGAAAGCCTTGTGGGCCGCCGGCTCCTTCCGTTCCACCGGCTTCGGAGCCGCCCCATGATTGACTTCGCCATTGCGCGCGCGCCAGCCCGCCGCGCCGACGAAGTGCGGATCAGGCTCGATCTCGTGGATGTCGACGCCGTAAAGCTCGCCGACGCGGCGGGTGATGGTGGTGAACTCCATCGCCTGCAGGAAGGCGATAAGCTTCTGTGCGTCGGGTTGATGAAGCCCCAAATCTTCGAGCTTCGTCTCCACCGGCGCGTCGCGCACCAGTTCGACAAGCTTTCTCGACAATCGAATGAGTTTGACGGCCTCCGGGTCCGTCAGCGCCTCGCGGCGTTTGGGCTGCTTGATGCCGGGCGCCTTCTCCAAAAGCGTGTCGAGATCGCCATATTCGTTGATGAGCTGCGCGGCGGTTTTCACGCCGATGCCCTTCGCGCCGGGCACATTGTCGGTCGAGTCGCCGGCGAGCGCCTGCACTTCGACGACCTTGCCGGGCGGGACGCCGAAATAATCGACGACCTCCGCTTCCGTAATCAGCCGCTCCTCGCGGGCGCCCTTTGTCCCCGCCGTTCCCGACGCTGGGTCGTACATCGTCACGCCGGGGCCGACGAGTTGCATCAGGTCCTTGTCGGCGGAGACGATAAGCACGTCCGCGCCCTTCTGGCGCGCCTGCGCGGCGTAGGTCGCGATCAGGTCGTCCGCCTCATAGACGTCCTGCTCGATCGGCGTGAGGCCGAAGGCGCGCACGGCGGCGCGCATGAGCGGAAATTGCGGAACGAGGTCTTCCGGCGGCTCGGAGCGATGCGCCTTGTAGTCCGGGTAGATTTCCTTGCGGAAGGAATTCTCGCTCTTGTCGAAGATGATGGCGAGATGCGTCGGCGTCACGCCCGCCGCGCCTTCGCGCACGAATTGGAGAAGCTTGGTGCAAAAGAGGCGAACCGCGCCGGTCGGCAGGCGGTCCGAGCGATAATTATACTTCGCGTCCTGCCGGATCGACTGGAAATAGGCGCGAAAGACGAAGGACGAGCCGTCGACGAGGAAGACGTGGGAGCCGGGGCCGACGGGTTTGTGCGTGAGGGTCATGGGCGTAGTTTAGCGCCGACTTGTCGCGTCGTCTTCCGTCATTGCGAGCGGAGCGAAGCAATCCAGGGCCGTCCTCGCGGCTCCGGATTGCTTCGTCGCATTTCTTCGAAGTCGGGTATACCCGACTTCGCCATATGTCTTCGAAGTCGGATATACCCGACTTCGCGATATGCTCCTCGCAATGACGGTCGAGGCTTTCGATGAAGGCCACGATCCATCCCTCCCCCTCGCGGGGAGGGCAGGGTGGGGGGAGCCCGCGTAACGATCTAGATTGTCGACCCCCACTCTTGGTCCCTCCCCGCAAGGGGGAGGGAAACATGGCTCGCGATCAGCTCTGTGTATGAAGGCGGCGACCGCGCAAGCGGGGGAGGGCTGGGGAGGGGGCTCTACCCCAGCCGTCCCAGCGCCGCGTCGAGCTTCTCGATCCGCGTCAGCGCCTCTTCGCGGCGCTCCTTGTGCTCCTCGATCACTTCCTCGTCCGCCTTGGCGAGGAAGCCCGGATTGCCGAGCTTGGCGTCGACCTTCTTCACCTCGCTCTCGAGCTTGGCGATTTCCTTGGCGAGACGCGCTTTCTCCGCGCCAAGGTCGATCACGCCTTCGAGCGGAATGGCGACCACGCTCCCACGCACGATGATCTGCGCAGAGGATTTCGGCGCGGCGTCGGCGAAGCCGATCTTCGACTGCCGCGCGAGCTTCCTGATCGTCTCCTCCCAGCGCGTCGCGCGGGCTTGCAAGGCCGCGTCGGCGCCGATGAGCAGAAGCTCCGTCTCGGTGTTGAGATTCATCTCGGCGCGCAAGGAGCGAATCTCCGAGATGAGATCCACCACCCAGCCCATTTCGCTTTCGGCCTCGGCGTCTTCAAGGCCCTCCAGCGACGGCCATTGCGCCAAAGCCAGCAGGCTTTCCCGCGCGGGACCCTCCGCGCCCTTGATCGCCCACAGCTCCTCGGTGATGAAGGGCATGAAGGGATGCAGCAGCGCATAGATCTGGTCGAGCGCGAAGGCGGTCGTTGCGCGCGTCTCGTCTTTTTCCGCGCCATCGGCGCCGGTCAGCAGCGGCTTGGTGAGCTCCACATACCAGTCGCAAAACACGTTCCAGACGAAGCGATAGGCGGCGCCGGCCGCGTCGTTGAAACGATAGGCGTCGATCGCCGCGCTCACCTCGCGCACCGTGCGGGCCGCTTCGCCGACGATCCAGCGATTGAGCGTCACCTTGTTGGCGCGCGGGTCGTAGCCCGAAACGCGCGCGCAGCCGTTCATCTCGGCGAAGCGCGAGGCGTTCCAGAGCTTCGTCGCGAAATTGCGGTAGCCTTCGACGCGCTGCGTCGAAAGCTTGATGTCGCGACCCTGCGCCGCCATCGCCGCGAGCGTGAAGCGCAGCGCGTCCGCGCCATATTCGTCGATGAGATGCAGCGGGTCGATGACGTTGCCCTTGGACTTCGACATCTTGGCGCCCTTCTCGTCGCGGACGAGGGCGTGGATGTAGACGTCGCGGAAAGGAATCTCCTTCCTGAAGTGCAGGCCCATCATCATCATGCGGGCGACCCAGAAGAAGATGATGTCGAAGCCCGTGACCAGCACATTCGTCGGATAGAAGCGCGCGAGCTCCGGCGTCTCGTCCGGCCAGCCCAGCGTGGAGAAGGGCCAGAGCGCGGAGGAGAACCAGGTGTCGAGCACGTCCTCGTCGCGCGTGAGCGGCGCGTCGGCGCCGGTGCGCGAGCGCGCGGCGACATGCGCCGCTTCCTCCGTCTCCTCGACATAGACATTGCCGTCGGCGTCGTACCAGGCGGGAATGCGATGGCCCCACCAGAGCTGGCGCGAGACGCACCAGGGCTGGATGTTTTCGAGCCAGTCGAAATAGGTCTTTTCCCAGTTCTTCGGCACGAAGGCCGTGCGGCCCTCGCGCACGGCGGCGAGGGCCGGCTGCGCCAGCGTCTTGGCGTCCACGTACCACTGGTCGGTCAGGCGCGGCTCCAGCACCGCCTGCGAACGGTCGCCATGTGGGACCATGTGCTTGTGGTCATCCACGCCGTCGAGAAGGCCTTTCGCCTCCATCATGTCGACGACCAGCTTTCGCGCGGCGAACCGGTCCTGGCCGTCGAGCGCGGCGACGGTCGCGGCGAGTTCTTCCGAGGGCTCCACGCCCTCGTGGAATTCGGCGTTGGCGCCGAGCGCCATGCGCGCCTGCGCGTCGAGCACATTGACGAGGCGCAGCCCGTGGCGCTTGCCGACCTCGAAGTCGTTGAAGTCGTGCGCCGGCGTAATCTTCACTGCGCCGGTGCCCTTTTCGGGGTCTGAATATTCATCCGCCACGACAGGGATGAAACGCCCGACGAGCGGCAGGCGCAGCTTCTTGCCGACGAGCGCCTTGTAGCGCTCATCTTCGGGATGCACGGCCACGGCGGTGTCGCCGAGCATGGTCTCGGGACGCGTCGTCGCGACGACGATAAACTCGCCGGTCTCGTTCCCGGCGTCGTCCACGACCGGATATTTGAAGCGCCACAGATGGCCTTTCACCTCGATCTGCTGCACTTCGAGATCGGAGATGGCCGTGTGCAGCACGGGGTCCCAATTGACGAGGCGCTTGTCCTTGTAGAGCAGCCCGTCGCGATAAAGCTGCACGAAGACCTTCGCCACCGCGCGCGACAGGCCTTCATCCAGCGTGAAACGCTCGCGCGACCAGTCGCAGGAGGCGCCGAGGCGTTTCAACTGCTCGACGATCTTGCCGCCGGACTCGGCCTTCCATTCCCAGACGCGCTCCAGAAACTTCTCGCGGCCCATCTCGCGGCGGCCGGGTTCCTGCCGCTCCATGAGCTGGCGCTCGACCACCATCTGCGTGGCGATGCCCGCATGGTCCGTGCCCGGCTGCCACAGCACGTCGAGGCCCTTCATGCGGTGATAGCGCACGAGAATGTCCTGCAGCGTGTTGTTGAGGGCATGGCCCATATGCAGGCTGCCGGTGACGTTGGGCGGCGGAATGACGATGGAATAGGGCGCGGCGGCGGCGCGCTCGGGACGCCCGGCGCGGAAGGCTTGGCGCTCTTCCCAGGTCTCGCGGATGCGGGACTCGATGGCGGCGGGATCGAAGGTTTTTTCCATGGTCATCGGGTAAGCCGGGCGTTTGTTACAAAAATCCCTCCCCTTCACGGGGAGGGTGGCCCCGCGAAGCGGGGTCGGGTGGGGTGAAGTCGAGCGGAGAACGTCCCCGAGCCGGACCCCACCCGGCTCGCTTCGCTCGCCACCCTCCCCGTAAAGGGGAGGGATTTGAGCGCGAAGATCGCCGTTCTTTACGCCAACTGCTTGATCGCGCTCTTGCCCGCATAGATCGCCGCCTCGCCCAGCTCTTCCTCGATGCGGATGAGCTGATTGTATTTGGCGATCCGGTCCGAACGGGCGAGCGAGCCGGTCTTGATCTGGCCGCAGTTCAGCGCGACCGCGAGATCGGCGATGGTCGAGTCCTCGGTCTCGCCCGAGCGATGCGACATGACGCTGGTGTAGCCGGCGCGGTGAGCCATATCGACGGCGGAGATCGTCTCGGTGAGCGATCCGATCTGGTTGACCTTCACCAGAATCGAATTCGCCGTGCCGCTCTTGATGCCCTGAGACAGGCGGTTGACGTTGGTCACGAAGAGATCGTCGCCGACGATCTGCACCTTCTTGCCGATGGCGTCGGTGAGCTTCTTCCAGCCTTCCCAATCGTCCTCGGCCATGCCGTCCTCGATCGAGACGATCGGATAGGCGCTGGCGAGCTTGGCGAGATAGGCGACCTGCTCGTCGACCGTGCGGGTCACGCCCTCGCCTTCATAGACATATTTGCCATCCTTGAAGAACTCGGTCGCGGCGCAGTCCGATGCGAGATGCACGTCGACGCCCGGCTTGAAGCCCGCGTCTTCGATCGCCTTCATGATAAAGTCGAGCGCGGCTTCGGCCGAGGGAAGGTTCGGCGCGAAGCCGCCTTCGTCGCCGACCGAGGTCGAAAGCCCGGCCTTCTTCAGAGCGCTCTTCAGCGTGTGGAAGATTTCCGCGCCCCAGCGAACGCCGTCGCGCACGCTGTCCGCGCCGGTCGGCATGATCATGAATTCCTGGAAGTCGATGGGGTTGTCCGCATGGACGCCGCCATTGACGATATTCATCATCGGCGTGGGCAGGACGCGCGCCTGCGTGCCGCCGACATAGCGGTAAAGGGGGAGCGTCGACGCTTCGGCGGCGGCCTTGGCGACGGCGAGCGAGACGCCGAGAATGGCGTTGGCGCCGAGCCGGCTCTTGTTCGGCGTGCCGTCCAGCTTGATCATCGCCTGATCGACCCCGACCTGGTCCTCGGCGTCGAGTCCGAGCAGGGCGCCGGCGATTTCGTCGTTCACATTGTCGACGGCCTGGAGCACGCCTTTGCCAAGGTAGCGGCTCTTGTCGCCGTCGCGCTTTTCAACGGCTTCATGCGCGCCCGTCGAGGCGCCCGACGGGACAGCGGCGCGGCCGAAAGACCCGTCCTCGAGCGTCACGTCGACCTCGACGGTCGGATTCCCGCGCGAGTCGAGAATTTCACGGGCGTGGATGTCGATGATCTCGGTCATATATGGGCCTCTTTTTGATGCGCCGCGGGGCAGCGCCGCCTTTTAGCCTTGTTCGTCGGCGCGGGAAAGCCTGACCGGGCGGTTTAGGCCCGTCTTTCCACGCCCGCCGGGCGGAAAACCGCGCTGCGACGCGGCGGCGTCAGGACGCGGAAAGCTGTTGACTGGCGCTCAGGCCCGGCTAACTTGAGTTTTATCAAAGATAAAGCGCGAGTCGACGGTTCGTTTCGAGCCTTTTGTGAAAAGCAAAGCGCCGGAAGAGCCCGCGCGGCCTCGCCGCGACAAGAAAAAGCGGGGGAGAGACATGGCGTTCCACAGGAGAAAGCGCGCGCGCGCCGCCGCGCTTGCGGCGGCCTTTCTGGCCGGGGCGGCCGGCGCGCGGGCGCAGACGGCGGAGCATGTCGCCGCGATCAAGGCGGCTTTCGACAAGTCGCCGGTGCGCGCCGGAACCTGCTCTCCCGTCTCCGAGGACTTCATGGGCTGGCCGGCGGCGCTGGTGCAGCGCTGCGAATATTCCCAGGGCGTCGCCTATATTCTCGACGTGAAGCCCGAGACCATGGCGAAATGGATCGAGACCGGCTGCAACGCCCATATGTCCGGCGTCGCCGCCTGTTTCGACCGCATGACGAAATGCGCGGTCGAGAAGTCGAATGCGACCTTCGTGATCGGCGGCAATCTCGTCGCCGAGCGCAAGGGAACGGTCGCCAACATGTTCTTTCGCAACGGCGTCGTCATCGCCACGCCGTATAACGGCAAGCCCGACGCCGTTCCCCTCGCGGAACAGGAGAAGCTCGCCAAAACGCCCGAATCCGCCGTCGAGGCGATGCAGGGCGGCGGGGCCGTGGCCTTCTGGCGCACCATGCCCTTCCAGTTCGCGGTCAAGGCCATCGACCTCGGCGTGCCGGCCGAGATGAACACGCCCGACCGCCGGCAGAAGTGGCTGGAGATCATCCGCGCGGAAATGCAGGCGGCGCTCAAGGCGGACGGCGCCCGCTTTCTCTCCGGCTGGATGACCGCGCATCCGATCACGCTGCGCATGGGCGAATGCGCGGACGACCGGGATCCGTAATCCCCTCTCCCGCGCGCGGGGAGGGAGTCGGACGCCTTGACGATCGGGGCGGGCCGTTATCTTTAGCCCCATGACCAAGACCCATGAAGGCGCGCTGCTCCTTGGCGAGAAGGCGCCGCTTCCCGCTTCGCCGGACGACGCCGAACTCGATCTCGTGCCCAATCCGCACAGGGACGCGACCTATCTCGTGCGCTTCACCGCGCCCGAGTTCACCTCGCTCTGTCCGGTCACGGGCCAGCCCGACTTTGCCCATATCGTCATCGACTATGTTCCGGGCGAGAAGCTCGTCGAGTCGAAGTCCTTAAAGCTCTATCTCGGAAGCTTCCGCAATCACGGGGCTTTCCACGAGGATTGCACGGTGCGCATCGGGCGCGACCTCGTCGCGGCGATGAAGCCGAAATGGCTGCGCGTCGGCGGCTACTGGTATCCGCGCGGCGGCATTCCGATCGATGTCTTCTGGCAGACCGGGCAAGCCCCGGAGGGGCTGTGGCTCCCGGATCAGGGCGTGCCGCCCTATCGGGGCCGGGGCTGAGCCCCGGTCATCGGCTAAATCCCCTTCGCCAGACGGTCGAAGGCAAGAAGCGCCTCCACCGTCGGCTCCAGCTCCCGCAGCGGAATCTGCGTCGCGCTGTCGGAGGCGGCCGCGTCCGGGTTCGGATGCGTCTCGACGAAGAGGCCGGCCACCCCCACCGCTACGGCCGCCCGCGCCAGCGTCGCGACGAAGCGACGCTCGCCTCCTGACGACGCGCCCCGGCCGCCGGGCTGCTGCGCGGAGTGGGTCGCGTCGAAGATCACCGGCGCGCCTGTCTCCGCCAGGATGGCGAGCGACCGCATGTCGGCGACGAGGGCGTTGTAGCCGAAGCTCGTCCCCCGTTCGGCGACGATTACGCCGGAAGCGCCCGCCTTTCGGGCCTTCCCGACGGAGTGCGCCATGTCCCAGGGCGCGAGAAATTGCCCCTTCTTGATGTTCACCGGTCTTCCCGTCCGCGCCGCCGCGACGATGAGATCGGTCTGCCGGCAGAGAAAGGCGGGGATCTGCAGGAGGTCGACGACCTCGGCCACGGGCGCGCACTGCCAGCTCTCATGCACGTCGGTCGTGACGGGCAGGCCGGTCTTCTCCCTGATCTCCGCGAAGATCGGCAGGGCGGCCTCGAGGCCGATCCCTCGCGGGGCTTCGCCGCTCGTGCGATTGGCCTTGTCGAAGGAGGTCTTGAAGACGACGCCGATCCCCAGCCGGTCCGAGAGGCGCGCCAGTTCGGCTGCGACTTCCAGCGCCATGTCGCGGCTCTCCAGCGCGCAGGGACCCGCGATCAGCGCGAGCCGCCGATCATTGGCGAAAGCGACGGCGCGAGGGCCCGATCCGACGGCGACGACGTCCATGCCCGCCTGTCTCATTTTTTCACAAGCCGCGCGACCTCGGCGCGCAGCGCCGGCAGGACCTCCGCCTCGAACCAGGGGTTCTTTTTCAGCCATCCGGTATTCCGCCAGGAGGGATGTGGCAAGGGGAAGATCAGCGGCCGCGCGCCTTGAAACTCCCGCCAGCGGGCGACCGTCTGAGAGACGCCCGCGCCCTTTGGCAGATCATGGCCGAGCCGGTCGAAGTGGTAGTCCTGCGCGTAGCGGCCGATGGCGAGCACCGTCTCGATCTGCGGCAGCGCCGCGAAGAGCTTGTCGTGCCAGAGCCTCCGGCATTCGGGCCGCGGCGGAAGATCGCCGCCAGCCGCGTCATTGCCGGGAAAGCAGAAGCCCATGGGCGCGATGGCGACGCGGGAGACGTCGTAGAAAATATCGCGGTCGACCCCCATCCAGTCGCGAAGCCGCTCGCCCGAGGGGTCGTTGAAAGGGATGCCGGTCTGGTTCACGAGATTGCCGGGCGCCTGGCTCGCCACGAGGAGCCGCGCCGTGGGCGACACGCGAAAGACGGGGCGCGGCGCATGGGGCAGGGGCGTCGCCGCCTCCGCGCAATGCCGGCAGGCGCGGATTTGCGCCGAAAGCGCTTCCAGCCGTTTCGCCGCGTCGCGCCCCATCAGACCGCCACGCTCGGCCGCGCGCCCACCGCCGCCCGCCAGCGCGCGAGGCGGGTCAGTTCCGGCGGGACCTCGATCCGCGCAAGCCGGGTCAGCTCCAGCGCGACGAAAGCGGTGATGTCGGCGATGGTGAAGGCCTCGCCCGCGACAAAGGCGCGGTCCGCGAGCTCGCCGTCCAGAAAGCGCATCGCCGCGGCCGCTCGTCCGCGCTGCGCCTCGGCGAATTCGGGAAATTGCGGCTTCTCCAGAACGCCCATTCTGGGGTGGCCGTGGCGGAAGGCGAAGGCGACGGGGAGGAAGAGGGCGAACTCCATCCGCCGCTGCCACATCTCGACGAAGGCCTGCTCGCGTCCGTCGCGGCCGAAAAGCGGCGGCTCGGGGCGCAGCCACTCGATATAGCGGCAGATGGCGACGGACTCCGTCAGTATCGAGCCGTCGTCGAGAACAAGCGCCGGAACGGCGCGCAGAGGGTTAATGCGCGCGAAATCGGATTCCATATGGTCCAGCGCCATGAGGTCGACGTTGCGGACGGGGACGGTAACGCCCTTTTCGGCGAGAAAAATACCGACTCGCCTCGGATTTGGCGCGCGCGGCGCGTCATAGAGCAGCATGCCTACCTCATGGGGCTGGAAGCCCGAATATGGTCGAAATCGTGGCGATTTGTGAGGGGGCTGTTAATCTTTCTAAGCAATTGTCTCATTGCAAGTAACGTTTGAGTTTGGCCCTGCGTGCGTGTGAAGAATGAGTGAAGTCACCGCCGAAATGATCGAGCGTGGCCGCGGCCTCGATCCCCGGACGGCGACGCAGAAGCGTCGCATCGGCGCCCGGGTCCGGCAGGCGCGGGAACGCCTGACCACATCCGACACCGGGCATCGCGGCACGGATCTGCAACTGTTGAGAGCCTATGCGGAGACCCGGGTCAATTCCGCGGTCTCGGCGGTCGCGCTCATCCTGATGATGTCCCTGCTCGCGCTCTACTGGGCGCCGGGCCAGCGCATCATCATCTGGCTCGTCCTCGCCTTTTCGAGCCTCATCCTCTGCTACGGGACCGCCAAGAGCCTCGAGGCGGTCGAGGACGAAAAGGTGACGGTCAAGCAGTGGCGCACCAAATTCGTCGGCGCCGAGCTGGTCCACGGGGTCGTCTGGGCGGGCGTCGCGGCGATGCTCTTCGCCGCCAAGGATCCGAACGCCCGCACGCTCCTCATCGTGATGCTGCTCCTCTCGTCGGCCTTCAATACGATGGTCACGGCGACCATTCCGGCGGCGGTCTATGCGACCATCGCGCCGAGTTCGCTGACGGCGATCGCCTATATCGCCTATGTCAATCGCGGTGGCGGCGACACGTTCATCGCGCTTCTCGCGACCGTCGTGGCGACGCAGGTCTTTTTCTATGTGCTCGCCAGGCGATTCCATCAGATCGCCTCGGAAAGCCTTTTTTTCCGCGCGGAAAAGAACGAGCTGATCGCCGAGCTGGAGCAGGCCAACGCCAATATGGACGAGGCGCGCCGGCGCGCGGAGGAGGCCAATCTCGCCAAGTCGCGCTTCCTCGCCACCATGAGCCATGAGCTGCGCACGCCGCTCAACGCGATCCTCGGCTTTTCGGAAGTGCTCAAAGGCGAGCTTTTCGGCCCCCACGCCAATCCGGCCTATCGCGACTATTCAAGCGACATTCATTCGAGCGGCCAGCATCTGCTGATGCTCATCAACGAAATTCTCGATCTCTCCCGCGTCGAGGCCGGGCGTTACGAACTGAAGGAAGAAAGCGTCTCGCTGGTCAATATCGCGCAGGAATGCAGGCACCTGCTGACGATCCGCGCGCAGAAGCGCGACATCAAGCTCGTCGAATCCGTGGAGCCGAGCCTGCCGCGCATCTGGGCCGACGAGCGCGCCGTGCGCCAGGTGATCCTCAACCTCCTCACCAACGCGATCAAATTCACGCCGCAAGGCGGTCAGGTGACGTTGAAGGTCGGCTGGACCAGCGCCGGCGGCCAGTATATCGCCATCAAGGATACGGGGCCGGGCATTCCCGAGAACGAGATCGCCACCGTGATGTCATCGTTCGGCCGCGGCACGCTCGCGCAGAAGAACGCGGACGAAGGCACGGGCCTCGGCCTGCCCATCGTGAAGGGCCTCGTCGAGCTGCATGGCGGCCACTTCATGCTGAAATCGAAAGTGCGCGAAGGAACGGACGCCATCGTCGTTTTCCCGCCGCAGCGCGTGATGAACGCCCTGCCGAAATTCGACACGCCCGCACAGCAGCGCGCGGCTCGCCGCCCCGCCGCCTAGCCTTTTCGCTCGCATAAAATCATGCGAGCGAAAGGAATCCATCCAAACGACGCGACTACTGGTGACGCTGGCCGTGAGACGCATGCCCGCCCTTGCGGCCGGCGGTAGCGGCGAGCGCCCGGTCGCGGAAGAAGCTGCGATCCTTCGCCGCGACGCTCTGTCCGCCTTTTCGCCCGGCCTGCGCGGCGAGTTCGTGGTTCTGCGAGAAGCTGCGCTTCTCCGCGGGAACCGACCTTCCGCCTTTGCGCGCAATCTCGAGATGCTTCTCGTGATCCATCGACGCGAAACCTCGATATGTCGACTGTCCCATATTCGCCTCCCTGGCGGTTGCTCAACAGTTGGTAAACTGTGGCTTTCGGAGACCTTGACAATGCGTCGCCGGTTGATGCGGGCGGCGGTGTCAGTAAAGTTGAAGCTCAACCGCGAAGGGAGCGGCTCGAAGTCGGCCTTCGAACAAAGGCTTCGAAAAAACTGACTTTTTTCCGTGCGGCCGCATAAATTTCGGGCGCCTGTCTCTCTCTCTTCGCTCGCGCTTGCGCCCGAGGCGCGCTTGAAGCCTGGAGGGGCGGACGTAGAATGAGAAAAAGCGCCGCGCTTTTCACTCCGTCGCCTTGCAGCAAGCGAGCCGTCATGGCCTCCGATCATCATGAGAGCGCATCCGCGCTCGTTCTCTTCTCGGGCGGCCAGGACTCGACGACCTGCCTCGCCTGGGCGCTCTCCCGTTTCGCGCGCGTCGAGACGGTGGGCTTCGATTACGGCCAGCGTCATCGCGTCGAGCTCGACCGACGCGCGGTTCTGCGCGAGGCGCTCGCAAAGCTGTCGCCCGATTGGGCCGCGCGGCTTGGCGAGGATCACACCATCGCCATCGAAGCGCTCGGCGCGATTTCCGACACGGCCTTGACGCGCGAGGCGGAAATCGCGATGCGCGAGGACGGCCTGCCGACCACCTTCGTGCCGGGGCGCAACCTGCTGTTCCTCACCTTCGCGGCGGCGCTCGCCTATCGGCGCGGCGTCAACGACCTCGTCGCGGGCATGTGCGAGACGGATTATTCCGGCTATCCGGACTGCCGGCACGAAACGATCCGCGCGCTCAATCGCGCCCTGACGCTGGGCATGGCGATGGATCTCGAAATCCATACGCCGCTGATGTGGATCGACAAGGCGGCGACCTGGGCGCTCGCCCGGGATCTCGGCGGCGAGTCGCTCGTCTCGCTCATCGTCGAGGAGACGCATACCTGCTATCTCGGCGAGCGCGGCAAGCGTTTCGACTGGGGTTACGGCTGCGGCGAATGCCCCGCCTGCCGGCTTCGCGCCGCGGGCTGGGAAAAGTTTGCGGCTTCGCAGGGCTGACGCGCCGCCGCATTCCTCCTTCCATCGCCCCAGCGCCTGCCGGTGAAGGCCAACCGTTCTTGACAGAAGAATGTAATGTTATAACGTCCTATACGTTACAATATAACATTCCGGGGGAGGCGTTCATGCGATGGAAGACAGGCGTCAAGGGATGCCGGCGAAGGGTGCCGGTCTTTTTGGCTGGGACGCTCGCCTTGACCGTCCCGGCGGCCGGGCAGCGATCCCTCCCGACGATTGAAGTCGGGACCACGAGCCGGATGGCGCGCCGCCCCGCCGCGCCGGTCGCGCAGACGCGGGCGCCTTCGCCGCCGGCGGCGCCCGTGAGCCCCACCTCCGAACCCGCGCCCCGCGGCGTCCTGGCCATTGCCCCGGACCAATACGCCGCCGTCACGGTCGTCACGAGTGAAGAACTACGCGCCTCCACCGGGACCACGCTGGGGGACGTTCTCTTCGCCAGGCCCGGCGTCACGTCGTCGACCTTCGCCCCCGGCGCGGCGAGCCGTCCCATCGTGCGCGGTCTCGATAATTACCGCGTGCGCATCCAGGAGAACGGCGTCGGGGCGAGCGGCGTCTCGGAGATGGGCGAGGATCACGGCGTGCCGCTCGACCCGCTCGGCGCGAGCCAGATGGAGGTGGTGCGCGGCCCCGCCACGCTGCGCTGGGGCTCGCAGGCCGTCGGCGGCGTGGTGAATGTCTCCAACAACCGCATTCCGGAGAAAGCGCCCTGCGGGGACGCCGTCTCCTTCCGGGAAATCGGTTGCGCGCGGGCCGAGACCCGCGCGGCGATCGCGACGGTCGACAACCTGCTGGAGAATGCGACGCTTCTCGACGCCGGACGCGACGACGTCGTCGTGCACGCGGACGTCCATGGCCGGCGCGCCGGCGATTACCGCATCCCGGGCTATCCTTATCTTTTTCCCCCGGACCCGCCGCCTCGCCTGGACGGGCGCCAGCCAAATTCATCCATGCGCTCGGGCGGCGCGTCGCTGGGCGCAAGCCGCCTCCTGCCCGGCGGCGGCTTCGTGGGCTTCGCCGTCACGCAATATGACAGCCATTATCGCATTCCGGGCGTCGAGCCCGCGGAGACCGACACCCGCATCGAGCAGCGGCAGACGCGGGTGACGGGAAGGGGCGAGCTTCCCGTCAAATCGACCTATGTCGACGTCGTCCGCTTCTGGGCGGGGCTCACCGACTACAAGCATCACGAGCTCGGCGATGAAGGCGGCTTTGACGGCGTGCAGCAGACCTTCACCAACAAGGATCTGGAGGTGCGGGTCGAGACGCAGTTCACGCCGGTCGCGCTGCCTTTCGGAACGCTGACGAGCGCCGCCGGCCTCCAGGGAAACCACCAGCTCCTCACTTCGCCGGGACTGACGGGCGGGCTTTACGATCCCAACCGGACAAAGACCGTCGCTGGCTATCTCTTCAACGAGCTTAAGCTTGCCGGCGAGCTGAAAATGCAACTCGCCGGCCGTATCGAACATGCGCAGGTGGCTGGCTCTTTGCCTGATTTTCTCGCCGATCCGTCGGCGCCGCTGGCGAGGAGACGCAGCTTCACGCCGGCGAGCGCCGCCTTCGGCGTTTTGCGCGACCTCCCTTACGGCCTTGTTGCAAGCCTTTCCGCGCAATATGTCGAACGCGCCCCCCGCGCGCCCGAGCTTCTGTCGCGCGGCGTCCACGACGCGACCGGCACGTTCGACGTCGGCAATCCGGATCTCGGAATCGAAAGAGCCAAGACGCTGGAGCTCGGCCTGCGGCGGGCCGACGGACCGTTGCGCTTCGAGGCGGCGCTTTACGCCACGCGCTTCGACGGCTTCATCTTCCGTAATCTTACGGGGCCGGTCTGCGAGACCGATTTCGCAAGCTGCGCCATTGGCGGGGCGGGCGACCTGCGCCTCGCCCTCTATTCGCAGCGCAACGCCGTCTTTCGCGGCGCGGAGTTCCAGAGCCAGCTCGACGTCGCGCCGCTGATGGGCGGGACGATCGGGGTCGAAAACCAGTTCGACCTCGTGCGGGCGAGCTTTACAAGCGGCGGGAATGTCCCGCGCATCCCGCCCATGCGGCTCGGCGGCGGCCTCTTCTGGCGCGACGCCAACTGGCTGGCGCGGGCCAATCTTCTCCACGCCTTCGCGCAGAACGATATCGCCGAGACCGGCGAGACGCCGACCAGGGGCTACAATCTGCTGCGCGCGGAGGTGAGTTACCGGATGAGCCTCGCGCCCGGCGACGCCTGGGGTAAGGAAATGACGGTTGGACTTGTGGGCAATAATCTGCTCAATCAGGACATCCGCAACAGCGTCTCCTTCCGCAAGGACGAGGTGTTGCTGCCGGGGGCGAATTTGCGGTTTTTCGCCAATGTCCTCTTTTGAGGCGCCGTTTTTGACTTGATCGTCGGCGCGAAATTTGGCATATGCGCCGCCAACGAGGCGCTGGGCGTTATCCCGGCCAGTGTTGTATTGCCGAGGATAGACCAATGAAAGTCCGCAACTCGCTGAAATCCCTGCGTTCGCGCCATCGCGCCAACCAGATCGTGCGCCGCAAGGGCCGCGTCTACGTCATCAACAAGGTTCAGAAGCGCTACAAGGCCCGCCAGGGTTGAGGCGCCTCGAAAAGCGAACGTTTGCCTTGCATTGAAGCCGCGGCCTCGGGCGCCGCGGCTTTTTTGTCCTAATGGCTTAAGTAATTTGACCCGTCCGGCCCCTTTTGGAGAATAGCCAAGGCGTCGACCTGGCCGAATGGTCGAATTCCGCCGCCTCTGCTTTCCTGAATATGCTCCCCCCCAGAGACGAAAACTCTGGAGCGCTGAATCGCGTCCGCCGGCGGCGCGTCGGCCGAATGGGAAAGCTTGCAAATGACGGACCTTCTACACGCGCCTGCCCACGAATCCCTCGAACCCGACTATGATCGCCTGACTCAGTGGTCGGGCCACGCCGGCGCGCAACTCGGGCGGCCCGAGCCGCTCCCGGAATGGACGCTCGACCAGATCGGGGCCGAAAACGAGGAGATCAAGAATCGCTGCATCGATCTCGTCCAAAAGATCGACGAGCTGACGCGGGTCAAGGAGAGCTTCGTCGAGATCTCCAACTGGGTCGGCCATATCCTCGCCGCGCGCGAGGAGACGAACGCCGCGCTCGTGGAGCGAGGCATGATGATCGCGATGATCGAGGGCTCGCTCGCCGATCTGAAGGAGGAGAATCGCGCGCTCTATGAGGGACGCGAGGAGGCCCGCGCCGAGAACAGCCTGCTCGCCTCGGAGAATGAAAGGCTGCGGGCGATCATTCATCTTAACGAAGGCCGCATCGAAAAGCTCGAAGCCGACCTGCGCGAGGCGCAGGATGTCGGCGCGTCCTTCCATGACGCCTACGAGGCCGAGCGCGCCCACGCCTATCATCTGCGCGGGGAGCTCGAAGGGCTGCAGGGCGTCGTCGTCAATAACGACGCGCTCATCACGGAGCTGCAGCGCGATCTCGCGACGGCGCGGGACGAAGCCGTCTTTCTTCATCAGCGCGGCGAGACGTTGCAGGGCGCTCTCACGGAATCGCAGGCCGAGGCGGGGAAGCTTCAGGGGGAGCTGTCGCAGAGCCGGATCCATGCCGGCGATCTCGCGGGGAAGATCCGCGAACTCGAAATCGCTTTGGACGCGGAGCGCAGCCAAGCCGCCAAGCTGGAAGAGGTGATCGCCGCCAGCCATGCGGACC